>NZ_JBEXUD010000024.1:0-15509 GCF_040614215.1 Dactylosporangium sp. NPDC006015
TCCTCTCGCGGGCCGCGCTGCTGGACATCTTCCTCATGTTCTGGATCGTGGTCGCCTTCTACTTCCTGGTCCTGGACCGCGAGCAGCGGCGCGCCAAGTGGCTGGCGGCGCTGGAGCGCGGCGTCGACCCGAGCCGCCCCGGCCCGGCCAACCGGCCCCGCCTCGGCGTCCCCTGGTACCGGCTGGCCAGCGCCGTCTCGCTGGGCCTCGCGTGCGGCGTCAAGTGGAGCGCGCTGTGGTACGTGCTGCTCTTCGTCGCGCTGACCCTGATCTTCGACATCAGCGCCCGCCGCGCGGCCGGGTCGCGGCACAGCGTCCGGGACGGCATCCTCGACGACGGCCGCTGGATGGTCGTCATGGTGGGTCTCGCGCTGGTGACGTACCTCGCGACCTGGACCGGCTGGTTCCTGTCCGACGACGGCTACTTCCGGCACTGGTACGCGCAGGCGAACGGCCGTCCGAGCGACCGGCCGATCATCGACCCGCTGCTCAACCTGTGGCACTACCACCACGAGGCGTACAAGTTCCACACCGGGCTGAGCTCGAAGCACCAGTACCAGTCGTGGCCGTGGATGTGGCTGCTGCTCGGCCGCCCCGTGGCGTTCTACTGGAACACCGACGGCCCGTGCGACGCGAGCAGCTGCGCGTCGGAGATCCTGCTGCTCGGCACGCCCGTGCTGTGGTGGTCGTTCCTGCCGGCGCTGCTGGCGCTCGGCTGGCTGGCGATCGCCCGCCGCGACGGCCGGGCCTGGCTGATCATGGTCTGCGCCCTGGCCGGCATCGTGCCGTGGTTCCAGTCGATGCCCGAGCACCGCACGATGTTCTACTTCTACGCGCTGCCCGCCGAGCCCTTCCTGGTCCTCGCCGTGGTGTACGTCCTGGGTGCCATCATCGGACCCCCGCGGCACGTCAAGCCCGCCAGCGACCACCGGCTGATCGGTTCGATCGTCGCAGGTGCATATGTTTTGCTCGTAGCGGCATGTTTCGCCTATTTCTACCCGATCTATAGTGGAATGGACATTACGTACACCGAATGGTTCTCCCGGATGTGGCTCGGCTCTCGCTGGGTGTAACTCCGACGGGAGCCTGGGTATCACCTGACTCGACAGACTGCCTTATATTATTTGCCGCACGGCAAGCAAAGGCTTCGGTCGCGGATGGTGAAGGGTCACATGTCCGGCGTTGGCTCCATCGAGAAGGCTTTGCGCACCGCCCCACCGGATCGGTTGGTGGAGGTGCTCGACGCCCACCTGAGCGCGTCACACGGGACGAAGAGCAGCACCGTGTGGCTCGCCGACTACCGCTCGACCTCGCTGTCCCCCAGCGGCGTCGAGCCTGACGGCACGGACGACCTGCTGACGTCGGCCACCAGGGCGTTCGCCAGCCAGACGGTCGTCGTGGACGCCCGCGAGGGGCAGTCGCTGGCCCGGCTGCACCTGCCGATCACGGCGTGGGGCGAGCGCGTCGGCGTGCTCAGCGTGGTGCTGGACGCCGACCGGGCGCAGCAGGCGCGGGAGGGGCTGCGCGAGCTGGCCGGCACCTTCGCCGTGGCGTTGCAGGCGGTGTACCGGCGGACCGACCGCTACCACATGGACCGCCGCCGCAACGGCAGGCTGACGATGGCCGCCGAGATGCAGTGGGACCTCCTGCCCGCCCGGGGCTACGACCAGCCCGGCGTGAAGCTCGCCGGGCAGCTGGAGCCCGCGTACGCCGTCGGCGGCGACCACTTCGACTGGTCCATCAACGGCGACTGGCTCACCGTCACCGCCCTCAACGGGATGGGCACCGGCCTGGATGCCGCGCTGCTCACCACCCTCGCCGTCAACGCGATGCGCAACGCCCGGCGGTCCATCCCCACCGGCCTCAGCGCCCCCGGCGACCTCGCCGACCAGGCCGTCCTCGCCGCCGACGCGATCTATTCGCAGTACGGCGGCACCCGCCACGTGGCGACCCTCCTGCTGTCGCTCAACCTCGCCACCGGCGACCTGCGCATCATCGACGCCGGCTCGCCCCGCATGCTCCTGGTCCGCGGCGGCCAGGTCCGCGACATGGTCCTCGACCCGCAGCTGCCGCTCGGCATGTTCGGCGACACCAGATACGTCGAGGAGCAGGAGCGTCTCCAGCCCGGTGATCGCGTCTTCATCGTGAGTGACGGTGTGCACTCGGCTACCCGGCCGAACGAGGCCGCGTACGGTGAGCGGGAGTTGAGCCGTGCCATACGATCGACCCGGTTGCAACCACCGGCCGAGGCGATCAGCAGCGTCATGCGGAGCCTGCGCGACTATCATGCAGGCGCCGAGCTCGCCGACGACGCGCTGATCGTCTGCCTCGACTGGTCGCCCAGAGCCGACCCGTGATCCCCGCGAACCCCGGAGGACGACGTGCGGACCCGACCCTCACCGCACCCGGCTGGCAGTGACGACGCGGCCTCGATGGCCGCTGCCCTGGTCGACGCCGCGGGCCAGGCACTGGTGCTCGCCACCAGCGCCGCCAACGACAACTCCGGCGTGTCCGCCGCCCAGCTCCGCGTCCTGGGCGTCGTCGACCAGGCCGGCTCGATCAACCTGACCCAGCTGGCGATCGCGCTGCACACCGCCCCGTCGTCCGCCAGCCGCCTCTGCGACCGCCTCGAGGCCGCCGACCTGCTGCGCCGCACCAACGACGACCGCGACCGGCGCGAGGTCTGGCTGGTGCTCACCCCCACCGCCCGCCGCCTGCTCGACGGCCTGGGCCGCCAGCGCCAGGAGACCATCGCCGCCGTCCTGCGCCGCATGTCCCCGGATGACCGGGCCGCCCTGGTCCAGGGCCTCCAGTCCTTCTCCCACGCCGCCGGCACCCCCGTCGCCGACTCCTCCAAGGCCCAGGCCAGCTAGCGCTGCAATTCCCCCACCGCTGCCGCGGCGGGGCCCGGCGGGGATTCTCACCCGCGGCCCCAATGCGCCGCTCCGCGACGCACTGCCCGCGCCGAGACGCGTGGCAGGCCAAGCGACGCATACGCGCCGCATCCGGTGGGGACCGGCCGTCGCGAGTGCCCGGCTTGATCCAAGGACAGATCTGGCCGCCCGCACAGCCACGATTGTCCTTGGATCACGTGGTCAAGCCCCGCGACGGCACTGCCGCCTGGTCCGGGCGCCGGTGCTGCGTCCGCCGCCATGATCCATGGACAGATCCGGCTGTGTCCGCGGCCAGGGTTGTCCTTGGATCACATGGTCAAGGTCAGCGTCGGTGCTGGTGCTGCGTCCGCCGCTGTGATCCATGGACGGATCTGGCTGTGTCCGCGGCCAGGGTTGTCCTTGCCGCTTGGTCTGTCTCGCGCCATAGCGCGGGCAGTGCGTCGCGGGGCGGCGCATTGGGGTCGCGGGTGGGAATTCCCGCCCGGGCCCGCCGCGGTAGCGGTGGGGGAATTACAGCGTCACAGGTCGAACCAGTGGTCTTCCTCGCGGGCGTCGGTGACCTCGGCGCCGGGGGCCCAGGCCTCGTAGAGGCCGCGCTCCACGCAGTGGGCGCCCAGGCGGGCCACCGCGTCGCCGTCGGGGCGGCTCAGGCGCAGGCGCAGCCAGTCGCCCTCCTCGCGGATGACGGTGCAGGGCGCGTCGCGCCAGGTGGCGGAGGGGACGCGGCGGGCCAGGGCGTCCAGCGGGTAGCGGGCGGCGCGGGTCTTCGCCGCGACCCGGAACTCGCCCGGCGGGTCGACGATCGCCTCGTAGACGTTGTCGCGGTAGCGGCCGACGTACCGGCTCAGGGGAGTGGTGGTCGGGAAGTACTCCTGGTCGGCGGCGATCGTGTCGGGCAGGAGGTGGCGCCACTGCGGGCCGTGCATGCGGCTCCACGCGCGCTGCTCCGGTAAGTACGTGTAGAGCGTCACCTCGGTGCCGTCGCTGGTGTAGGCGACCAGGGACGTGTTCGCCGGGACGGGGAGCTCGGCCAGGTCGCGGGTCACGAACTCGGGCACGATGTGCCGACCGCTCGGGCTGAAGCCGGTGCCGATGACGGGGGAGCCGAGGCGGTCGTGCGGTGGCATCGAGACCAGGCCGCCGTACGAGTCGGCGAAGGGCACGTCGTAGTCCCACGGGTCCACGGCCCGCCAGCGGATCGCGAAGACGACGTCTTCGGGGGAGGAGGACGAGCTGAGGATCGCCAGGTCCTGCGGGGTGCGCAGGTGGGCGACGTCGAAGGCGCGGTAGCAGAAGCCGCTGATCGGCCAGCCGCGCAGGTGGCCGCCGAGCTGCCGGCCCGTCAGGAACTTGATCATGCGGGTGCCACGGCGGACCGCGGCCGTGCGGCGGATCGGGGCGATCCACTCGGCGGCGGACGGGGTCTGCGTGAGCTTGTGCAGGCCGGTCCAGTCCAGCGTGCGGGTGACGGGCATCAGCAGCGGCTCGTCCTCGTACACGGACAGGCCGCCGGCGACGACCTCCGTGACGTGCACGAAGCGGCGGAACGGCCAGCGGGCGCCCGGCCGCGGGTTGGGCAGGAAGCCGGGAGCGGGCTGCGTCGCGTACACCTCGAACGCCGCGCCCTGCGCGATCTCCTCGGCGGGGTAGGTGGTCCCGTCGAGCGTCACGCTGTGGGTCGCGGACCCTGCCGTATGCCCGATGACTGTCACCTTCGCGACGCTAAGACCGCCTGGTGAACGAATCGTGAACGAGGAACCGGAGGTGGCATGCTTATGGCCGATGAGTGCGAGAAAACACAGCCGGCAGGGGGAGTTTCCCCCTGCGCCGGAAGCATTGCCGGTCGCGGTGCTGGACAGCCACACCCATATCGACATCACCCTGGAGGGTGACGGACAAAACGGGCCGTCGACGGTCGCGGAGGCGCTGGACCGGGCGAAAGCCGCCGGGGTCGACCGCCTCGTGCAGGTCGGCGTCGACGTGGAGTCGTCGCGGTGGGGTGTACAGGTGGCCGAGGAGCACCCGGACGTGGTGGCGACCGTCGCGCTGCACCCGAACGACGCGCCGCGGCAGGCCGACCTGGACGGCGCGCTGCGGGAGATCGAGCGGCTCGCCGCCCATCCGCGGGTCCGTGGGATCGGCGAGACCGGGCTGGACTACTTCCGCACCGGCGACGACGGCCGCAAGGCCCAGCACGAGAGCTTCCGGGCGCACATCAGCATCGCCAAGCGGTACGGCAAGACCCTCGTCATCCACGACCGCGACGCGCACGACGACATCCTGCGGGTCCTCGACGAGGAGGGTTCGCCCGACCAGGTCGTCCTGCACTGCTACTCCGGCGACGAGGCGTTCGCGCGGGAGTGCCTCGACCGGGGGTACCTGCTGAGCTTCGCCGGCACGCTCACCTTCGGCAACGCGAAGGACCTGCGCGCCGCGGCCGCGATCACGCCGCTGGACGGGCTGCTGGTGGAGACCGACGCGCCGTTCCTGACCCCGGTGCCGTTCCGCGGCCGGCCCAACGCCAGCTACCTGATCCCGCTGACCGTCCGGGCCCTGGCCGAGGTGGCCGGGCACGACCTGGACACGCTGTGCGCCGCGATCTCGGCAAACGGCACCCGAGCGTTCGGCGAATGGCGATGACGCTGCTCGGCCCGGCGGAGATCCGGGAGCTGGCCGCGGAGCTGGGCGTGCGGCCCACCAAGCAGCTCGGGCAGAACTTCGTCCACGACCCCAACACCGTCCGGCGGATCGTGCGCGCCGCCGAGCTGAGCGCCGACGACGTCGCGCTGGAGGTCGGTCCGGGCCTGGGCTCGCTGACCCTGGGCCTGCTGGAGGTGGCGGACAAGGTCTGCGCGGTGGAGATCGACCCGGTGCTCGCGAAGGCGCTTCCGGCCACCGTACAGCGGTTCGCTCCCGAGCAGGCCGGGCGGCTGCACGTGATCGAGGGCGACGCGCTGCGGGTCGACGTCGACCAGAAGCCGACAGCGCTGGTGGCGAACCTGCCGTACAACGTCGCCGTGCCCGTCGTGCTGCACCTGCTGGCCACGCTGCCGTCGCTGCGCAAGGGCCTGGTCATGGTGCAGAAGGAGGTCGCCGACCGGCTCGTCGCGGGTCCGGGCAGCCGCGTCTACGGCGTCCCGAGCGTGAAGCTCGCCTGGTACGCGACGGCGAAGCAGGCCGGCAAGGTGCCGCCGAGCGTCTTCTGGCCGGTGCCCAACGTCGACTCGGGTCTCGTCGCGTTCACCCGGCGGGAAACACCGCTCGAGGAAACCGGCGACGCGGAGGCCGGCAGGAAGGCGACCTTCGCGGTCGTGGACGCGGCCTTCGCGCAGCGCCGCAAGACGCTGCGGGCCGCCCTGGCGGGCTGGGCCGGCGGGCCGGACGCCGCCGAGCGGATCCTGCGGGCGGCCGGCGTCGACCCCGGCGCGCGGGGAGAGCAGCTCACGGTGCATGACTTCACCCGTATCGCGAGCCAGCGGCAGGCGCAGCCGTCGCACGGGTAGGGTGCACCACGTGACCGAGCCGCTCTTCTCCGAAGACGACGACGAGGAGTTCGACCGGCCGCGCCTGGCCGCGCACGGACCGGTCCGGGTCCGCGTGCCCGCGAAGATCAACCTCCACCTGCACGTCGGTGCCGCGCGTCCGGACGGGTTCCACGAGCTGACCACCGTCTATCACGCGATCGGGCTGTACGACGAGATCACCGCCCGCCGCGGCGACACGCTGACGCTCACCATGGAGGGCGAGGGCACCGGGCAGCTGTCGCTCGGCGAGGACAACCTCGTCATCCGGGCGGCGCGGGCCCTGGCCGCCGAGACGGGCCACGACGCGCACGCCAGGCTGCACCTGAAGAAGCAGATCCCGATCGCCGCGGGCCTGGCCGGCGGCAGCGCCGACGCGGCCGCCGCGCTGGTCGCCTGCGACCAGCTGTGGGGGACCGGGCTGTCCCGCGACGACCTGGCCGGCATCGCCGCGACGCTGGGCTCCGACATCCCGTTCCTGGTCCTGGGCGGCACCGCGCTGGGCACCGGCCGCGGCGAGCTGGTCAGCCCGATCCTGACCGGCGGGCACGCGTGGCACTGGGTGCTCGCCGTCGCCGAGGAGGGCCTGTCGACCCCCACGGTCTACAAGACGTTCGACGAGCTGGGCGCGCAGAGCGAGGCGGGGACGCCCGACGGGTTGCTCGCCGCGCTGCGGCAGAAGGACCCCGACGTGCTCGCCGAGCACCTCGCCAACGACCTGCAGGCCGCCGCGCTGCACCTGCGGCCCGAGCTGCGGGGGGTCCTGGACGCGGGGCTCGACGCCGGCGCCCTGGCCGGGCTCGTGTCCGGCTCCGGCCCGACCGTGGTCTTCCTGGCCGAGGACGCCCGGCACGCCGCGCTGCTCGCGGCCGACCTGGAGGCCACCAACTGCTGCCGCGCGGTGCGCACCGCCGTCGGTCCCGTGCCCGGAGCGAGAGTGCTGTAGATGGCCAACATCATCAACCTGGACAAGGTCGGCAAGACGTACCCGGCGGGGCGGATCTTCGACGAGGTGTCCCTCGGCGTCGACGACGCCGACCGTATCGGCGTCGTCGGGCTCAACGGGGCCGGCAAGACGACCCTGCTGCGGATGCTGACCAAGGCGGAGGAGCCCGACGAGGGCCGCGTCACACACCGGCGCGACCTGCGGGTGTCGGCGCTGCCGCAGAACCTCGACCTGCCGCCGACCGCCACGGTCCGCGACGTCATCATCGGCACCGCCTGGCTGCCCGCCGCGTTCGCCGCGGAGCACGAGTGGGCCGGCGACGCCGGCGTCCGCACCGTCCTCAACGGGCTCGGCATGCCGCATCTCGGACTGGACGCGCCCGTCGGGCCGATGTCCGGCGGCGAGCGGCGCCGCATCGCGATCGCCGCGCTGCTGGTGCGCCCCGCCGACCTGCTGATCCTCGACGAGCCCACCAACCACCTCGACGTCGCCGGCATCGCCTGGCTGGCGCGGCACCTGCTGCAGCGCCGCGGCGCGCTCATGGTCGTCACCCACGACCGGTGGTTCCTCGACGCGGTCTGCACGACCACGTGGGAGGTCGCCGACGCGACGGTCCGCGCCTACGAGGGCGGCTACGCGGCCTGGACCCTGGCCCGGGCGGAGCGGCTGCGGGTCGCCGCCGAGGCCGAGTCCCGCCGGCAGAACCTGCTTCGCAAGGAGATCGCCTGGCTGCGGCGCGGCCCGCCGGCCCGCACCAGCAAGCCGAAGTTCCGCATCGACGCGGCCAACGCGCTCATCGCCGACGTGCCGCCCGCCCGCGACACGGTGTCGCTGCAGCGGCTCGCCGTCACGCGGCTGGGCAAGCAGGTCTACGAGCTGTCCAAGGTGGACCTGCGGGCCGGCGAGCGGACCCTGCTGTCCGAGGTGGACTGGCTGGTGGGGCCGGGCGACCGGATCGCGATCCTCGGCGCCAACGGGGCCGGCAAGACGACCCTGTTGCGGGTGCTGGCGGGTGTACGGGACCCCGACGGCGGGCGGCTCCTGCGGGGCAGCACGGTGCGGGCCGCGTTCCTGTCGCAGGAGCTCAAGGAGCTGCCGTCGGGCCTGCGGCTGCTGGAAGCGGTCGAGGAGGTCGCGAAGCGGGTCAAGCTCGGCGACCGGGAGCTGACCGCGGCGCAGCTCGCGGAGGTCTTCGGCTTCAGCGGCGCCCGGGTCTGGACGCCGGTCGCGGACCTGTCCGGCGGTGAGCGGCGGCGCCTGCAGCTGCTGCGCCTGCTCGCCACGGAGCCCAACGTGCTGCTGCTCGACGAGCCCACCAACGACCTCGACATCGACACCCTGGCGGCGCTGGAGGACCTCCTGGACTCGTGGCCGGGCACGATCGTGGTCGCCAGCCACGACCGTTACCTGGTCGAGCGGGTCGCCGACGTCGTCTACGGCATGTTCGGCGACGGGAACCTCGTCCACCTGCCCGGCGGCGTCGACGAGTACCTGGAGCGCATCGTCGGGGCCGAGGAGGGGTTCGGCACCGGCACCGCCCCCGCGGCGTCGGCCGGCCGGGAGAAGGCCGCTGACCTGCGGGCGTCGGACAAGGACGCCCGGGCCGCGAAGAAGGAGCTGTCGAAGCTGGAGCGCAGCATGGACCGGCTGACGCAGAAGGAGGCGGCGCTGCACGCCCAGCTGGCGGAGCACGCCACCGACTACACCAGGATCACCGCTCTGGACGCCGAGCTGCGCGCGGTACAGGAGGAGAAAGCGCTCATCGAGGAGCAATGGCTCGCCCTCGCCGAGATCGCGGGATGACCCGGCCCTAAGATACGGTCATGGCCGCTCACTTTCCGATCAACCACCACCTCCGGCCCCTGTACCGGCTGCTCTGCGTCGTCGCCGGTCTCTACATGCTGGTCTTCGGCGTGGTCGGATTCGTCCAGACGTCGGGTAACCAGTTCACCGGCATGGACGGAGCAGAGTGGGTCCTGGGGCTGCGCACCAACCCCGCCTTCTCGCTGCTGTCGCTGGCCGCGGGGGTCGTCGTCCTCGGCGCGAACCTCGTCGGGCGCAACCTGGCGCACTACGTCAACCAGCTCGCCGGCATCGTGCTGACCGTGGTCGGTATGGCGTCGCTCGCGCTGATGCAGACCGAGGCCAACATCTTCGCGTTCTCGATGGTCAACGTGATCGTCACGTTCATCCTCGGGGGCATCACCGGCACCGCCAGCCTCTACGACCGGGTCGGCAGCGCCTCGGCGGCCGACGCCGAGGAGCACCTGCGGCACAGCCCCCGCACCGCCTGAGCCACTGACAGCGAAGCGGCGCCCCGGACCCGTCCGGCGCGCCGCTTCCGCGTCATCTGCCCTGGCCGGTGACGAGCGTGGGCTTGCCCTCCATGTTGGACAGCCCGTTCCAGGCCAGGTTGACCAGGTGCGCCGCGACGACCTCCTTGCGCGGCTTGCGCACCTCCAGCCACCAGCGGCCGGTGAGCGCGACCATCCCGACGAGCGCCTGCGAGTACAGCTCGGCGAGCTTCGGGTCGAAGCCGCGGCGCTTGAACTCCGAGCCGAGGATGTGCTCGGCCTGGTGCGCCACGTCGTTGAGGACGCTCATGAAGTTGCCGGTCGGCGACATCACCGGCGACTCGCGGACCAGGACCCGGAAGCCGTCGGTCTCGTGCTCGATGTAGTCGAGCAGGGCGAGGGCCGCCTGCTCGAGCAGCTCGTGCGGGTGGCCGCCGGTCAGCGCGTTGGTGAGCCGGTCCAGCAGGTTGCGGACCTCGCGGTCCACGACCACCGCGTAGAGGCCCTCCTTGCCGCCGAAGTGCTCGTAGACGACGGGTTTGGAGACCTTCGCGCGTGACGCCACCTCCTCGATGGAGGTGGCGTCGAACCCCCGCTCCGCGAACAGCGCCCGCCCGATGGCGATCAGCTGCTCGCGGCGCTGGGCGGCGGACATCCGCACCCGTGACTTCGGCAGGGCCGGCGGCGGTGGCGGGCTCTTGCGCTGGACGTGCGGGATTTCCTCCGGAAGGTCGGTCACCCGCTCATCGTGCCAGCCGTTTGGCGTCCAGCCTGTCCCGCTTCGGCCACCGCACGTCCGTGGCCCAGCCGAACTTCTCGAAGAGCCAGATGAGCCGGGCGTTGATGTCGATCTGGCCCTTGTCGACCCCGTGCCGGGCGCAGGTCGGGTCGGCGTGGTGCAGGTTGTGCCAGCTCTCGCCGAAGGACAGGATCGCCAGGGGCCAGAAGTTGCTGGCCTTGTCGCCCTCGCGGGTCTCGAACGGGCGCTCGCCGTAGACGTGGCAGATCGAGTTGATCGACCAGGTGACGTGGTGCAGCAGGCCGATCCGCACGATGCCGGCCCAGAAGAACGCCGACAGCGCACCCTGCCACGACCAGGTGACGAGGCCGGCGATGATCGCGGGCAGCGTCGCGGACAGCGCGACGATCACCGGGAAGAGCTTGTCGATGCGGCGGATGTCCTTGTCGGCCAGCAGGTCGGGGGCGAAGCGCTCCCGGTTGGACAGCTCGCGGTGGAACAGCCAGCCCACGTGGGCGTAGAAGAGGCCCTTGAGCAGGCCGCCGAACGACTCCCCGAAGCGCCACGGCGAGTGCGGGTCGCCCTCCCGGTCGGAGAACGCGTGGTGGCGGCGGTGGTCGGCGACCCACTGCGTCGGGCTGCCCTCGATCGCGGTGCTGCCGGCGATGGTCAGTGCGATGCGCAGCCCACGGTTGGCCTTGAAGGCGCCGTGGGTGAGGTACCGGTGGAAGCCCGAGCCGATGCCGAGCCCGCCGATCACGTAGAAGACGGTGCCGAGCGCGACGTCGAGCCAGGCGAGTCCCCATCCCCAGGCGACGGGGACGGCCGCCAGCAGGGCGGCGAACGGCAGGACGACGAATCCCCAGAGGGCGATCAGGATACCGGCGCTCTGGCGCCCCTCGGTCAGGGCTTTTGGCCCGCGCTCAGGGGTCTGACCAGGGACGGGATCGAGCAGTACAGCGGACATGCTACCTCTCAGGGATCGACGCTACGCCTACGTCACCGTAACTTACGGAAGCGTAGGTTCGCCAGATTGGCTCTGTGTCAAGCCGATTACCCGCGGTTTTATGTGATCTTCGTCCGCAAACATCGGCTGACCCGCCGAGAGGGTGAGGGGAACCGGCCTCGATACGAGCCGGATCGACGCGACCGGTAGGCTGCACAGGCAGATCTTTGGGGTGTGGGGTAACGGCAGCCCGCAGGCCTTTGGAGCCTCGCAGTCCAGGTTCGAATCCTGGCACCCCAGCCACCTGACTACGATGAGGCGCACCGACACCGTCGAGGAGCGCGCCCGTGCGAAACGTGATCATCCTGGCCGCCGGCGAGGGAAAGCGGATGAAGTCCGCCCTGCCCAAGGTGCTGCACCCGCTGCTCGGCCGGACCCTGGTGGGCCACGTGCTCGCCGCCGCCGAGGAGGCGATCGGAGGCGCCGCCACCGTGGTCGTCGGCCACGGCGGTGAGCTGGTCCGGGCCCACCTGGAGCAGATCGCGCCGGCCGCCGTGCCGGTCACCCAGATCGAGCAGCGCGGCACCGGTCACGCGGTGCGCATCGCGCTGGAGGAGACGCCCGACCTCACCGGCACCGTGGTCGTGCTCAACGGCGACATCCCGCTGCTGCGCGCGGAGACCCTCAGCGCGCTCGTGCACACGCACGAGAGCACCAAGGCCGCCGCGACCGTGCTGACCGCGGAGGTCGACGACCCCACCGGCCTGGGGCGCATCGTGCGCAACCGGGGCGGCGAGTTCGCGGCCATCGTCGAGGAGCGCGACGCCACGCCCGCGCAGCGGGGCATCCGCGAGATCAACTCCGGGGCCTACGTGTTCGACGCGGAGCGGCTGCGCGAGATGCTCGGCAAGCTCTCCACCGACAACGACCAGGGCGAGGAGTACCTCACCGACGTCATCGGCCTGCTCTCCGCGGCCGGCGCGCCGATCGTCGCCCACCGCGCCCCGGACGCCACCGAGACCCTCGGCGCCAACGACCGCGCCGAGCTCGCCGGGCTGCGGGCGCTCATGCGGGACCGGATCAACGACGAGTGGATGCGCTCCGGGGTCGCGATCATCGACCCGGCGACCACGTGGATCGACGTCACCGTCACCCTCGACCGGGACGCGGTCGTCGAGCCCAACACGCACCTGCGCGGCGCGACCCGCATCGGCGAGGGCGCGGTCGTCGGCCCCGACACCTCGCTCATCGACGTGATCGTCGGCGAGGGCGCGACCGTCGTGCGGACCCACGCCCTGTCCTCGGAGATCGGGCCGCAGGCGTCGGTCGGCCCGTTCGCCTATCTGCGCCCCGGCACGCGGCTCGGCCGCAAGTCGAAGGTCGGCACGTTCGTGGAGACCAAGGCCGCCGACATCGGCGACGGCGCGAAGGTGCCGCACCTGTCCTACGTCGGCGACGCCGAGATCGGCGAGGGCACCAACATCGGCGCCGCGACCGTCTTCGTCAACTACGACGGGGTGCAGAAGCGCCGGTCGGTGATCGGCGCGCACGCCCGCACCGGCGCCGACAACATGTTCGTCGCCCCGGTGCACGTCGGCGACGGCGCCTACACCGCCGCCGGCAGCGTGATCGTCAAGGACGTGCCACCCGGCGCACTCGGCGTCTCCCGGGCCAACCAACGCAACATCGAGGGCTGGGTGGAGCGCAAGCGGCCTGGCACAGCCGCCGCGCAGGCCGCGCGCGACGCCCTCGCACGTGAAGAAAACCACGTCGCGCCCGCCTCGGTGGCCGATGCGGGGCCATCCGACGAACAATGAGCCCAACCACGAGATCGGGAGCGGGCGAAACCCACATGGCCAGCATCAGTTCGGAGAACCGCAAGAACCTCATGCTCTTCTCCGGCCGGGGTTTTCCCGCGCTCGCTGAAGAGATCGGGGCGGTGCTCGGCGTCGAGCCGACGCCGATGGACGCCTACGACTTCGCCAGCGGCGAGATCTTCATCCGCTACCGGGAGTCGGTCCGCGGCTCCGACGCGTTCGTCGTGCAGTCGATGGTCGCCCCGATCAACGACTGGCTCATGGAGAGCCTGATCATGGTGGACGCGCTCAAGCGCGGCTCGACCAAGCGGATCACGGTCGTCCTGCCGTTCTACCCGTACGCGCGGCAGGACAAGAAGCACCGCGGCCGCGAGCCGATCTCCGCCCGGCTCGTCGCCGACCTGCTCAAGACCGCCGGCGCCAACCGGATCCTCACCGTCGACCTGCACACCGCGCAGATCCAGGGCTTCTTCGACGGCCCCGTCGACCACCTCTTCGCGATGAACACCCTCGCCGACCACATCGACGCCAAGTACGCCGGGCGCCCGATCACCGTCGTCGCCCCCGACTCCGGCCGGGTGCGGGTCGCCGAGCGCTGGACCGACCGCCTCGGCGGCTGCCCGCTCGCGTTCATCCACAAGACCCGCGACCCGCTCAAGCCCAACCAGGTGGTCGCCAACCGGGTCGTCGGCGAGGTCGAGGGCCGGGTCTGCCTGATCGTCGACGACATGATCGACACCGGCGGCACGATCGTCAGCGCCGCCGACATCCTCTTCCAGGAGGGAGCCGCCGACGTCATCGTCGCGGCCACCCACGCCGTGCTGTCCGACCCGGCCTGCGAGCGCCTCGACGCCAGCCGGATCAGCGAGGTCGTGGTGACCAACACACTCCCCCTCCCGAACGACAAGAAGGTCGACAAGATCACCCAGCTGTCGATCGCCCCGCTGCTGGCCCGCGCCATCCGCGAGGTGTTCGACGACGGGTCGGTCACGACCCTTTTCGGCGGTCTGTCCTGATCCTCCCCGGGCTTTCCTGGTCTTTTCCAGGGCCCTGCGGCCCGTCCGGTTGACACAGGCGCGTGATCTGCACAACCGGACGGGTGCCGTGTGAGGGTGCCCGGAGGTCTCGGGTAAGCTAGTGCGGTTGCCACGGCGAGGGTGCTCCAAGGGCCGGGCGTGCGTTCCAGCGACCATCGCGGAAGCGGTCTTCGCGGGATCGGCATGACGGCCATCGGGCTCCGTGATCGACGCGGTGCTCCGGGCCTGTGCCCCGTGCGCCTCCTCGCCCGTGCGCCGCACACGACAACTGTTACCGGTCGCGCCGGCCGGTGCCCGCCGCACAACCGCATCAGGAGTTTTTGCCGTGTCCGAGGTAAAGATCAGCGCTGAGCCCCGCACCGAGTTCGGCAAGGGTGGTGCCCGCCGCACGCGCCGGGCCGGCAAGGTGCCCGCCGTGCTGTACGGCCACGGCGAAGCGCCCCGCCACATCGCCCTCCCCGCCCGCGAGTTCGCCGCCGCCATCCGGCACGGCGGCAAGAACCAGATCTTCAACATCGAGATCAACGGCGGCGGCACCGCGCTCGCCCTGCCGAAGGCCATCCAGCGCGACCCGATCAAGGACATCTACGAGCACGTCGACCTGCTCATCGTCCGCCGTGGCGAGAAGGTCACCGTCGAGGTCCCGGTCCACCTGACCGGCGAGGCCGCCCGCGACACCCTCGTCATGGTGGAGAGCACCACCCTGGCGATCCTGGCCGACGCGACCAAGCTGCCCGAGTTCATCGAGGCCTCGATCGACGGCCTGGAGGCCGGCAACCACGTCACCGCCGGTGCGATCAAGCTCCCCGCCGGTGCCGAGCTGGCCGCCGACCCGGAGAGCATCGTCGCCGTCATCAGCGCCGCCCCGACCGCCGAGGCGCTCGAGGGTGAGACCGCTGAGGCCGCCGTCGAGCCGGCCGCCGAGGCCGCCGAGGCGACCCCGGAGCCGGCCGACGCCTGAGCCCCACCGCTCCAAAGGCCGCGGGCGCCCCAAGGGCACCCGCGGCCGCTGTCTGAGCGGACCCCGGCCCAGCACAGCGCACCCGGCCCACCGCGACCCTGATGTCGCAAGGACCGATCCACGTGCGCCGGCCGCTCCCTGCCCCCCCGCCGCCATCTCACCGAGCCTGGCCCTCGCGGCTGCGAGCCTGGCTGTAAGCGCACTCGCCGCCAGCGACCTGTGTCGTGCGGAGACTTGGCCGTGGCCGAGAGACCGGACTGTGGCCGAGGGGCTCGGCTGTGGCTGTGGGACTTCGGCCGTGGGTGGCTGGCTGTAGGCGCTTCCGGCGCCCGTGACCGGCAGTCCGCCGTGACC
>NZ_JBEXUD010000024.1:15607-165171 GCF_040614215.1 Dactylosporangium sp. NPDC006015
CCTGGCCGTGGCTGCGGGATTGGGCGTGACTGCGAGTCCAAGCTGTGGCTGTGGGACTCGGCTGTGGGTGGCTGGCCGTGGACGCTTTCAGCGTTTTCGTGACCGGCAGCCCGCCGTGACCGTGGCTGTGGGTCTGGCTGTGGCTGCACCTGGCGTCGCGACTTGCGTCTCGCGTAGACCTGGCCGTGGCTGCGGGATTGGGCGTGACTGCGAGTCCAAGCTGTGGCTGTGGGACTCGGCTGTGGGTGGCTGGCCGTGGACGCTTTCAGCGTTTCGTGACCGGCAGCCCGCCGTGGCTGTGGGTCTGGCTGTGGCTGCACCTGGCGTCGCGACTTGCGTCTCGCGTAGACCTGGCCGTGGCTGCGGGATTTGGCTGTGGCGACGAGGCCGGGCTGTGGACTGCGGCCGTGGATGGCTGGCTGTGGACGTTTCGCTGCGCATGACTGGCAGCCTGCCGAGACCAGGCTGTGCTGCGAGTCCGGTCGTGGCTGCGGCTTTGGCGTCGACGCATCCGGCGCCTGCGACCGGCGTCTCGGGGAGACTTGGCCGTGGCTGCGGGACCGGGCTGTGGCTGTGGCTGTGGGACTTTGGCGCGTGGGTGGCTGGCTGTGGTCGCTTCCGCCGCCCGTGACTGGCGGCCTGCCGAGACCAGGCTGTGCTGCGGGTCCGGCTCTGGCTGCGGCTTTGGCCGTGGATGCACCCGGCGCTCGCGACGGGGGTCTCGCGGAGGGCCAGTCGTGGCTGCCGGACCGGGCCGTGGCCGCTGCCGGTCGCCACGGCTGGCGGTCCGCCGAGACCTGGCCGTGGCTGCGAGTCGGGCCGTGGGCGCGGCTTGGACGTGGCCGGCGGTCGCGACCGGTGGCTCGCGGGGACCGGGGCGTTGCTGCGAGACTTGGCCGCGGACGCCTCCCGCGCCTGCATCTCGCCGAGCTCGACGTGATGAAGGTAGCAGCGAGGTACGACAGTTCTAGCCGGCCGCTCGACCGGCGCTTCGTGGAGACTCGGGGCTCGGACGCCTGGTGGCGGTCGTGGCCTTGCCGCTGTGAGGGGACCTGATGACGGACACCGCGCCCTGGCTGGTCGTGGGGCTGGGGAACCCCGGCCCGGAGTACGCGCGACACCGGCACAACGTCGGCTTCATGATTGCCGACCTGATCGCGCAGCGGGCGGGGCTGCGGTTCTCGAAGCATCGCCGGGTCGCGGCCGACGTGGCCGAGGGGCGGCTGCGCGTCGGGGGGCCGCGCATCGTGCTGGTGAAGCCGCTGACGTTCATGAACCTGTCGGGCGGGCCGGTGGCCGGCCTCGCGCAGTTCTACAAGGTGCCGGTGGCTCAGGTGATCGCCGTGCACGACGAGCTCGACGTGCCGTACGAGCAGCTGCGGCTCAAGCAGGGCGGTGGGGAGGGCGGCCACAACGGGCTGCGGTCCATGTCGTCCTCGCTCGGCAGCAAGGACTACGTGCGGGTCAGGTTCGGCATCGGCCGGCCGCCCGGGCGGCAGAACCCGGCCGACTTCGTCCTGTCGGACTTCTCCGCGGTCGAGCGCAAGGAGCTGGACTTCTTCGTCGACCGGGCCGCGGACGCGGTGGAGATGGTAATCGAGCGCGGCCTGGAGCCGGCGCAGAACCAGTATCACGCGTCGTAACGGCCTGCCTGTCCATCGTCCGTCCGGTCCGAACCTTCCATGCGGGTCCGTGTGTCGCCGTGACGCATGTCCGAGTTGCACGTTGTACTCCAAGTCGCACCTTTTGCAAAGAAGGCGGACTCAAGGAGGCGTGCGTGGCGGTCGACAGCGGGCGAGCGCGGGATGGCTTCCACCGCCCGGCACATCTCCGCCCCGAGGACCGCCCCGGCGGCCTGCGCCGCGAGGAGCGCACGAACGCGCTGCGCCGCGAGGAGCGCACCGGCGCCGTCCAGCGGCGTGAGCACCGCGCCGGCCTGCGGTGGGAGGAGCGGCCGGGAGGTGCGCGCCAGGAGCGCTCCGGCGGCCTGCGGCGCCCCGAACGCCAGAGCAACGCCCTGCAGTCCACGCCACCGGCCGCGGCGCCGCCACCCGCGGTGGCCAAAGAGCCCGTCCAGCGCACAGAGCCCGTCCAGCGCACAGAACCCGTCCAGCGCACGGAGACCGTCCAGCGCACGGAGACCGTCGAGCGTCAGGTGGTACGGCGCCGGCCCAGCCCCATGGGTGCCACCACTGGCCGCCGCGCCGGGCACCCCGAACGCCTCCCGTCGGCCGCCGCCCGCACAGCCGCCGCCCCCGTGTCGCCGGCCCCCGGCCCACCGGTCCCGCCCGCCCTCGTGTCGGCCCAGCTCGAGGCCGCCGTCGAGGATGCCGTCGGAGGGGCGGCAACGTTCGTACCGGCGACGAAACCGCAGGAAGAGCACCTCGAGCCGGCCAGGACGCCGCGGCACCGGGCCCGCTGGGCGTGGGAGGGGCGTTACCTGCGGACCCTGCTGCTGATCGACTCGGTGATCGGGGTGCTCGCGGGCCTGGTCGCGTTCGAGGTGCGGTTCGGCTCGGTGCTGACGAACTACAACACCCGCTACGCGCTGCTGTCCGCGCTCCTGCCGGTCGCCTTCACCGCCACCCTCGCCGCCAACCGCGCGTACGAGAAGCGGTACCTCTTCGTCGGCACCGACGAATACCAGCGGGTGCTGCGCGCCGGCCTGGGGCTGACCGCCGCGACCATCGTCGGCGCCTACGCCGCGGAGATCCAGATCGCCCGCGGCTGGTTCGCGGTCGCGCTGCCGCTGGTCACGTCGGGCTGCCTGGTGTCGCGGTTCGTGCTGCGGCAGCTGCTGCACCGGGCCCGCAAGACGCGCGGCGCCTGCATGCGGCGGGTCGTGGTGGTCGGGCACGGGCTGGCGGTCGAGGCGATGACCACGCAGCTGTGCCGGGAGCGGTATCACGGGCTGAAGGTCGTCGGGGCCTGCCTCGCCGAGGAGGGCAGCGTGCCGGGCGTGCCGGTGCTGGGCACGTTCGACGAGATCGCCGGTGCGGTGCGCCGGGCCCGGGCCGACACGGTGCTGGTGCTGTCGTGCCCCGAGCTGGACGGGCACGCCCTGCGCCGGCTCGCGTGGCGCCTGGAGCGCGACGACATCGACCTGATCGTGGCCAGCACGCTGATCGACGTGGCCGGCAGCCGGACGACCATCCGGCCCGTCGACGGCCTGCCGATGCTGCACGTCGAGCACCCCACGCTGACCGGCGCGCGGCGCGTGCTGAAGGCGGTCGTCGACCGGGTCGGCGCCGTAGTCCTGCTGGTCGTGCTGAGTCCCCTTCTGGCTGGTCTGGCGCTCGCGGTTCGCGCGGAGTCCAAAGGGCCGGTACTGTTTCGTCAAGTACGGGTTGGAAAAGACGGTCGTGAGTTCGTGATCGTCAAGTTCCGCACCATGCACACGGACGCCGAAGCCCGCCTCGCCGAGCTCCGGCACCTCAACGAAGTCGACGGCGCGCTGTTCAAACTGCGCAACGACCCACGGGTCACCCGCGTCGGACGGTTTCTGCGCAAGTTTTCGCTCGACGAGCTGCCCCAGCTGCTCAATGTGCTCGGAGGCAGCATGTCACTGGTCGGGCCGCGCCCGCCGCTGCCGGAGGAGGTCGCCGTGTATCCGGACGACGCCCGGCGCAGGCTGGCCGTGCGGCCCGGGATGACCGGCCTCTGGCAGGTGTCCGGCCGGTCGGACCTATCGTGGGACGAAGCGGTCCGCCTCGACCTGCAGTATGTGGAGAACTGGTCGCTGTCGCTCGACCTGGTGATCATGCTGCGGACGTTGAGCGCGGTGACCCGAGGGGCTGGAGCGTACTGATGACCGATCTGCCACCCGCCACCGACGGCGGGTTCGCGCGCTGGCTCGCCCAGCGCGCCGGCGACCTGCTGCTGAAACTCCGCGAGGAGATGGGGTACGCCGACCCGGCCGCCCTGCGCAAGGCCGGCGACCGGCAGTCGCACGAGCTGCTGGTGGCGCAGCTGGAGCGCTGGCGCCCCGCCGACGCGGTCCTGTCCGAGGAGGGCGCCGACAGCGCCACCCGGCTGAACGCCGACCGGGTCTGGATCGTCGACCCGCTCGACGGCACCCGCGAGTTCGGTGAGGAGGGCCGCGCCGACTGGGCGGTCCACGTCGCCCTGTGGGGCCGCACGTCCGCGCGGATCACCGAGTACGCCGGCGACGGCACCCCGCAGCCGCAGCGCGCCGCCGGCTGGGGCCGGCTCCTGGCCGGTGCGGTCGCCCTCCCGGCGCAGCACTGCGTGCTCGGCACCGACGCCCCGCCGCCCTTCCCGCCCATGCCGGGCGTGCAGGGCGAGCCGATCCGCCTCGCGGCCAGCCGGACCCGCCCGCCGGCGCTGCTGACCGCGCTCGCGGAGCGGCTGCCGATCGAGCTGGTGCCGATGGGATCCGCCGGCGCGAAGATCGCCGCGGTGATCGACGGCGCCGTCGACGCCTATGTCCACGCCGGCGGTCAGTACGAGTGGGACTCCGCCGCACCGGTCGCTGTGGCGGTCGCCACGGGTCTGCACGCTTCCCGGATCGACGGGACTACGTTGGAATACAACCAGCCCGACCCACGGCTGCCTGACCTGGTGGTGTGTCGGAAGGCACTGGCGCCTCAGCTGCTGGCCGCGATCAGCGCGTCCGTCGCTTCCTAGGGAAAGGTTTCCGCCAACCATGAGCCGCGCGCCCTACCGCGTCTCGCATCTGGACGCTCTCGAGGCCGAGAGCCTGTTCATCATGCGTGAGGTGGTCGCCGAGTTCGAGCGACCGGTCCTGCTGTTCTCCGGCGGCAAGGACTCGATCGTCATGCTCCGCCTCGCGGAGAAGGCGTTCGCGCCCGGCCGGATCCCGTTCCCGGTCATGCACGTCGACACGGGGCACAACTTCCCCGAGGTTCTCGAGTACCGGGACCGCCGCGTCGGCGAGCTCAACGTGCAGCTCATCGTGGCGAGCGTCCAGGAGGCGATCGACAGCGGCCTGGTGCGCGAGTCCGGCGACGGCATGCGCAACCGGATCCAGACGCCGGTCCTGCTGGAGGCCGTCGAGAAGTACCGCTTCGACGCGCTGTTCGGCGGTGCCCGCCGCGACGAGGAGAAGGCCCGCGCCAAGGAGCGCGTCTTCAGCTTCCGCGACGACTTCGGCCAGTGGGACCCGCGCAACCAGCGGCCCGAGCTGTGGGCGCTCTACAACGCCCGCATCGCGCCCGGCGAGTCGATCCGCGTCTTCCCGCTGTCCAACTGGACCGAGCTGGACGTCTGGCACTACATCGCCCGCGAGGGCATCCCGCTGCCCGACATCTACTACTCGCACGACCGCGAGGTCGTCGACCGTAACGGGATGCTCTACGCGATCAACGAGTTCCTGCCGCTGAAGTCCGGCGAGAAGCCGTTCGTGGAGCGGGTCCGTTACCGCACCGTCGGCGACGCCTCCTGCACCGCGGCGGTCCGCAGCGACGCGGACACGATCGACAAGGTGATCGACGAGGTCGCCGCGACCCGCATCACCGAGCGCGGCGCGACCCGCGGCGATGACAAGGTCAGCGAGGCGGCCATGGAAGACCGCAAGCGTGAGGGGTACTTCTAAGATGACCGCGGTTGTTGAGACGCCCGCCCAGCGGCAGATGGACCTGCTGCGGTTCGCGACGGCGGGCTCCGTCGACGACGGCAAGTCGACCCTGATCGGCCGGCTGCTCTACGACTCGAAGGCGATCTTCGAGGACCAGCTGGAGGCGGTCGAGGCGACGTCGCGCTCGCGTGGCGACGAGTACACCAACCTCGCGCTGCTGACCGACGGCCTGCGCGCCGAGCGCGAGCAGGGCATCACGATCGACGTGGCCTACCGGTATTTCGCGACGCCGCGGCGGAAGTTCATCATCGCCGACACGCCGGGGCACATCCAGTACACGCGCAACATGGTCACCGGCGCCTCCACCGCCGACCTGGCGCTGATCCTGGTCGACGCGCGCAAGGGCCTGGTCGAGCAGTCCCGGCGGCACGCCTTCCTGTGCTCGCTGCTGCGCGTGCCGCACCTGGTGCTCTGCGTGAACAAGATGGACCTCGTCGACTACTCGCAGGAGGTCTTCGAGCGGATCGCCGACGAGTTCACGTCGTTCGCGGCGAAGCTCGAGGCGCCCGACCTGACGGTCATCCCGATCTCGGCGCTGCACGGGGACAACCTCGTCAGCCGGTCGGAGAACATGCCGTGGTACGAGGGGCCGTCGCTGCTGCACCACCTGGAGCACGTGCACATCGCCTCGGACCGCAACCTGGTCGACGTGCGGTTCCCGGTGCAGTACGTGATCCGCCCGCAGTCGACCACGGTCGCCGACTACCGCGGCTACGCCGGCCAGGTCGCCTCGGGCGTGCTGAAGCCCGGCGACGAGGTGATGGTCCTGCCGTCCGGCTTCACCACGAAGATCACGCACATCGAGACCGCCGACGGGCCGCTGCAGGAGGCGTACCCGCCGATGTCGGTGACGATCCGGCTCGCGGACGAGATCGACATCGCCCGCGGCGACCTGATCTGCCGGCCGAACAACGCGCCGGCCGTCGCCCAGGACATCGAGGCGATGATCTGCTGGATGGACGAGAGCCGCCCGCTGACCGTCGGCGCCAAGTATTCGATCAAGCACACGACCCGCTCGGCCCGCACCGTGATCCGCGGCCTGCAGTACCGGCTGGACGTGAACACGCTGCACCGCGACGAGTCGGCGACGTCGCTCGGCCTCAACGAGATCGGCCGGGTGAAGCTGCGCACCACGGTGCCGCTGCTCGCCGACCAGTACCGGCGCAACCGCACCACCGGCGGCTTCATCATCATCGACGAGGCCACGAACCGGACCGTCGGCGCCGGCATGATCATCGAGGCCGGCTGAACATCCGCTTACGGTTGGCGCGGGCGGATCACCGACACCCGCGCCACCCGGCGGCCTTCCACCGTCCTGACGTGCAGGTGCCAGCCGTCGTGCCGCACCTCGTCGCCGGAACGGGGCAGCCTCCCGAGACGGGCCATCACGAAGCCCGCCACGGTCTCGTACGGGCCGGTGGGCAGTGTCAGCCCTGTCCGCTCCGCGAGGTCGGCGAGGTTGAGGCGCCCGTCGACCTCGGCGGTCTTCTCTTCAAGAGGCGGCAGGTCGTACTCGTCGTGGATCTCGCCGACGAGCTCCTCGATCAGGTCCTCCAGGGTCACGATGCCCGCGGTCCCGCCGTACTCGTCGATGACGACCGCCAGGTGGTGGCCCTCCCGCCGCATCTC
This sequence comes from Dactylosporangium sp. NPDC006015, assembly GCF_040614215.1. NCBI lineage: Bacteria > Bacillati > Actinomycetota > Actinomycetes > Micromonosporales > Micromonosporaceae > Dactylosporangium > Dactylosporangium sp. NPDC006015. Next base: position 22,854 of record NZ_JBEXUD010000024.1, read on the forward strand.
CGACAGCGCCGCCAGGACCCGCTTGCTGGCCGGCAGCCGCTTCACCTCGCGGGTCAGCTCCCGCAGCCGCAGGCAGGGGTCGACCGCGGGCAGCAGGGTCAGGTCGCGCACGTGGACGAAGCCGAGCACGTCGTCCTGGTCGCCGTCGATCACCGGGAACCGGGAGTGCCGGGTGGCCCGCACGACGGTCACCGCCTCGGCGACCGTCAGGCCCGCGTCGAGGAACAGCACCTCGGTCCGCGGCACCATCACCTCACGGACGTGGCCGGTGCCGGTGCCGCCTGCGATCAGCGTGCGCAGCTCCGCCTCGCTGACGTCCGTGGATTCGTCGGCGGTGTGCAGCCGGTGCGCCAAGCGGCTCAGCAGACCCGCCACAGCCTGTCGCAAGGTCCCGGCGCCATGCTGCGACATGCCCGAAATTGTAGGTGCCGGGCACTATGCCGTTCACCTCTGACGTGTAAATTTGTTGGTTCCTGATGACTTTTGGAGGAACGCCGTGAAACTGCTCGTCACCGGGGGCGCCGGCTACATCGGCAGCGTCGTCACCGCACTGCTGCTCGACGCCGGTCACGACGTGACAGTGCTCGACGACCTCTCCACCGGCCACGAGTCGTCGGTGCCGCAGGGCGCCGTCTTCGTCCGCGGCCGGGTCCACGACGCGATCGGCGACGTGCTGACCCGCGACGCCGGATTCGACGGCGTGCTGCACTTCGCCGCGTTCATCGCCGCCGGCGAGAGCGTGCAGAAGCCGGAGAAGTACTGGGAGAACAACACCGTCGGAACGCTGCTGCTGCTGGACGCCATGCGCGCCGCCGGCACCCGCCGCCTCGTCTTCTCCTCCACGGCGAACGTCTACGGCGACCCCGACGTCGTGCCGATCCCGGAGACCGCCGCGGTGCGGCCGCCCAACCCGTACGCCACCTCGAAGCTCGCCGCCGACCACGCGCTCACGGGTGAGGCCGTCGGCCACGGCATCTCCGCGGTCAGCCTGCGCTACTTCAACGTCGCCGGCGCGCTGCGCCGCCCGGACGGCTCGATCATCGGCGAGCGGCACGACCCCGAGACGCACCTGATCCCGATCGCGCTGCAGGTCGCGCTCGGCCGCCGGGAGAAGCTCCAGCTCTTCGGCGACGACTACGACACCCCCGACGGCACCAACATCCGCGACTACATCCACGTCGCCGACCTGGGTGAGGCCCACCTCCTGGCGCTCGCGACCATGGACGGCCCCGGCCACCGCGTGTACAACCTGGGCAACGGCACCGGCTTCTCCAACCGGCAGGTCGTCGACGTGGTCCGCGAGGTCACCGGCCACCCGATCCCGGTCGAGATGGCGCCCCGCCGCCCGGGCGACCCGGAGCGGCTCGTCGCCGCCTCCGACAAGGCGAAGCGGGAGCTGTCCTGGACGCCGCGGCACACCGAGCTGTCGACGATGGTCCAGGACGCCTGGGACCTCATCCGGGGCTGACAGGGCTCTATCCAGGGCGGGCGCTACTGGGCGTCGAGCTTCTGCCAGGTGGTGCCGTCGACCGAGTACGCGGTGTAGATCGTGGACATCTCGTAGGCGACCCAGCCGGTCTGCGTCCGGGACAGCCGCTTCGTCGGGTGCAGGCCCTGGACCCGCTGCCAGGTGGCGCCGCGGTCGGTGGAGACGAGCCAGTGGCTGTCGCCGTCGACGATGACGAGGCGGCCGTCCAGCAGCGGGACCAGGTCGCCGCCGATGGTGGTCGCCGTGAGCGGGCGGGGCTGGCCGAAGCCGGCGCCGCCGTCGGAGGACGCGGCGACGCCCAGCAGCGTGGGCGGGGTGGTGGTGGGGTCCGTCAGTGCCGCGTAGACGTCCCGGCCGAGGAACGACACCTGGGCCGTGCCGCCGCCGGGGAACGTCGTCGGCTTCCACGTGACGCCCCCGTCGCGGGACACCGCCACCGCCGGGTGGCCGCCGTCCGCCCCGCCGACCCACCAGGAGCCGTCGCCCGCGCGTACGGGAGCGACCCACGCCAACCCGAGCGGCGGCTGGGCGGGCGGCTGCACCAGCGTGGTGCCGTCGTGCAGCAGCGCCATGAGCCGCCCGTCGCGCAGGACCAAGCGGGCGTCGCCGGGCAGTGCGTCGACGGTGGTGGCCGGTTGGGAGTCGGTGTCCCAGTCGGCCCCGTCGGTGCTGCTGGCCCGGGCGCCGTCCGCGCCGAGCAGGGTGATCCGCGACCCGGTGACCACCAGCGACGGCAGCGCGCCGCGCGGGGGCGAGCGGAAGGCGCCGGGTGCCTGGGCGGTGCTCCACGTCCGGCCGCCGTCGAGGGTGGCGTTGACCCACGCGGTACAGGCGGCGGCGCAGTCGACCGTGAGCAGGAACCCACGGTCGGCGTCGATGAACTCGGCGTCCTGGATCTTCCCGGGGAGGTCCCGGGGGAGGGCGGGCAGCCCGTTGATCGTGATCCCGCCGCCCGTGTAGACGGCGCCGGGCGCGGCGGACGGCGAGGCGGCCACCTGCGGCGGTGGCGCCTCGCGCGGGATCAGGCGCGGGACCAGGAACGACGCGGCGACGAGCAGCCCCAGGGCGACCGCCCCCACCTGGGCGGCGCGCCGGCGGCGGCGCAGGACGCGGGCCCGGGCGGTGATCGCGGCCAGCGGCGGCTGCGTGAAGTCGAGCCGCTGGGCGCGGAGCAGGGTCTCCAGCTCGTCAGGCATGACGCACCTCCGTGGGCGCATAGCCGGGCAGCCGCTCGGCGAGGGCGGCCCGCCCCCGCGACAGCCGCGACTTGACGGTCCCGCCGGGCACGCCGAGCGTGGCCGAGATCTCCTCGACGCTGAGGTCGGCGTAGTAGTGCAGCACGATGACCTCCCGGTACGTGCGGGGAATGGCGTCGAGGGCGTCGGTCAGGTCGGTGCGCTCGGGCGAGGGGCCGGCCTCCACGTGCCGCTGGACGGCGCGCTCGCGGAGCATGATCAGGTCGAGCAGCTTCCGCCGGCGCCAGCGGCGGCGGACGACGTTGACCGCCACGGTGCGCAGCCACGCCTCGGGGTTGTCGATGCCGGTGAAGCCGCCGGGCCGGGCGGCGGCGCGGGCGAACGCCTCCTGGACCACGTCCTGCGCCTCGGTGAGGTCGGTCGTGAACGCGTAGAGCTGCGTCACCAGCCGCCGGTAGCAGGCGTGGTAGACCCCCTCGAGCTCGCTCACACCGGCCACGATCCCCGGCCGCCTCCTTCGGTTCCCGGGAATTCCACTTTTCCGGGAACCCGCGGTCAGTCCGGCAGGACGGTCGCCGACAGCGTGGCGGACTGCCAGTTGCGGCCGTCCAGGGAGAGCCTGGGCGGGTCGCCGAGCGAGGCGTAGCCGTTGTCGAGCGCGTCGAGCGGGCCGCCGGGGCCGGCGACGATCTCGAAGTGCTCCCCGTCGAGGCTCTGCAGGTAGGCGATCTCGGAGTCGCCCTGGACCCACAGCACCAGCGAGCGGTCGAGGCGCGCCAGCACGCCGAAGGCGCGGCCGTTGAGCGCGCCGTCGTTGTTCAGCGGCGCCGGCAGCTCGATCTTGGTGGTCACCTCCTGCCAGGTGTGGCCGCCGTCGCGGGTACGGAAGTGCCGGATCCCCTTGCTGTAGCGGATGAACGCGTGGGCGGTGACGCCGTCGAGCGTGACGAGCGTCGGCGCGTCGATGCCCGTGGGCGCGGGGAGCGTGACGGCCTGCCAGTGCCGGCCCTGGTCGGTGCTGACCGCGACAGCGGGCGCGCCGGAGTGGATGTCCGCACCGGTGACCCACCAGCCGGCCGCGACCGGCACGTCGCCCACCAGGGACCGGCGGGCCATCGGCGGCTGGTCGACGAGCAGGCTCAGCCCCCCGGTGTCCTGCCGGACGCCGAAGAGGTCGCCGTACTGGGCGAGCTGGAGCGCCCGGTCGGCGGGTCCGAGAGCCTCGCGGGTCTCGGGCCCGATGACCGGCGTGGCGGGCTTGTCGTCGAGGCGGAACTTCACGCTGGTGCGGGAGCCGCCGCTGACCTCGCCGCTGAGCATGAACGTCTGCGGGGAGATCCGGGCCAGCTCGATGTGGTCGAGCTTGTCCAGCGGGCTCTGCCGCAGCGCGTCCATCAGGAACGGGCCGCGCCGCTGCGCGGACCCGTCCCGCAGCACGACCACCTGGAGGTTGCACCGGCGGGCCTGGGGCACCTCGACGCAGACGTCCACGGCGGCGACCACGCCGTCGGGCAGGTCGCCGGCGGCCGCCCGGATCGTCCGGGTCGACTCGAACGTGCCGCTCGCCGGCGCCGACGCCGACGGCTGCGGGCTCCAGGGGTCGCCGATGTCCGGGTTGGGGCCGAGGGCGGCCGGCGTGGGGCGGCCGAACACGCCGGCCAGGGCGACGGGCGCGAACACGGCGAGCGTGCCGACCAGGGCGCCGGCGACGGCCATCCGGTCGCGCATGCGGACCCGTCCGGCCCGGCGGGACAGCAGGCTGAAGTCGGGCATCCACGTCGCCGACTCGATCTGCGCGCGGAGGGTGCGGAAGTCCAGGTCAGGGCGCATCGCGCACCTCCTGGACGTCCCGCTGGGGCAGGACCGCGGGGCGGCGGCGCGGGCCGGCGGCGTCGGGGTCGGCGTCGCTGAGCAGGGCGGCGAGCATGGCGCGGCCCCGCGACAGGCGGGCCTTCACCGTGCCGACGGGCACGCCCAGGGCGTCGGCGACCTCGTGCACGGACATGTCGGCCAGGTGGTGCAGCACGATCGTCTCGCGCGTCGCCTGCGACAGCTGCTGCAGGGCGGCGACGAGCGCCACCCGGTTGGGGTCGACGCCGGGCACGCTTTCCACCGGACGGGCGACACGGCCGCTGCGGACCAGGGTGTCGAACAGCCGGCGGCGCCGCCAGCGGGTCCGGGCCAGATTCATCGCGACGGTGCGTAACCACGCCTCCGGGTCGGCGACGTCGAGGAACTGCCGCGGGCGGGCCAGGGCGCGCGCGTAGGCCTCCTGGACCAGGTCCTGGGCCTCGGCGTGGTCGCCGGTGAGCGCGTAGAGGGCGGCGACCAGCCGCCGGTAATGCGCCTCGTACGCGTCACGGACGGCCTCGCGTGCCTCGAGCTCTTCACCCACCCCGTCACCCCCTCACCGTTGAAGACCGCTATGACTCGCTCCCGGTTGCGCCACCGCTGTGGTGGTGCTGACAGAATGACGCGCATGTCGCCGTCCGTCAGCACCGACCGTCCTCGGGTGCTCTCCGGGATCCAGCCCACCGCCGACTCGTTCCATCTGGGCAACTATCTCGGCGCGTTGCGTAACTGGGTGGCGATGCAGGACACGCACGACACCTTCTACTGCGTCGTCGACCTGCACGCGATCACCGCCGGCCACGACCCGGCGCTGCTGCGCAAGCGGACCCGGGTGAGCGCGGCGCAGCTGCTGGCCGTCGGGCTCGACCCCGACCGGTGCACCCTCTTCGTGCAGAGCCAGGTGCCGGAGCACGCGCAGCTCGGCTGGGTGATGGGCTGCATCACCGGCTTCGGCGAGGCCAGCCGGATGACGCAGTTCAAGGACAAGTCGCAGAAGCAGGGCGCCGACCGCTCCAGCGTCGGGCTGTTCACCTACCCGATCCTGCAGGCCGCCGACATCCTGCTCTACCAGGCCGACGCGGTGCCGGTCGGCGAGGACCAGCGCCAGCACCTGGAGCTGACCCGCGACCTGGCCCAGCGGTTCAACACCACCTTCGGCAAGACGTTCACCGTGCCGGCGCCGTACATCATCAAGGACACGGCGAAGATCACCGACCTGCAGGAGCCGACCGCGAAGATGTCGAAGTCGGCGTCGACCGCGGCCGGCCTGGTCGAGCTGCTCGAGGACCCGGCGAAGGCGGCGAAGAAGATCAAGTCGGCGGTCACCGACACCGGCCGCGAGATCATCTTCGACCAGGCCGCGAAGCCCGGCATCGCCAACCTGCTGACGATCTACTCGGCGCTGACCGGCCGGAGCATCGACGACCTGGTCGCCGCCTACGACGGCAAGGGCTACGGCGACCTCAAGAAGGACCTCGCCGAGGTCGTGGTGGAGTTCCTGCGCCCGATCCAGCAGCGCACCAACGCCTACCTGGAGGACCCGGCGCAGCTGGACAAGCTGCTCGCGATCGGCGCCGAGAAGGCCCGCTCGGTCGCCGCTGCCACCCTCGGCACGGTCTACGACCGGATCGGGTTCCTCGCACCGGGTGCTGCGCACTGACGTGGCTCGCGAGCAGACCACCATCGGCGTCGCGATCGACCTTCCCGACCCGTGGGGCAGCGAGCTGACCGCCGCCCGGCTCGCCGCGGGCGACCCCGCCGCGGCGCACGTGCCCGCGCACGTGACCCTGCTCGGCCCCACCGTCGTGGCCGCCGCCGACCTGCCCGCGATCGACCGGCACCTCACGGAGGTCGCGGGGCGGCACGCGGCGTTCACCGTGCGGCTGCGCGGGACCGGCACGTTCCGCCCGCTGACGCAGGTCGTCTTCGTGGCGGTCGCCGCCGGCATCGGCGAGTGCGAGCGGCTGCACGAGGCGGTGCAGGCGGCGACCGAGATCGAGGCGGCGGCGTCGTACCCGTACCACCCGCACGTGACGGTCGCGCACAACGTGGCGCCGGAGCGGCTCGACGCGGCCTTCGCCGACCTCGCCGGCTACGAGGCGGTCTTCGACGTGGACGGGTTCGCGCTCTTCGAGCACGACGAGAGCGGTCGATGGCAGCCGTACGCGCAGTACCGCCTGTCGCCGCGCCGGTCCGCGGTCGATCAGCGACGATAGAGAGGTGGGCCTGCTGGACCGGCTGGAGGCCGGCTTCGACAAGGCGGTGGCCGGGGGCCGCCGGCGCTCCCGCGCGTTCGACCACGTGTGGCGGGCCCAGGAGCGCTACTTCGACGTCGACGCGGCCCGCCTCGCCGCCGCGACCGCCTACTACGGCTTCTTCGCCGTCTTCGCGATGGTCGTGGTGGCCTTCTTCATCCTCGGCCGGGTGCTCGGCGGCAACGAGGCCGTCGTCGCCAGGGTCCAGGCCTACCTGGCGGTCAACCTGCCGCAGCTGCACTCCGACCAGATCTTCGCCGGCAGCCAGCAGATCGGGCTGATCGCGATGATCGGCCTGATCATCGCCGGCGTCGGCTGGGTGGAGAACCTGCGCTCGTCGCAGCGCGCCCTGTGGCACCTGCAGGAGCATCCCGGCAACTACTTCGTGCGCTGGCTCGTCGACCTCGCCGTCCTGGTGGCGCTCGGCCTGCTGCTGATCGTGTCGATCGGCATCTTCGCCGGCGTCCAGGAGCTGCTGTACTGGCTGGCCGGCGACTTCGAGCAGGACCCCGTCCGGGTGGCGCTGCGGGGCACGTCGACGCTGCTGTCCGGCATCGTGGACCTGGTGCTGGGCATGGCGCTGCTGGCCGGCGTGCCGCGGCTGCGGATGTCGCTGCGCCGGCTGCTGCCCTCGGCGGCGCTCTTCGCGGTCGGGCTCGGCCTGCTCAAGACGCTGGGGAAGCTCTACATCACCCGGATCGAGGACAACCCGGCCTACCAGCTGGTCGCCGGCACGATCGGGCTGCTGCTCTACATGTACCTGCTGCACCAGCTGCTGCTCTTCGCCGCGGCCCTGGCCGCCACCGACACGCACGGGCGTGCCAAGGACCTGGCCGGCGGCGCGCCGCGCAGCGACGTGCAGGCGGCGCTGCGGGCGGCCGAGCTGGTCGAGCAGGCCGCGGAGACCACCCAGCGGGTCGCCGCCGAGGTGCGCGCCGACCACCCGCCGCTGGCCGGCGCCGCGGATCCGGAGCCCTCCGCCGCCGGCACCGCCGCCGATCCCCAGTCGGTCGCGGTCGCCGCCGACATGGCGCGCCGGATCGCCCCGTCCGGCGGTTCAGCGCCACCGGAGCCGCGCGACGCGTCATGATGGGCGCCGTGGGTGCACTTGTGACTTTGGACCTGCCGGCCGACGCGCCGGCGCTGACCCTGCCGTGGATCATCACCTTCGGCCCGTTGAACGAAGACGAGGAGTGGGAGCCCGTCGTGTGCGGGCCCTATGAGCGGGCGCACGCGCTCGCCCTCGCCGAGGCCGTCGTGGCCGACGAGGAGCTGATGGCGGTGGTCGAGCCGCTCCAGCCGCACGTCACCGCCGACCAGATCCTCGGCGACATCGCCGCCTCCCGCCTCGCCGCCGAGAACGAGGACCTGGAGACGGCGGCGCTCGACGAGGAGCTCGCCGACTACGACGACGACCACGGCCACCACCACCACGACCACGACGACCCGGACCACACGCACGAAGCCCCGTCGATCGAGGAGATCCGCGCCGGCTTCGCCCGGATCGCGGCGAAGCTCACCGCTTAGACGCTCCACCAGGCGGTCGTGTCGCCTGGCAGCTCGCCGGCCATCTCGCTGCTGCTCAGCAGCAGGGTGGCCGGCTCTTCGATCTTCACCGGCTCCGCCGTCAGGTTGGCGGCGACCCGCATGGTCTCCGTCTCGAAGCGCAGCACCCCGTCGGGCGCGTCCAGCCAGCGCAGCGTCGTCGACGGGCGGCGCAGCCGCAGCGCGTCCCGGTAGAGCGACAGCGTCGAGTGCGGATCCCCGCGCTGCGCCTCCATCGTGACGGCCGCCCAGTCCGCCGGCTGCGGCAGCCAGGAGCCGTCCGGCCCGAAGCCGAACGGCGGCGCGTCACCCGACCACGGCAGCGGCACGCGGCAGCCGTCGCGGCCGAGCTCGGCGCCGCCGGAGCGGACCCACTGCGGGTCGGTGCGCACCTCGTCCGGCAGGTCGAGCACCTCCGGCAGGCCGAGCTCCTCGCCCTGGTACAGGTAGGCGCTGCCGGGCAGGCCCAGCATGAGCAGCGCGGCGGCGCGGGCCCGCCGGACGCCGCCGAAGCGGGTCACGTGCCGGCGCCGGTCGTGGTTGGACAGCACCCAGGTGGGCGGCGCGCCGACCTGCGTCGCGGCGGCGAGCGACCCGTCGATGATCCGGCGCAGGACGGCCGGGTCCCAGGGCGCCTCCAGGAAGTCGAAGTTGAACGCCTGGTGCAGCTCGCCCACCGACACGTAGCGCGCCACCCGGGCCGGCGCGGTGTCGAACACCTCGGCGACGGCCATCCGGTCGCCCGGGTAGCTGTCGAGGATCTTGCGCCAGCCGCGGTGGATCTCGTGGACGTCCTCGTGGTCGAAGAACGTCACGCCGGCCAGGTCCTTGATCATCCCGTGGGCGACGTCGACCCGGAAGCCGTCGACGCCCCGGTCCAGCCAGAAGCGCAGGATGTCGTCGAACTCGGCCCGCACCTCCGGGTTGTGCCAGTTGAGGTCGGGCTGCTCGGGCGCGAACAGGTGCAGGTACCACTGCCCGTCCGCGACCTGCGTCCAGGCCGGCCCGCCGAAGAGCGACTGCCACTCGTTCGGCGTGTCGCGGAAGATGTACCGGTCGCGCCGGCCCTCCACGAACCAGGGGTGCCGCGACGACGTGTGGTTGGGCACGATGTCGACGATCACCCGCAGCCCGAGCCGGTGCGCCTCCGCGAGCAGGGCGTCGAAGTCCGCGAGCGTGCCGAAGACCGGGTCGACGTCGCGGTAGTCGCTGACGTCGTAGCCGCCGTCGACCATGGGGGAGCGGTAGAACGGCGACAGCCACAGGGCGTCCACCCCGAGGTCGGCGAGGTGGCCGAGCCGGTCGGTGATGCCGGGCAGGTCACCCACGCCGTCGCCGTCGCTGTCGGCGAAGCTGCGCGGGTAGACCTGGTAGATGACCGCGTGCCGCCACCACTCCACAGAGTCACGCTAACGGGCCGTGGCCCGCCCGGAGGGCGTTCAGGAACCACTCCCACCTGTGCATTGTCGCCGGGATCGGCGGCCATCCATTGATTACGGCCATGAGCTGCCAGTACCGCTCGGCGCGCGGGTCGACGGCGAGGGTGAGCTGGTCGACCAGGACGTCCAGGTCCTCCTCGGCGACGCCCCACCGCCGCAGGACGGCGGCCACCACGGGGACCGCCTGCGGGCTGCCGGGCGCGACGCCCGCGTCCATGTGCTCGGCGATGTGACCGGTGAACCACGATATTTCTGACATGTCGGTCGGCACCAGGCGGCGCTCGTCCGTGGCGAAGCTCCGCTTGCCCATCTCCCGCAGCCGGGCCCGGAAGTCCTGCTCGCGGAGCATCCCGGCCAGCTCGATCCAGGCGTCGATCTGCGCGTCGGTGGGGTCGTCGGGCAGGTCGGGGGAGACGCTGCGCATCCGCGCGCTGAACTGCGCGGCCTCCGGCGACTCCTCCGCCCTGGGCAGCTCCGCGAAGATGCTGTCGAAGAACTCGTCCACGATCCGGCGCCGCTCGTCGGTGCTGGCCTGCGCGATCCGGGTCATCCGGTCCAGCTCGGCGGGGGTCGGGCCGCCCCGCTCCGGGTGCAGGGCCACCGCGCGCAGCGCCGCCCGGCGCAGCCGCAGCACCCGGATCTGCACGCCGATCGCCTCCGCGTGCGCGGCGGCCACCGCGCCCAGGTCCTCGCCCCGGTCCAGGACCCGCTTGATGGTCGCGATGTCCAGCCCGAGCTCCCGCAGGGTGCGCACGAACTCCAGCCGGACCAGCGAGTCGTGGTCGTAGCGCCGGTAGCCCGCGTGCGACCGCTCCGCCTCCGGGACCAGGCCGACGTCGGAGTAGTAGCGGATCGTCTTGACCGGCAGCCCGGACAGCCTGGACAGCTCGCCGATGTTCATGCGGCCCATCGTGGACCCTCCAGCTGCTGGAGAGTCAAGGAGGCGCTACCTTGCGCCAGTGGAACCTTTGCGGCTCATCCTCCTCTATGCCCACCTGATCGGCTTCGCGCTGCTGCTGGGCGGGTCGGTCACCCAGTACCTCACCGGCAAGCTGCGGATCAACAACGCGATGCTGTGGGGTGCGATCGTCCAGGTGGTGACCGGCATCGCGCTGTCCGCGCCGTTGCGCGACGGCCATGAGCCGCCCACCGCCAAGCTGGTCGTCAAGGGGCTCATCGGCCTGGCGATCTTCGCCATGACCTTCTTCTCGCGCAAGCGCGAGGAGGTCAACCGCGGGCATTTCCTGGCTTTGGTGGGGCTAACGCTCGTTAACGCCGCCGTTGCCGTCTTTTGGTAGCAAGCGGGGCGGTGCAAGATCGATGCCGGTACGCTGGAGGGACCTCTGGCACGTCACGGCCCTATAACGCACTCCTCCCAACCCGGCAGCAAACTGCGGAACTGTCGGTCTGAGGGCGTACGCTCCCGCCGTTGGGATTCACCGCGTTGGGGCGGTGCATTGGTGAAGGGAGACCGTCTTGCGCCGAGTGCGTGGGATGAAGGTTCTCGCGGCCGCCGCGGTGGCGATTGTCGCGTTGGGTGCCATGGCCGCTTGCGGTGACGACAAGGGCAGCGACCCGGGCAGCTCGAGCAGCGGTGGCACCACGGCGAAGAAGAACGTCAAGGTCGGCCTCGCGTTCGACATCGGCGGCCGGGGCGACAAGTCGTTCAACGACTCCGCCGCAGCGGGCCTCGACCGGGTCAAGAGCGAGCTCAACCTTGAGGTCAAGGACCTGGCCGCGGTCGCCGGCGAGAGCGAGAACGACAAGTACGCGCGACTGAAGCTGCTCTGCACGACGGGTTACAACCCGGTCATCGCGGTCGGCTTCGTCTACGACGGTGCGGACGCCAAGAACGGCCCGCTCGCGCGCGCCGCGAAGGACTGCCCGAACACCAAGTTCGCCATCGTCGACGGCGGCACCACCGCCGACAACGTGGCCGACCTCGTCTTCGCCGAGGAGCAGGGCTCCTTCCTGGTCGGCGCGGCCGCCGCGCTGAAGACGAAGACCGGCACGGTCGGCTTCATCGGTGGCTGCCAGGTCGACCTGATCAAGAAGTTCGAGGCGGGCTTCGCCGCCGGCGCCAAGGCCGCCAAGGCCGACGTCAAGGTGCTGACGAACTACCTGTCGACCCCGGCCGAGGCCTGCAAGGGCTTCAACGACCCCGCGGGTGGCAAGACCGCCGCGACCGGTATGTACGACCAGAAGGCCGACATCATCTACGCGGCCGCGGGCGGCTCCGGCACCGGCGTCTTCGAGGCCGCCAAGGCCAAGAACGCCCTGGCCATCGGCGTCGACTCCGACCAGTACAACACCGTGACCGACGCCTCGCTCAAGACGGTCATCATGACCTCGATGCTCAAGCGGGTCGACAACGCGGTGTTCAACTTCGTCAAGGACTTCGGCGAGGAGAAGTTCAAGGCCGGCCCGACGGTCTTCGACCTCAAGGCCGACGGCGTCGGCTACGCCACCTCCGGTGGCCAGGTCGACGACATCAAGACCAAGCTCGACGAGTTCAAGGCCGACATCGTCTCCGGCAAGATCACGGTGCCGACCAAGTAATCCAGAGCTGGACGTGAGGCGGGGGACTGTGATCCGGTCCCCCGCCATCACTTGTTGAAGGAGCATCTCGTGACCGCGGACCCACCCGCCGTCGAGCTGAAGGGGATCACCAAGCGGTTCCCCGGCGTCGTGGCGAACTCTGACGTCAACCTCACCGTCCGCAAGGGCACGATCCACGCGATCGTCGGTGAGAACGGTGCCGGCAAGTCGACCCTGATGAAGATCCTCTACGGGATGCAGCCGCCGGACGAGGGCGAGATCCTCATCGAGGGCAGCCCGGTGAGGTTCCCGTCGCCCCAGCGCGCGATCGAGGCCGGCATCGGCATGGTGCACCAGCACTTCATGCTGGCCGACAACTTCACGGTCACGGAGAACGTGGTCCTCGGCGCCGAGAAGCTGCACGGCATCGGCGCCCGGGCGAAGCAGAAGATCAGTGAGATCTCCCAGCGGTACGGGCTGGACGTCGACCCCGACGCGCTGGTCGAGGACCTCGGCGTCGGCGACCGCCAGCGGGTCGAGATCCTCAAGGTGCTCTACCGGGGCGCCCGCATCCTCATCCTCGACGAGCCGACCGCGGTGCTGGTCCCGCAGGAGGTCGACGAGCTCTTCGGCAACCTGCGCGAGCTCATCCGCGAGGGCCTGACCGTGCTGTTCATCTCGCACAAGCTGGACGAGGTCCGCGGCGTCGCCGACGACATCACCGTCATCCGGCGCGGCACGACCGTCGCGTCCGTCAAGCCCGACCAGGTCACCGCCCGCCAGCTGGCGACCCTCATGGTCGGCAGCGAGCTGCCCAGCCCCGAGGCCCGCGAGTCGACCGTCACCGAGGTGCCCGTCCTGGTCGTCGAGGGGCTCACGGTCCGCGCAGCCGACGGGCGGCCGATCGTCGACAACGCCTCGTTCACGATCCACAAGGGCGAGGTCGTCGGCATCGCCGGCGTCGAGGGCAACGGCCAGGCCGAGCTCGCCGAGGCGATCATGGGCATGCGCGCCACGACCGGCACCGTCACCCTCGACGGCGACGACGTCTCCGACTGGCCCACCCGCCGGCGCCGCGAGGCGGGCATCGGCTACATCCCGGAGGACCGGCACCGGCAGGGCCTGCTGCTCGACGCGCCGCTGTGGGAGAACCGCATCCTCGGTCACCAGACCGAGCGGCCCAACGCGAGCGGCTTCCTCATCAACGTCGGCGGCGCCCGCCGCGACACCACCCGCATCGTCGCCGAGTACGACGTGCGCACGCCCGGCATCGACGTCGCCGCGGTCGCGCTGTCCGGCGGCAACCAGCAGAAGCTCATCGTCGGCCGGGAGATGAGCCACCAGCCGAAGGTGCTCATCGCCGCCCACCCGACCCGCGGCGTGGACGTCGGTGCCCAGGCCGCGATCTGGGACCACATCCGCAACGCCCGGATCGCCGGCATGGGCGTGCTGCTCATCTCCGCCGATCTCGACGAGCTGATCGGCCTGTCCGACTCGCTGAAGGTGATCTACGGTGGTCGGCTGGTGGCCGACGCCGACCCGTCGACCGTCACCCCCGAGCAGCTCGGCGTCGCCATGACCGGCGCCACAGGTGAGGAGATCCCTTCATGAACGGCTTGGAGTGCAGCGGAGGAGCCGTTCATCATCGGCTCAGTGCTCCGCGTGCCTCGTGGCGGCGCCGCGGCGAGGCGGAGGCGTCGGCATGAGCGCTGTCGCCGCGGTCCGGCGCATCGACATCGGCAAGCTGCTGCCGCAGCTGATCGCACCGGTCGCCGCGCTGATCATCGCCGCCGCGATCTCGTCGGTCGCCCTGCTGATCAGCGACAAGGACCCTCTGCTGGCGTTCCAGCACATGTACGAGTTCGGCATGCTGCCGGACACGAAGGTGGAGATCCTCAACAAGGCCAGCGAGCTGTACATCGCGGCGGTCGCCGTCGCGTTCGGCTTCAAGATGGGCCTGTTCAACATCGGCGTCGAGGGCCAGTCGAAGGTCGGCGCGTTCTTCGCCGGCGCCCTGGCCAGCGCGTCGTTCATGGACTGGATGCCCGGCGGGCTGCGCATCGTGCTCATCATCGTCGTCGCGATGATCGTCGGCGCGGCGTGGGCGTCGATCGCCGCGCTGCTCAAGACCCAGCGCGGGGTCAGCGAGGTCATCTCCACGCTGATGCTCAACGCGATCGGCGGCCTGGTCATCACCTGGCTGCTCAACGACCACTGGGGCGTCACCGAGCCCGGCGCGCAGATCAAGACCACCGGCATCCTGAGCGAGGACTCGTGGATGCCCGGCCTGCCGATCATCTCCGGGACCGACCAGAAGGTGCTCGGCTTCTTCGCCGTCGCGGTGGTCCTCGGCGCCGCGTACTGGTTCGTGATCAACCGCACCCGCTTCGGCTTCGACCTGCGGGCCACCGGCTACAACCCGTTCGCGGCGGTCGCCAGCGGCGTCAACGCCAAGCGCATGGTGATCACCGCGATGCTGATCTCCGGCGCGATCGCCGGCCTGGTCAACCTGCCCCGCATGCTGGGCGAGAGCCACACCTACACCGAGGGCTTCGGCGGCATCGGCTTCGCCGGCCTCGCGGTGGCGCTGCTCGGCCGCAACCACCCGATCGGCATGGCGCTCGCCGCGATCCTGTGGGGCTTCCTGGCCAGCTCGCAGATCATCCTCGACATCGACAGCATCCCCAAAGAGATCGTCCTGATCATGCAGGGCGTCACGGTCCTCTCGGTCGTCATCGCCTACGAGCTGGCCGCCCGCATCGGCCGCCGGGCCCAGCAGCGCCGGGTCGGCGTGGCCACCGCCACCGCCGCGCCCGTCCCGGTAGTGGAGGAGTCGAAGTGAGCACCGACACGATGCTCTCCGAGGCGGCGGCGCAGCCTCCGGTCAAGACCAAGGGCCGGCGGATGTCGAGCTGGATGATCATGCTCATCATCTCCGGTGCGCTGATCGGCCTGTCGCTGGTCCACCAGCTCGCCAACGCCCCGGACGTCACCTCGTCGGGCGCCATCCAGGCCGCCCTGCAGGCGGCGGTGCCGCTCGGGCTCGCCGGCCTCGGCGGCCTGTGGGCGGAGCGCGCCGGCGTGGTCAACATCGGCCTCGAGGGTCAGATGATCCTCGGCACCTGGTTCGGCGCGTGGGGCAGCCTGGAGTTCGGCCCGTGGGTCGGGCTGCTCATCGGCATCCTCGGCGGCGCCATCGGCGGGCTCCTGCACGCCGTCGCCACCGTGACCTTCGGCGTCGACCACATCATCTCCGGCGTCGCGATGACGATCCTGGCACCCGGCGTCGTGCGCTACCTGTCCTACATCACCTGGGGCAGCGCCGGCGCCACGCAGTCCCCGCAGGTGCCGCACATCCCCAGGATCTCGGTGCCCGGCATCAACGGTCTCAAGGGCATCGAGGAGCACGAGTGGTTCCTGGTGAGCGACGTCGCGGGGGTACTGCGCGGCCTGCTCTACGAGGTGTCGCTGGTGACCATCCTCGCCGTGCTGCTGATCCCGCTGACCTGGTGGCTGCTCTGGCGCACCTCGTTCGGCCTGCGGGTGCGCTCCGTCGGTGAGGACCCGCACGCGGCGGAGAGCCTCGGCCTCAACGTCTACCGCTACAAGTACTACGGTGTGGTCATCTCCGGCGCGATGGCCGGCCTCGGCGGCGTGTACCTGTCCACCGTCACCTCCGCGATCTACCGCGAGGGGCAGACCGGCGGCCGCGGGTACATCGGCCTCGCCGCGATGATCTTCGGCAACTGGCGGCCGGGCGGCCTCGCCGTGGGCGCCTCCCTGTTCGGCTACACCGACGCGCTGCAGCTGCGGCGCGGCAGCGAGTCCGTGCACGCCCTGCTCATCCTGGTCGGCGCTCTGCTGCTCGCCCTCGCGGTGTGGGAGTTCATCCGGCGCAACCGGCTCGTGGCGGTCGCTTCCGCCGTCCTCGGCGTCCTTTCCTACGTATTGTTCTTCTCCGTGGACAAGATCCCGACCGCGCTGGTGCAGGCGGCGCCCTACATCACCGTGCTGGTCGTGCTGGCGCTCGCGGCGCAACGACTCAGGCCACCGGCCGCGGACGGCAAACCGTTCCGGCGGGGAGGCTGAGCGTGACGGACGTCGACTGGGTGGCGCTGCGAGAGGCGGCGGTCACCGTGATGGCGCGCGCCTACGCGCCGTACTCGAAGTTTCCGGTGGGCGCGGCGGCGCTCGTCGACGACGGCAGGATCGTCGTGGGCTGCAACGTCGAGAACGCCTCCTACGGCCTCGGCCTGTGCGCCGAGTGCGGCCTGGTCTCCAACCTGCAGGTCACCGGCGGTGGCAGGCTGATCGCCCTGGCGTGCGTCGACGGCGACGGCCGGCCGCTCATGCCGTGCGGCCGGTGCCGGCAGCTGCTGTGGGAGCACGGCGGCGCGGACTGCCTCATCGACCACGCCGACGGCCCGCTGCCGATGACCGCGCTGCTGCCGCATGCCTTCGACGACACGGACCTGGGGCGGATCGCCCCGGCTGGTCCTTCCGTCCCGGCCGCGCTCGCCCTGAAGGTCGGCGCCGGCACGGTGTTCGTACACCCTGACATCGCCGACGGCAGGCAGGTCTGGACCGCCTACTGGGAGCGCTCGTCCGGCGCCGCGGAAAGCGAGCCGGCGGGCATCCTGGAGGAGGGCCCGACCTGGGCCACCGCCGACGAGGGGGTCGCCTGGGGCCGGGTCCGCACGTCGCGGGTGATCGTCGTCGACGCCCAGGGCACCGCCAGATGGGCCGGGGAGGCTCCCCGGCCGGCCGGCATCGAGCAGGACTGGAGTGCGGCATGAGCTTCGCGGCCGTGGACGTCATCCGCGCCAAGCGGGACAAGGGCATCCTCAGCGACGAGCAGATCGACTGGGTCGTCGACGCCTACACCAAGGGTGTCGTCGCCGACGAGCAGATGTCGGCCCTGGCGATGGCGATCCTGCTCAACGGCATGACCGCCGGCGAGATCGCCCGCTGGACCGCCGCCATGATCGCGTCGGGGGAGCGGCTGGACCTGTCCGGGGTCGGCCGCCCGACCGTCGACAAGCACTCCACCGGCGGCGTCGGCGACAAGATCACGCTGCCGCTGACCCCGCTCGTCGCGGCGTGCGGCGCGGCGGTGCCGCAGCTGTCCGGCCGCGGGCTGGGCCACACCGGCGGGACCCTCGACAAGCTCGAGGCGGTCGCCGGGTTCGGCACCAAGCTGTCCAACGAGGCGTTCGTCGAGCAGCTGCGCACGGTCGGCGCCGCGATCTGCGCCGCGGGGGAGGGCCTCGCGCCCGCCGACCGGAAGCTGTATGCGCTGCGCGACGTCACCGGCACCGTCGAGGCGATCCCGCTGATCGCCAGCTCGATCATGAGCAAGAAGATCGCGGAGGGCACCGGCGCGCTGGTCCTGGACGTGAAGTTCGGCTCCGGTGCCTTCATGCGCGAGGTCGCCGACGCGCGCGAGCTGGCCCGCACCATGGTCGAGCTCGGCAAGGCCCACGGCGTGACCACCGTCGCCCTGCTCACCGACATGGAGGTGCCGCTCGGCCGGACCGTCGGGCACTCCGTGGAGGTCGAGGAGTCCCTGGAGGTGCTCGCCGGCGGCGGGCCGCAGGACGTGGTCGCGCTGACCTTGGCCCTCGCCCGGGAGATGCTGGACGCGGCGGGCCTCGGCGACGCCGACCCGCAGGCCGCGATCGCCGGCGGGCGGGCCATGGACTCCTGGCGGGCCCTTGTGCGGGCCCAGGGCGGCGACCCGGACGCGCCGCTGCCGGTGGCGCACGAGGTCGAGACGATCACCGCCGACGCCGACGGCTTCGTCGCCACCATGGACGCCTACGCTGTCGGCGTGGCCGCCTGGCGCCTCGGCGCGGGCCGCGCCCGCAAGGAGGACCCGGTCAGCGCGTCGGCCGGCATCATCCTGCACCGCAAGCCCGGCGAGGCGGTCCGGGCCGGTGACGTGATCATGGAGCTGCGGGCCGAGGACGCCGGCAAGCTCCCGGCGGCGCTGGCCGTGGCCCGCGACGCGGTCACGTTGTCGGACACGCCGCCACCCTCCCGACCGCTGATTCTCGACAGGATCTCCTGATGCCCGAACTGATCAAGGCCCCCACCCAGATCCCCGTCCCCGGCGGCAAGATCATCGACGAGTACGTCGGCCGGGTCAACTCCGGCGAGTCCGCGACGTCGATCGCCAAGATGATCGCCCCGGGCGGCTGGACCGAGCCGTTCCAGACGCCCGAGTTCGACGAGTTCACGATCGTGCTCCGCGGCACCGTCAGGGTCGAGCACGACGGCGGCCACTTCGACGTCACCGCAGGTCAGGCGATCGTCACCCGGGCGGGGGAACGCGTCAGGTACACCACCCCCACCGCGGACGGCGCCGAGTACGTCGCGGTCTGCCTGCCCGCCTTCGCCCCCGACCTCGCCCGCCGGGATCCTGAGGGCGACTCCTAGAGACACTGCTGGATCCGGCGGCTACAGTGCCCGGGTGACCGTGACGTCGCCGGATCCGCAGCGGGTGCGGGAGGCGAGCCTCGAAGAGCTGCACCGCCTGCGGCTCCCTCTACCACCGCCCAACTTCCCGCTCGCCTGGGAGCCCGGCGACCTGGTGGAGCTGCGTCCCGGTGCGGAGATCGAGGTGCGCGCGGCGATCCTCAACGTCGTGCTCGCCCGGGTCGCCGGCATGCCGCCGGAGCTCGCGACGCACTGGCTGGACCGGTCGGGGCTGCAGGACCGGCTGACCGGGCCGGAGTGGCAGTTCGTGGCCGAGGGCGACGGCGACGAGCGGTCCTTCGCGCTGCACCTGGAGGCGCTCTTCGCGCTGGCCTGGCTGCTGGGCATCGCCATGGACCTCGATCCGCTGCTGCCCTCCGCCGACGGGCTCATGGAGCGGCTGCCCAACCTGCCGCAGGGCGAGACCTTCTCGGCGTGGCGGCAGCGCACCCTGGCCGCACCGCGCGGTGCGGGTGACGCCGCGGCGCAGCTCGACCTCTATTACTGCCTGGACTGGTCCTATCTGGAGGCGGAGCGGCGGCGGCTGCCGCTGCCCGGCCAGCTCGACTCCAACGCCGTCGGCCAGCGCCGCTGGGCCCTGGAGTGGGCGGTGGTCTTCACCGGGCCGTACCACGGCGACCCGCCCGGATGGGAAGAGGTCGACCTATCCACCTGAGCGCCGGCCTATCCACCTGAGCGCTGGCTTATCCGCCTGAGCGCCAGGTGCTCAGGCGCACCTCCAGCGTCGCGGTGATCGGCTCGGGCATGCCCGCCAGGGTGGCGGTCACCGCGGCCGGGTCGGTGTGCCACGCGCTCGGACCCATCCCGACCAGGGCCGCCGCGGCCGCGCGGTCCAGCGCCAGGGTGGCCCGCAGCGGCACCTCGTCCACCTGCGTGAGCCAGGGGCGCAGGCTCGCCGCGAGCCGCTCCGGCTTCGCCGGGTCGACGCCGACCATGCCCAGCGCCGCCACCAGCTCGGCGAGGTGCCCGGGCGCGGGGGTGACCACCACGGCGACGCCGCCGGGGCGCAGCACGCGGGCGAACTCCGCGCCCGACCTCGGCGCGAAGATGTCGAGGATCACATCGGCGGCCGCGTCGCGGACCGGCAGACCCTGCCACACGTCGGCGCGCACCGCGCCGATGCGGGGGTCGGCCCGGGCCGCGCGGCGCAGCGCCGCCTTCGACACGTCCACGGCGAGACCGACCCTGTCCGGACCGAGGGCCCGCGCCAGGTAGCGGCCGGTCCCGGCCCCCACCTCGACGATCAGGCCCGCTCCCGGTACACCTGCCGCCGCTGCCGCGACGGCGTCGGACACGACGTCGAAGTGTCCGGCCTCCAGGAGGGCCTCCCGGGCGGTCACCATCTCGGCGCTGTCGCCGGTGTGCACCGACCGGCCCGCGGTCAGGTCGACATAACCCTGCCGCGCGATGTCGAACGAATGGCCCGCGGCGCAGCGCAGCGCCCGATCGGCGGCGGTGAGCGGGCCGGCGCAGACCGGACACCGCAGATGTGTGATGACGGAGGCGTGCACGCTACTAGTGTCGTTCCATGGTTGCACCCACCTACGACGAGATCCGTCGCGCGCCGAAAGCCCTCCTCCACGACCACCTCGACGGCGGCCTGCGTCCCGCCACCATCCTCGACCTCGCCGCCGGCATCGGCCACGAGCTGCCCGCCGCGACCCCGGAGGGCCTCGGGGAGTGGTTCGTCGCGGCGGCCGACTCCGGGTCGCTGGAGCGTTACCTGGAGACCTTCGCCCACACGGTCGCCGTGATGCAGACCCGGGAGTCCCTGGTCCGGGTCGCCCGGGAGTGCGCCCTGGACCTCGCCGCCGACGGCGTGGTCTACGCCGAGGTGCGCTTCGCGCCGGAGCAGCACCTGGCCCAGGGCCTCGCGCTGGCCGAGGTGGTGGAGGCGGTCCTCGACGGCTTCCGCGAGGGCTCCGCCGAGGCGGCGGCTGCCGGCAACCCGATCCGGGTCGGCACGCTGCTGACCGCGATGCGGCACGCGGCCCGCTCGATGGAGATCGCCGAGCTGTCGGTGCAGTACCGCGACGCGGGTGTGGTCGGCTTCGACATCGCCGGGGCGGAGGCCGGATACCCGCCCACCCGGCACCTCGACGCCTTCGAATACCTCCAGCGCGAGAACTCGCATTTCACCATCCACGCCGGTGAGGCGTTCGGCCTGCCGTCGATCTGGCAGGCCATCCAGTGGTGCGGCGCCGACCGGCTCGGACACGGTGTGCGCATCGTCGACGACGTCGCGGCCGACAATTCCCTCGGCCGGCTCGCCGCGTACGTGCGGGACAAGCGCATTCCGCTCGAGCTCTGCCCGTCGTCCAACGTCCAGACCGGCGCCGCCGCCTCGATCCGGGAACACCCGATCGGGTTGCTGCGTGACCTGCGCTTCAGGGTCACGGTCAACACCGACAACCGGCTGATGAGCGGCACCTCGATGAGCCGCGAGATGGCCCTGCTGGTCGAGGCCTTCGGCTACGGCTGGTCCGAAATGCAGTGGTTCACGGTGAATGCAATGAAGAGTGCTTTTATTCCGTTTGATGAGCGGCTGGCGTTGATCAACGAGGTGATCAAGCCCGCATACGCGAAGTTGATGTCGTAATTTTGTACCGATATGTCAGCCGTCATCATCTGCGTGCATCGGGTAAATCGCCCAGCGTAGGGGGATGATCGGCTGAACTTACCGTCAAACGGACTTTTTTCTTCATGCGGAACATAACGGCTAGCGGGAGGCCTGGGCTTTCTTCTTGCGACGGGACATGGTGGAATCTCGGAGGTCTGGCCCAGTAGGGTCGGCCGGTCGCGGGTGCCTGCTGATTCGCAAGGCCCCGGTTCGGAGGGCGGTGAAGTGAGCAAACGGCCAACGACGCGGGAGCCGGTCTCGTCGCGTCTGCGTCTCCCGGTGGGCCGGCTCCGAGACCTGCCGATCTGGTCGAAGCTCGGCCTGATCATGATCGTCCCGATCATCGCGACGATCGTGGTCGGCACCAACGGTCTCGTCGACAACATCGGTGACGCCAACGACGCCGACCGGGCCCGCACCCTGTCGGGGCTGTCAGCCAAGGCCTCCTCGCTCGTCCACGAGCTGCAGAGCGAGCGCGCCAACGCGGCGCTGCTGCTCGGCGTGCTCGACCAGCAGGGCAACGTCGAGGCCCGCGCCACCTTCGAGCGCCAGATCCAGAAGACCGAGGACACGAGCAAGGAATACCGGCTCACCCGGTCCGGCCTGGCCGACCCGCCCGAGGACTTCCGCAAGCAGCTCGCCTCGATCGAC
This sequence comes from Dactylosporangium sp. NPDC006015, assembly GCF_040614215.1. Taxonomy (NCBI): domain Bacteria; kingdom Bacillati; phylum Actinomycetota; class Actinomycetes; order Micromonosporales; family Micromonosporaceae; genus Dactylosporangium; species Dactylosporangium sp. NPDC006015. The sequence continues at coordinate 44,936 of NZ_JBEXUD010000024.1, forward strand.
ACCCAGCTGCTCGACCTGCCGGGGATGCGCAAGCAGATCTCCGAAGGCGGCAAGGACATCCTGGCCAGCACCGTCGTCAGCCGGTACCGGACGCTGATCGACGACCTGCTGAGCATCCGCGACGCCGCGGCCGAGCTGTCCAACAACCCGGCCCTCGGCGCCGACATGCGCGCCGCCGCCGCGATCTCCGAGATGAAGGAGCAGGTCTCCCTCGAGCGGGTCGTCGTGCTGCGGGTCCTGACGACCAGGAAGTTCACGCCGCAGCTGCGCAAGGAGTTCGACGCCGCGCTCAACGGCCAGGATCAGGCCGAGGAGCAGTTCCGGGTCGTCTCCGAGCCGTGGCACCGCGACCTGTTCGACAAGAAGATCGCCGGCTCCGACCTGCGCGAGGCCGCGAAGTTCGAGGGCCAGCTCACCCCGCTCACCGGTGAGGACCTGCCCCAGACCGGCCTGCCATCCGCGGCCGCGTGGGACAACTCGATGGTCAACAAGGCCAACCTGCTGCGCGGCATCGAGGTCGAGTTCGACGAGCACAACATCGAGAGCGCGACCGCGCACCGCAACGACCTGCAGCGCCAGGTGCTCGTCACCGCCGGCGCCCTGCTCGGCATGCTGCTGCTGGCCATCCTCTTCGCCTGGATCGTGGCCCGGTCCATGGCCCGCTCGCTGCGGGAGCTGCGCCACGGCGCGCTGACCGTCGCGCAGTACGGGCTGCCCCAGGCCGTGCAGCGACTGCGAGACCCCGCCCTGGCCGGTCAGATGTCGCCGCATCAACTGGCACTGCAGATCGCCGAGCCACTACCGGTCCGCAGCCGCGACGAGTTCGGCCAGGTGGCCGAGGCGTTCAACGCCGTCCACCTGGAAGCCGTCCGCACCGCCGCCGAGCAGGCCGCACTGCGGGCCAGCGTCGCGACGATGTTCGTCAACCTCGCCCGCCGCTCCCAGATCCTGGTCGACCGGCTCATCGGTCACCTCGACCGGCTGGAGCGCGGCGAGGAGGACCCGGACCGGCTGGCCGAGCTCTTCCAGCTCGACCACCTCGCCACCCGGATGCGCCGTAACGACGAGAACCTCCTGGTCCTCGCCGGTGCCGACTCGACCCGTATCCAGCGCGAGCCCGCGCCGCTCATGGACGTGCTCCGCGCCGCGCAGTCCGAGGTCGAGCACTACACGCGCATCGAGTTCGGCATGATCGACCGGGACATCGAGATCGCGGCCCACTCGGTCAACGACATGGTCCACCTGGTCGCCGAGCTGCTCGACAACGCGACGGCCTTCTCCCCGCCGGACTCGGCGGTCATCGTGGAGGCCCGCCGCGTCGGCGACCGTGCCGTCCTGCTGGTCGAGGACCACGGCATCGGCGTCTCGCCCGAGCAGCTCAACGAGCTCAACGAGCGCCTCGCCAACCCGCCGATGGTCGACGTGGCCGTCTCCCGGATGATGGGCCTCGTCGTGGTCGCCCGGCTGGCCGCCCGGCACGGCGTCAAGGTCGAGCTGCGGGCCGCGCGCGAGCGCGGCACCATCGCCGACATGACGCTGCCCGCCGGTGTCCTCGTGCCGCGGGCCCTGTCCGGCCGCGCCAACGCCGGCATGCCGACCGCCGGCATGCCCGCCGTCGGCCCCAACGACATGGTCCAGGCCCGGCCGATCCCGTCGACGCCCGCGCCGCGCTCCCCGCTCGCTTCGCCGCTCGCCCTGGAGAGCGGGCCGACGACCGTGGGCGGCCCAGCCGGCGGCGGCAACGGCGGCGGTCCGCGCTTCGGCACGCTCACCAGCAGCGGCCTCTTCGGCTCCGGCCCGCACACCGGCGAGCGGCCGACGGTCAACGGCTTCGCCAACGGCACCCCGCCGCGCCGCGAGACGCCCCCCGCCGCGTTCCACGACAGCTTCGGTGATGCGAACCCCGCCGGCCCGCCGCCGCGTGACAGCTTCGCCGGCGGCCCCAGCGGCGCCTTCCCCCGCATCGACCCGCGCGACGCCGGTCCCGGTCCGCGCGACGGTGGTGGCTTCGGCCCCCGCCCGCCGGCCCAGCAGGGTCCCGGTGCCGGTCGCAGCCTGCCCGCCTGGTCGGACCTGACCGGTGTGGGCGGCGAGCAGTCCGAGGAGCGCCGGACGCCCGGTGACCTCAACCCGCTGCCGCAGCGCCGCGCCAACGAGAACTGGACCGTCGAGGGCGAGGTCGCCGAGGAAGAGGTCAGCGGCCAGATCCCGCGGCAGCGTCCCGAGGCGTCCGACCCGCGCGGCTATGACGTCCCCGCGGCGTACGCCGCCGGTGGCCCGCCCCCGGCCGCGGCGGCACCGCCCGCCTGGCCGCCGGTCTCGTCGGGCCCGCAGCAGCAGTCCGACCGGTTCGCGGCGCAGCCGCCCGCTCCGGCTCCCGCGGCCGCGTCCGCCGAGCCGTACGCGCCGGTGGACATGACGGCGGAGATCCCGCGGGTCCGGCTCGACTGGGACCCGGCGTCCTCCGAAAGCGACGCCGGCGACTCCCGCCAGCGCTTCGTCGACGAGACGATGGAGCTGCCGATCTTCCGCGAGCTGGAGTCGGCCTGGTTCCAGAGCACCAGCAAGCGCCCGACCTTCGACGACGAGCCTGTCGCCGCCGCCCCGGCCGCGCCCGCCGCGCCGGCACCGGCGTCCAACGGCGCTTCGACGCGGCCGGTCGAGGTGACCTACAGCGACACGGCATACGTGCCTCCGCAGCGATTTGAAACCCGGGTTCCGGGTGAAGCTTCGCGAGGTTCGGCCGACCGGGCGACCGGCGGTTCGGCGGTAAACTGGCAGACTGCGGCAGACGAAGGATGGCAGGCGGCCGCCGCACTCGCCCAGGAGCAGGAATTTGCGAAGACCGACACGGGTTTGCCAAAACGCGTGCCGCAAGCGCAACTGGTCCCGGGCGGGGTGGAGAAGAACCCCGCCACGGTCCACCGGCGCACGCCGGAGTCCGTGCGTGGTCTGTTGTCCGCTTATCACCGAGGCGTTCAGCGCGGCCGCACCCGGTCCGACGACTCGAAAACCCCGGAGCCCACTTCGGCCGGGCCTCAAAACTCGCAGGTTGGCAAGGAGCAAGAGGCATGACATCTACGCAGGATCTCGGTTGGCTACTGGCCAATTTCGCAGACCGGGTGCCGGGCGTCGCCCATGCGGTAGCCGTCTCGGCGGACGGTCTGCTGCTGGCCGCCTCGCGTGACCTGCCGCGCGACCGTGGCGACCAGCTCGCCGCGATCGCCTCCGGTTTGGTGAGCCTCACGCAGGGCGCTTCCCGCTGCTTCGAGGGCGGGGCGGTGCTGCAGACCGTCGTCGAGATGGACAACGGCTTCCTCTTCCTCATGTCGATCTCCGACGGCTCCTCGTTCGCGGTCCTCGCGGCCCGGGCGTGTGACGTCGGTCAGGTCGGCTACGAGATGGCGCTGCTGGTCGACCGGGTCGGTGACGCATTGACGCCGCCACCCCGGCCGACAGCATCGATGCTCGGCTGAAACTGAACTAGGTGCTTTCCGCTTTAGCGCATGACGCAATAACTGTTGACGCTGTTGACGAGGCCCGACGAGTGAGGAGGTGAACGGCGACCATGGCCGAGCGCGATGAACCAACCGGCGCGTTGGTCAGGCCGTACGCCGTCACCCGAGGTCGCACCCGGCCCAAGCTGGACATCGCGATCGAGGCGCTGGTCGAGACCACCGTGCGGGGTCGCGCGGCCAACTCTCGGCCGGGCGGCGCTCACGGACAAGAACAGCAATACATTTCAACGCTTTGCGACGGTCGCCTGCAGTCTCTCGCTGAGATCGCGGCGCGCATGCAGCTTCCGCTGGGTGTCGCGCGGGTCATTGTGGCGGACATGGCTGCCGACGGACTCGTCGCGGTGTACGAGCCGACCTCGCTCGACGAAAACGAGTCGGTGGGCACAGAACTGCTTGAGAGGGTGCTGAGTGGACTTCGGAGGCTCTGACGTGGCAGTCCGCCCAGGGCGGGTCACGTCAGCGAAGATCGTCATCGCCGGAGGGTTCGGCGTGGGCAAGACCACACTGGTCGGCTCGGTCTCGGAGATCACGCCGCTGACCACCGAGGCCATCATGACGTCCGCCGGCGTCGGTGTGGATGACACCCGCAATGTCCCCGGCAAGACGACGACCACGGTCGCGATGGACTTCGGTCGTATCTCGATCGACCGTGACCTGATCCTGTACCTGTTCGGCACCCCGGGCCAGACCCGCTTCTGGTTCATGTGGGACGAACTGGTCCGGGGCGCCATCGGCGCTGTCGTCATGGTGGACACCCGGCGCCTCGCCGACTGTTTCGCCGCGATCGACTTCTTCGAGCACCGGCGCCTGCCGTACCTCGTCGCGATCAACTGCTTCGACGGCGTGCAGTACCACAACGCCGACGACGTCCGCGAGGCCCTGGCCATCTCCAGCGATGTCCCGGTCGTCTCGTGCGACGCCCGCTCCCGCGAGTCGACGAAGAACGTCCTCATCTCGCTCGTCGAGTACGTCCTCTCGATGCGCCGCACCCGGGCCACCGCCCCCGCGTAACGCACCACCCCCCTCTCCAGCACCTCACCGCGCGCACCGTCGCCGCCTCCTCAGCAGGGCGGCCACGGTGCGCGCGCCATTTCCACCCACCCACCAGCTCGACGCCCCAGCGGACGATCCGTCGGCCACCCTGCGCGGGGAAGCCACGCGGTGCCCCGGGCCAGTGCGGACGGACCGCGCGGCGGTCTGGCGGGCAGGGCGTGCGATGGCTGGGCGCTCTGAGAGGGGCGCGCGTTGGCCTGCGGTCGTGCGGGCAGCTCGCATGGCGGTCTGGTGCGAAGGTCGTGCAGTGGCCTGGACGCGGCGGGTGGGGAACGTCCGGCGGTTCGGTGCCCTGGCGGGCGGATAGCTCGGCGTGGTGGACGGGTTGCGCGGTGGCCTGGACGCGGCGGGTGGGGATCGTCCGGCGGTTCGGTGCCCTGGCGGGCGGACAGCTCGGCGTGGTGGACGGGTTGCGCGGTGGCCTGGACGTGGTGGGCGGGTTGCGTGGCGGTCTGCCGGTGGGAATGCGTTGGCCTGGGTTCTCTGACGGGTGGGTGCCCGGCGGTCTGGCGAGCGGTCTGGTGAGCGGGCCGCTCGGCGGGTGGACAGGTCGGCGGTCTGGTGGGCGAGTTGTGCGTGGCCTGGGTCGTGCGGGCGGGTCAGGCGGCGGTCTGTCGGTGGGCATGCGGTCGCCTGGGTGCTGGCGGTCGGGACGCGCGGCGGCGCGGCGGCCCGGCGATGTGGGCAGCTTGACGGTTTGGTGGGCGGTCTGGTGAGCGGGTCGTGTGGTGGCCTGGGCGTGGCGGGAAGGTCGCGCGGCGGCTCGGCGGGTGGGCAGCTCGGCGGTCTGGTGGGCGAGTTTGTGTGGTGCCTCTCGGCGGCCTGTGCGCGGGCGGCGCCATGACATCGGTCCGCATCGCGGTCTGGACGGGGCGTGCCGGCTCGGCCGATGGCTGCGGTTCTTCCTGCGGCCCCGATTGCTGCGTCTCATGCGCGGCGGTGTCCATCCCTCGGGCATCGGAGGGTGGATCGGGGCGTGGTGGCGGTCAGGTCCGTCCTTCGATGACGGCGGGGGTGCGCTTCGAGGTGTCTAGCGCCCTGGCAGGGCTCGATGGGGCCTCCGGTGGGGGCGAGGTGGAGTCGTGAACGGGGCGGCTGGCGCAGACAGGGCCGGCGGTGGGCGTGTTGGGCGGTGTGTTGGTGGCGGTGGAGGAGTTGCGGCGGGTCGGGTGGAGCTCGCTGCCGGTGGCGGCGATCCGGACCGCCGTCGGTGGTATCGCCGTGCCGTGGGCGGGGCCGGCCGGCGCGCCGGCGGGGACGTATTACGTGGAGTGGACGGTCGACGCTCCGCTCACCTGGCTCGGCGACCTCAGGCCGGCCGAAGTGCCGGCCGAAGTGCCGGCGGCGGCCGGGATTGGCGATGGGACTGCGTCATCCTGCGAGGGCTCCCTCCTTAGGACGGTTGACGGCGAAGCAGTGCTGGAGCTGGCGGGCATCCTCGTTGAGCTCGACGGCGCCCGCGCGCAGGTTGCCCTCTACCCCTACGAGCTGTGACCGCCCGCGAGACGGTCCTGGCGTGTCCTGAGACGCCCGTGCGCCCCGCAAGTCACACCGAGGACCTCCTCGGCGGGAATCGAAGGCTCACAGTCCATCTGAGACCCCCCAATTCTCCCGGCATGCCGCGGACCGACGCCAGCGGCGCCCGGTGAAGTCGACGCTCGATCACCGGGGCGTCACGTACAGCGACGACGTTGGGCAAAGCAAAGGGCCGCCCGAAAGACGGGCGGCCCTGATTGCCGGTGGAGGGTCAGCGGCGGGCTGAGCGGTACTCGAACTCGCGCTCCTGGTATTCGCGGCTGGCCTCGCGTTCGCGGCTGAAGTCCCAGCCGCCTGCCGCCTCGCGGCCCGGGCGGCCGCCGACGGAGAAGCCGCCGACCTCCTGGCCCCGGCGCCACCCGCGGAAGTAGCCGGTGGTGTGCGCCGCGATCTGCGCAGCGTCGCGGACGATGCGGAGCGGGCGCTCGGGGGAGTTGACGGGGGCGCCGGGCACCAGGTTCTGCTGCGGCACGCGCCGCGGCAGGCCGGTGGACGTCTCGTCGCCGAGCTTCGGCTGGCTGGCCTGCTCGGCGGCGCGCCAGGCGGAGTCGTTCTGGTTCTCCCAGCTGACCGCGGGGCGCTCGGCGGCGGCCTCCGACTCGCTGTCGGCGTCCCAGTCGGTGAACCACGCGGAGCGTGCCGCGGCGAATATCAACAGGTCACCGTCCGCCTCGTCGGACTTCGAGGTCGAGGCCGGAGCCGGACCCGAAGCCAGCGCGGATGCCTCGGCGGCCGCGGCGCGACGGCTGCGGCCGGCACCGGTGCCGCTGCTGCGGGCCGTGGCCCGTTCGGCGGCGGGCCGGTCCTCGACGAGGCGCAGCGCGGGCGGCTCGAAGCGGAACTCCCCGCTGTACTCCCCGCTGAGCTCGTCGGAGTAGCCGGTGAGCGCCGGGTCCGGCACGGGGGCCGGCTCGACCAGGCGCAGCCCGGCCGGCTCGGCCGGCAGGTCGCCGGTCTGCCACGGGGGCGGGACGCGACCCTCGCGCTGGCGGGGCAGCTCGACGGGGCGTTCGGCCCGGGAGCGCTCGCTGCGGGGGATCTCGGTGCGGGCCCGCTCGGACCTCGGGATCTCCGTCCGCGCCCGCTCCGAGCGGGGGATCTCCGTGCGGGAGGCGCGAGGCGTGGCGGCGGCGGCCTCCTCGGCCCGCGCCGACCTGCGGCCTTCCGTCCTTCCGGCGGTCGTTTCGTCGTCGGTACGACTGGCGCGCCGCCCACGCGTCTGCTCCGCCGCGGCCTCGGCCTCGACGTCCGCGGAGGCCGACAGGTCGGAGCGGTTGAGCGGGTCCCGGTCGGAGCGGTTGCGGTCGGCCCTGTTGCGCTCGGACCGGCTCAGCTCCGAGCGGTTCAGCAGCTCGGAGTGCTCAGACCGCTCGGCGCGCGAGCCGCGCGAGGAGCGGCGGCCGAAGTCCTCCTCGGCCTCCAGCTCGGCCGGCGGCTTCGGGATGTCGCTCAGCCGCGGCAGGCTGCTCAGATCGGAGGAGAAGGACGACGCGGGCGGCGTGCTCTCCGTCGCGAACGCCGAGGTCGTCATGTTCAGCGGGTCACCGTCGAACGCGTCGCTGGTGACCGGGCCGCCCAGCGGCCAGCCGCTCCGCGAGCCGGGCGCGGGCGTGCCGGGGTCCATCGTCGGCGGCTCGCCGAGCGCGCTGAGGTCGCTGAGCCGGATCGAGCCGCTGTCGCTCTCCTGAGCGGCCGCCGCCGGCGGCGCGGAGGAGGGGCGGGTGAAGTCGAAGCCGGTGTCGGCCAGCAGCGGGGCGATGCCCGGCGGCGGCGTCGGCATGAGCGACGCGAACGTGGGCTGCTCGCTCGCGGCCGGCGGCGGGATCACCGGGGCCGGGGCGACCGGCGGCGGCGCGACCGGGGCGGGCGCGACGGGCAGGGGCGCGACCGGCACTGGCTGCGGCGGCGCCGGCTGCAGCGGGACCGGGATCGACTGCATCGACGCCGGGACCGGCTGCTGCTGGTACGTCGGCGGGATCGGCGGCGCGGGCGCGTAGGTCGGCGTCGGCGGCTGGTAGGCGGCCGGCTGGTACGGCGGCGTCGGCGCCCCGGTGCCCGGGCTCTCGAACGCGCCCGGGAAGGTCGGCGTGTAGCCGGGCGGCGCGGCCGGCGGCTGGTAACCGGGCGGCGTCGACGTGACCCCGTACGCGGGCGGCGTCGAGGTGACCCCGTACGCGGGCGGCGTCGACGTGACCCCGGTCGACGGCGGCGCCGACGGGACCCCGTAGGCGGGCGGCGTCGAGGGCACGCCGTACGCGGGAGGAGTGGACGGCACACCGTACGCGGGCGGCGTCGACGTGACCCCCTGCGGCGCCGCGACGCTGAAGCCGGGCGGCGTGGAGGTGACGGGCTGCCCGTAGGCCGGCGGGGCCGACGCGACCTGCTGCCCGAAGCCGGGCGGGGTCGACGTGACGGCGGGCGGCGCGGAGGGGACCTGCTGCCCGAAGCCGGGCGGCGTCGAGGTCACCGATGGCGGGGCCGACGGCACCGGCTGCCCGAACGACGCGGCCGCGGGCTGATACCCGGGGGCCGACGGCGGGGCGGAGGGCACGGACGCGGCCGGCGGCGCGGAGACGGCCGGCGGCTGGGCCTGCGCGGGTGCGGTCTGGGCGCGGCGGCGGCCGCCGGTCGCCTGTGCGGCGTTGGTGCGGCCGGTCGTCGCGGGCTGGGCGCCGAACGCGGCCGGCGCGGCCTTGGCGGCGATCGACTCGGCGGCGCGGGCGGCCTCGGCGGCCCGTGCGGCGACCCGGGTGCGGGTCGGCGCGGCGTCCTGCCCGACGGCGGCGACGGCGCCGTGCGAGCCGGCGGCGGGGGGCCCGGAGAGCGGCCCGGCGGGCGCGGCCGGCGTGCTGCGCAGCGGCACGACCGGGGTCAGCGGCGAGCCGGTGCGCTGGCGGCCGGGCAGGCGCGACGGGCTCATCTTGTCGGCGAGGACACCGACGAGCGAGGCGGCCGCGGCGTCGCAGGCGCGGACGGCGGCGACGGACTGGCGGATGGTCTCGGCGACCGCGGCGGTGAGCGCCCGGTTGACGCCGGTGCGGCGGGGGGTCTCGGCGATCGCGACCCGCAGCGCGGTGATGGCCTCGCCGAGCGTGTCGGCGTCGGCGACCCCGCTCGCGGCGAGATCGTTGGCGACCTGGGCGTCGCGGTTACGGCCGGCGGCGCCGCCGCCGAGGATGCCGGGCTCCGGCAGCGCGTCGAGGATCGCCAGCGGGATGGCCTCGGCGGGGTCCGGGTAGGCCCGCAGCGCGGCCGGGTACAGCTCGCGGAGCACCTCGCGCAGCGTCGCCGCGGCGCTCTGGCGGCCGGCCACGACCGCGGCGTGCGCGGCGAGGACCGGCTTGAGCGGCAGCATGTCGCGCGGCGGGGACTGCCCGACGGCGGAGAGCACGCCGGCCTGCAGCGCGCGGGCGAGGCCCACGGCGCGGCGCTCGGCGGCGTTGGACTGGATCTCCTCAGGCGACTCGTCGTCGGCGAAGCGCTCGGCGTAGTCGTCGGCCGAGTCGTCGTCGGTGAAGGCGAGGTTGCGCCCGGCGGCGGTGAGCAGCTGGGTGACGACGTGATCGTCGCTCTCGGCCGCGACCGCGACGGCGGACTGGCCGCCGGAGCGTTGCGCGAGCAGCGCGCTGAGCTCGGCGTAGCCGCCGGCGTCGTCGCTCACCTCGCAGATGTCGATGAGCCGGCCGGCGTCGTCGACGACCGCGACGGTCAACCAGATTTCGGAGCTTGACTGCGGCTCGGCGAGATCAGCCGACGCCAGACCGCAGTACACCCGAACGAGCGCCACCGCGTCGTCCTCCTCTCGGGACATCAGTTGAGCTTTCACCACGTCGGCGGGGACGTGTCCCGACGCCCCGCCGTGTGTTACCGCAGGTCAAACTGAACGACCTCTACTAAACAGGTTGCGGGCGGGTGACGCGATCAGCCGTTTCGGTTGAATGCCGTTCTCGGCTGATCGTCGCGCACCGCCGCCACCCGTCCGGTCAAAGGCCGGGTCTCGCCCGCCGCGCCAAGATGCTCACGGCTTAGATCCTGTCGGTCACAAATCAATCACGCCAGTCCGTGGCGGCAGAAATCTTGCCAATAATCGTCCGCCAGCCGAGCGCTGCCTGTTGTGCCCCGATTTTCTTGAGCCGCCGCTTGGCGAAGAAGCCGCTGACGCCGCCGCCGGCCGCCGCACGCAGGGCTTCGTCGAGGTCGTCGAGCGGGGAGCCCGGGGAGAGGGCGGTGCGGACGGGCTCGAGCCGGAGCGAATACGCGAGGTCACGGGCGACCTCGCCGGCCGCGATCAGCAGGTCGCCGTCCCACGCGTCCTGGCCGCCGCGGAGGTTCTCCACGACGAGGTCCAGCTCGTAGCGGTCCTCGTCCTTCGGCACCACCGACGAGGCGGTGATCCGGGTCTGCAGGCTGTCCCAGGTGTCGAGCTGGCGCAGGTCGTGCTCCGCGTCGGACTTCACGAACTCGACGAGCCCCTCGACGCTGCGGAAGAGCAGCAGCTTGCCGCGGTGGCCGAGGAACGCGGGAACCTCCTCGGGCTCCTCCTCGTCCTCGTCGTCCTCTTCCTCGGAAGCCTCGTCGGCGATGACGTCGGCCTCGTCGGTCTCGTCGTCCTCGTCCTCATCTTCGTCCGAATCGTCGGACTTGTCCTTTGCGAGGACGTCGTCCTCGTCGTCGGAGTCCGAGTCGTCCTTGGCCTTCTTCTTGGCGAGCGAGGCGGCCGGCGCGGGCTCCTCCTCGAACAGCTCCGCGTTCTCGTCGAGGATGATGACCTCGTCCTCGTCGACGTCCGCCTCGCGGCGGTGGAGGATCGCGAAGTCGTCCTCCTCCTCGTCCAGCTCGGTCGGCGTCAGCTCGGTCGACAGCCGGTAGGCCCGCAGCGTGTAGCCCACGCCCTTCGGCAGCGCGATCTCGACGGGCTGGACGTTGACGTCCTCCCACATCGCGTCGGCCTGCGCGGAGCGCTCCTTGCCGCCCTCCTCCTCGTCGAAGTCGGCGTCGGAGTCGTCGGAGTCGTCGTCGGACAGCGCCTCGACCTCGTCGTCCTCGGTGGCCTCAATGGCTTCGACCGCGTCGACGTCGTCGACGTCGTCGATGACGTCGGCCGTCTCGGTCGTGTCCGAGACCTCAGGCTCGGTGACGGCGGGCGCCGGCGTGCTTTTCTTCGCTGCCGCTGGGCGCGACGACGCCGGACGTGATGAGGACGGACGGGAAGACTGGCGGGCCACTGTGACCTCCGTAGTCGGCTCGGCGTGCGGGCACACTGCTCACTGAGATGGCCTCGCGCACAAACACCCTAGTGTGCCCGGTTGGCGACGGTCAGACCCCCTTGGGGTGCCAGACCGTCTTGATCTCCAGGAGAGCCACCATGCGGGACACCCCCGGATCGGCCGTCCAGTCCGGGTCCGCAGGTCGGATCACCCGTTTCAGGTTTTCCGCCGCCGCGACTTCCAATTCCTTCGCGAGGGTGGCGTCCGTCACACCCGTGAGATCGACGGCGTTCACGTCCATGTGGGCCGCCAGCCACGGCGCGATCTCGGCGACCTTCCCGGTGAGCACGTTGACGACCCCGCCGGGCAGGTCCGAGGTGGCGAGGACCTCGGTGAGCGTGACCGCCGGCAGCGGCCGGTCGGTCGAGGCGATCACCACGACGGTGTTGCCGGTCACGATCGCCGGCGCGATCACGCTGACCAGGCCCAGCAGCGACGACGCGGCGGGCGCGACGACGGCGACGACGCCGGTCGGCTCCGGCGCGGACAGGTTGAAGTACGGCCCGGCGACCGGGTTGGCGCCGCCGTGGACCTGTGCGAGCTTGTCCGACCAGCCCGCGTACCAGACCCAGCGGTCGATCGCGGCGTCCACCTGCGCGGCGGCCTCCTTGCGTGACCCGCCCTCGGCCGCCTTCACCTCGCTCACGAACTGGTCGTGGCGGCCTTCGAGCATCTCGGCGACCCGGTACAGGATCTGGCCGCGGTTGTAGGCGGTCGCGCCGGACCACTTGCCGGCCGCCGCGCGGGCGGCCTTGACCGCGTCGCGGGCGTCCTTGCGGGAGCCGAGCGCGGCGTTGGCGAGGAAGTCGCCGGAGGCGGAGTGCACCTGGTAGGACCTCCCGGACTCGCTGCGGGGGAACGCGCCGCCGATGTAGAGCTTGTACGTCTTACGGACGGCGAGACGCGCCGGTGACTCAGTGCTCAAGGTAGGCCTCCAGCCCGTGACGGCCGCCCTCGCGGCCGTAGCCGGACTCCTTGTAGCCGCCGAAGGGTGACGTCGGGTCGAACTTGTTGAACGTGTTGGCCCACACCACGCCGGCCCGGAGCCGGTCCGCGACGTGCAGGATGCGCGACCCCTTCTCGGTCCACACCCCGGCGGACAGCCCGTATGGCGTGTTGTTGGCCTTCTCGACGGCCTCGTCCGGGGTACGGAACGTCAGCACCGACAGGACGGGACCGAAGATCTCCTCGCGGGCGATCCGGTGCGCCTGCGTGACGCCGGTGAAGATCGTCGGGGCGAACCAGAAGCCGCGGTCGGGCAGCTCACAGGGCGCGGACCATCGGGCAGCGCCCTCGTCCTCGCCGATCTGCGACAGCTGCCGGATGCGGGCCAGCTGCGCGGAGGAGTTGATCGCGCCGACGTCGGTGTTCTTGTCCAGCGGGTCGCCGACCCGCAGCTGGGCCATCCGCCGCTTCAGCGCGTCGAGGAACCCGTCGGCGATCGACTCCTGCAGCAGCAGCCGGGAGCCGGCGCAGCAGACGTGCCCCTGGTTGAAGAAGATGCCGTTGACGACGCCCTCGACCGCCTGGTCGACGGCCGCGTCGTCGAAGACGATGTTGGCGGCCTTGCCGCCGAGCTCCAGGGTGAGCCGCTTGCGGGTGCCGGCGACGGCCCGGGCGATGGCCCGGCCGACCTCGGTCGAGCCGGTGAAGGCCACCTTGTCGACGCCGTCGTGCTCGACGAGCAGCCGGCCGGTGTCGCCGGCGCCGGTGACGATGTTGACCACGCCCGGCGGCAGGTCCGCCTGCTGGCAGATCTCGGCGAAGAGCAGCGCCGTCAGCGGCGTCGTCTCGGCCGGCTTCAGCACGACCGTGTTGCCCGCGGCGAGCGCCGGCGCGATCTTCCACGCCAACATCAACAACGGAAAGTTCCACGGGATGACCTGAGCGGCGACGCCCAGCGGCCGCGGGTCGGGGCCGAACCCGGCGTAGGGCAGCTTGTCGGCCCAGCCGGCGTAGTAGAAGAAGTGGGCCGCGACGAGGGGGACGTCGACGTCGCGGGACTCCCGGATCGGCTTGCCGTTGTCGATCGACTCGAGCACGGCCAGCTCCCGGGCCCGCTCCTGGATGATCCGGGCTATGCGGAACAGGTACTTGGCGCGCTCCCGCCCGGGCATCGGGCCCCAGACGGTGTCGAAGGCGTGGCGCGCGGCTCGTACCGCAGCATCGACATCCTCCGAGGAGGCGGTGGCGATGTCGGCCAGGGCCTCCTCGGTGGCCGGGTTGATCGACTTGAACGACTCGCCCCGCCCGTCGACGAAGGCGCCGTTGATGAACAGGCCGTAGGAGGACCGGATGTCGACGACCGAGCGTGACTCCGGCGCGGGTGCGTACTGAAAGTCCATCGCCTAGTCCAGGGTGAAGTAGTCGGGGCCCGCGTAGTGGCCGGTGGTGAGCTTGGTGCGCTGCATGAGCAGGTCGTTGAGCAGCGTGGAGGCGCCGAAGCGGAACAGGTCGGGGTCCAGCCAGTCGGGGCCGGCGGTCTCGTTGACCATGACCAGGTACTTGATCGCGTCCTTGGCGGTGCGGATGCCGCCGGCGGGCTTCACGCCGATGGTCCGGCCGGTCGCGGCCCGGAAGTCGCGGACGGCCTCCAGCATGACCAGCGTCACCGGCATCGTCGCGGCCGGCTGGATCTTGCCGGTCGAGGTCTTGATGAAGTCGGCGCCGGCCAGCATCGCCAGCCAGGAGGCGCGCCGCACGTTGTCGAGCGTCGCCAGCTCACCGGTCTCCAGGATGACCTTGAGGTGCGCGTCGCCGCACGCCTCCTTGATCGCCACGATCTCGTCGTGGACCTCCGCGTAACGCCCGGCGAGGAACGCGCCCCGCTTGATCACCATGTCGATCTCGTCGGCGCCGTCGGCGACCGCGGCGCGGGTGTCGGCGAGCTTGACCTCCAGCGGCGCCTGCCCCGACGGGAACGCGGTCGCGACGCTCGCCAGGTGCACCCCGCTGCCGCGCAGCGCCTCGGCGGCGACGGCGATCATCGACGGGTACACGCAGATCGCGGCGGCGCTGGGGCACGTCGGGTCGGCCGGGTCGGGCCGGACCGCCTTCGCGCACAGCGCCCGGACCTTGCCGGGGGTGTCGGAGCCTTCGAGGGTGGTCAGGTCCACCATGCGGATCGCCAGGTCCAGCGCCTGCGCCTTCGCCGTCGTCTTGATCGACCGGGTGCCCAACATGGCGGCGCGTTGCTCCGCGCCGACCTGGTCGACACCGGGCAAACCGTGCAGGAAGGTCCGCAGGGCGCCTTCTGAGCGCGCGACCTCGGCGGTGAGGGTCATGGCCTGAGTCTAAGCTCAGTCCCTGTGGACGTACTCGTGGTGGATCACCCCCTGGCCAAGTCGCGACTGACCGCGATGCGTGACGAACGGACCGACAACGGCCAGTTCCGTGCCGCGTTGCACGAGCTCACCACGATGCTGGTCTATGAGGCCGCCAGGTCGTTCGCCACCGAGCAGTTCCCGGTGCAGACCCCGGTCGCGGTGGCCGAGGGCACCCGCCTGGCCAACCCGCCGCTGCTGGTGCCGGTCCTGCGGGCCGGCCTCGGCATGGCCGACTCGGCCCTCGCCCTGCTGCCCGAGTCGTCGATGGGGTTCGTCGGGCTGGCCCGCGACGAGGAGACCTTCGAGCCGCGCGCCTACATGGAGTCGCTGCCCGGTGACCTCAAGGGGATCCCGGTGCTCGTCCTCGACCCGATGCTCGCCACCGGCGGCTCCCTGGAGCACTGCGTGCGGCTGCTCGTCGACCGGGGTGCGACCGACATCACCGTCCTGTGCGTCCTCGCCGCGCCCGCCGGCATCGAGCGGCTCGCCGACTCGGGGCTGCCGATCCGGCTCGTCACCGCCGCGATCGACGAGAAGCTCAACGAGCGGATGTACATCGTCCCGGGCCTCGGCGACGCGGGCGACCGGCAGTTCGGCGGCATGCCCCGTTTCTGAGGCGCGCCTTAAGTCTCGTCGCCGGATCGGGGGATTCCCGCTGGTCAGGCATTGCCCCAGGAGCTGAGCGTCGGCCTACGGTGACCGGCGATGAAGCACCGACGCTCGTTCCTGCGCACCCATCCAGTCCTCGCCGTCGCCGTCACGGTCGGGGTCCTCGTCGGCTCCGGCGCGCTCGCCGCCACGGCCGCCAGGCGACCCGAGCCGCGGGCGGCATCAGTACAGACGCCGCAAAACGCCGACAAGGCCGGCCTCGGCGCGGTGCCGTCCTCGCCGGGCACGCCGGCGCCTTCGAGCAAGCCGCCCGCGTCGAAGGCCGCCGAAGCCAACCGCTGCGCGCTCAGCGCCAAGCTGGTGCCCGGCTGCGGCCTGCTGTGGGGCGTCGCGCCCGGCGCCTTCACCGACCTGTCGTCGTCGAAGGCCCTCGCCAACTTCGAGCGCACCACCGGCCGCCCCGCCGACATCCTGCACTCCTACCACCGCGGCGACGAGGTCTGGCCGACCGCCGACGAGATCGCCGTGGTGCAGCAGTCACGCAAACGGATCCTCTTCGCCAACTGGAAGGTCGCCTGGGGCACCACCTGGGCCGACGTCGCCGCCGGCGGGCAGGACGCCCGCATCGACCGCGCCGCCGCCAGGCTGAAGGCGTTTCCGGGCAAGCTGTTCGTCGCCCTGCACCACGAGCCGGAGAACGACGTGCGCGCCGGCGGCGGCATGACCGCCCGCGACTACGCCGCCATGTTCCGGCACACCGTCCAGCGCCTGCGCGCCGCCGGCGTCACCAACGTCGTCTTCGTCATGGTCTACATGGCGTACGAGCCGTGGTGCGTGCAGCCGTGGTTCGGCGACCTGTACCCGGGGGACGACGTCGTCGACTGGGTCGGCATGGACCCGTACCTCTTCGCCAAGCCCGGCGGCTACGGCCACGGCGACTTCGCCTACCTGGTCGACCGCACCTCCGATCCGGCGAGGTGGCCCGGCTTCTACACCTGGGTCACCCGCACCCACGGCAACAAGCCGCTCATGATCGCCGAGTGGGGTGTGTACGAACACGCCGCCGACCCCGCGCAGAAGGCCTGGATCTACTCGACGGTCCGCCAGCAGCTCGGACGGTTCCCCGCGATCAAGGCCCTCGTCTACTTCGACTCGCCGAACGCCCCCAAGGGCGACACGCGGCCGGACAGCTCCCAGGCGGCCCTGCAGGAGTTCCAGAAGCTGGCCTCGTCGACGGTCTTCTCGGTGACGCTATAGACCCAGCGCGGCGGCGGTCTCGGTCCGCAGGGCGGCCAGCGACGCCCGGGCCGTCTCGCGGGCGGCCCTGATGTCGCCGCCCGTCACCGGGACGACCACCTCCAGGTACGCCTTCAGCTTCGGCTCCGTCCCCGACGGCCGCACCACCACCCGCGTCGTGCCGGCCCGCACGATCAGCACGTCGGCGTCCGGCAGCAGGTCCTCGACCGCGTGGACCGGCTCGTCGAGCAGCGCCGCCGGCGGCTTCAGCCGGATCGTGGCCATCGCCGCCGCGATGTCGGCGAGGTCGTCGACGCGGACGCTCAGCTGGTCCGTCGCGTGGACACCGTGCCGCAGCGCCAGCTCGTCGAGGCGGTCGCCGAGGTGCTTGAACTCGGACTTCAGCCCCGCGGCCAGCTCGCACACCAGCAGCGCGGCGGTGATCCCGTCCTTGTCGCGGACGTGGGTGGGCGCCACGCAGTACCCCAGCGCCTCCTCATACCCGTAGACCAGGTCGTCGCCGGCCCTGACGATCCACTTGAAGCCGGTGAGCGTCTCGCCGTAGGGGAGTCCGTGCGCCTCGCACATGCGCGACAGCAGGCTGGAGCTGACGATCGTGGTCGCGTACCGGCCCTTGACGCCCCGGCGGATCAGGTGGTCGGCGAGCAGCACCCCCACCTCGTCGCCCCGCAGCAGCCGCCAGCCGTTTCCGTCCCTGTACGCCACGGCGCACCGGTCCGCGTCCGGGTCGTTCGCGATCGCGATGTCCGCGTCCACGTCGTCGGCGAGCGCCAGCAGCAGGTCGGTCGCGCCCGGCTCCTCCGGGTTGGGGAACGCCACGGTCGGGAAGTCGGGATCGGGCTCGGCCTGCTCCCGGACGATCGCGGGCGTCTGGTGGCCGGCCTCGACGACCGCCCTGACGAAGACGTCCTTCCCGACGCCGTGCATCGGCGTGTACGCCACGACGAGGTCCCTGGGCACCTCAGGGTCGACGGTCCGCAGCGCCCCGTCCACGTACGCGTCGACGACGTCCTCACCCAGCGTCTCGCCCGGGTCGCCCAGCGGCACGTCCAGCAGCGGCCCGACGCCCCGGATCGCCCGCTCGATCTCCTTGTCCGCGGGCGGCACGATCTGCGACCCGTCGCCCAGGTACACCTTGTAGCCGTTGTCCTGCGGCGGGTTGTGGCTCGCGGTCACCATGACCCCGGCCGCCGCCTGCAGGTGCCGCACCGCGAACGCGAGCACCGGCGTCGGCAGCGGCCCCGGCAGCACCAGCGCCCGCCGCCCGGCGCCCGTCGCCACCCTGGCGGTCTCCTCGGCGAACGCCTTCGAGCCGTGGCGGGCGTCGTACCCGACGACGAGCGGCCCCTCAGCCCCCGTTTCCGCCAGCCAGCGCACCAGCCCCGCCGCCGCCCCGCGGACCACGGCGAGGTTCATGCCGTTGGGCCCCGCCCGCAACGGCCCCCGCAGCCCCGCCGTCCCGAACGTCAACGGCCCCGCGAACCGCTCCCGCAGCTCGCGCTCGTCGTCGAGCACCGCCCGCAGCTCCTCCCGCCCCTCAGGATCGGGGTCGTCGGCCAGCCAGGCCTCCGCTTCGGCGCGCAGATCACTCATCCGTCGTTCTTAGCACGCTGTGGCTTCCGCCCCACCGCTGTCGCGGCGGGTCCCGGCGGGGATTCTCACCCGACCGCTGTGCTTCCGCCCCACCGCTTCGCGGCGGGTCCCGGCGGGGATTCTCACCCGCACCCCAACGCGCCGCTCCGCGACGCACTGCCCGCGCCGAGACGCGTGGCAGACCAAGCGGCGCGTCCGCGCCGCATCCGGTGGTCGCCCTCCGCCCTCATCGGCACCGCATCCGTCCCCACCGTGATCCAAGGACAGTCCCGGCCGTGCGCACAGCCAGATCCGTCCTTCGATCATCCGTAGCGGGACGCCAGCCACGTGGGCGTGGTGGCCAGGTCCGGCTGAGCGAGACGACCAGGGCACTCCGCCGCGGTCCAGCGGCGCGGTGCCCGTCGCCGTAGTGATCCAAGGACAGATCTGGTCGTGTAGGCAGCCGGGTCCGTCCTTCGATCACAGCACCGAGGCTGCGCCGTTCATGGGATGGGCGTGTTTATCCCGTTTCGGCTGTTGTGTTCAGTTGGCCGTGATCGAGGTCCGCCTTGGGCCTGCCAGGTTTGCCGGCGCCGCCGTCGTGATCCAGGGACGGTTCTGGTCGTGCGGGCGGCCGGATTCGTCCTTGGATCATGGCAGCGAAGGAGCGGTGTCCGTGGCGATGGGCGTATTCATCCGGATTTAGCTGCTGTGTCCGATTGGTTGCGGTGGAGGTTCGCCTTGGGGTCTGCCAGGTTGCCGGCGCCGCCGTCGTGATCCAAGG
The DNA here is from genome assembly GCF_040614215.1 of Dactylosporangium sp. NPDC006015. Lineage (NCBI taxonomy): Bacteria > Bacillati > Actinomycetota > Actinomycetes > Micromonosporales > Micromonosporaceae > Dactylosporangium > Dactylosporangium sp. NPDC006015. The sequence continues at coordinate 63,858 of NZ_JBEXUD010000024.1, forward strand.
ATGGTTCTGGTCGTGCGGGCGGCCGGATTCGGCCTTCGATCATGATGGCGGCGGTCGGTGGGCAGTGGACTTCGTGGGGCGCCTGTGGGAAGTGGGGCCGGCGGGCCAGCGCGCATGGCGGAGAAGCGCATGCGGCGTGCCTGAGCCCTCGGAGAAGCGTGTGCGGTATGCCCGGGTCCTTGGGAAAAAAAGGTGCACGTGGTAAGTGCGGGTTCCTGAGGCACGCGTGGTCCGTGGAAGAAGATCAGGACGAAGCTCGCCTGGCTGGCCCGGCAGGGAAGGGCGGGCGAAGGGGGAACCGGATCGGGCGGCCGCCTCCGGGAAAGTGGAGGCGGCGCCCGCTTCGGTTACTGGCCGGTGGAGGAGCCCGGGGACGCGGCCGCCAGCTTGAAGGAGTGGACCATCTCGTCGAAGATGACCTTGCTCTCGGCGAACTTGGCCTCGGGCACGGTCACGAAGAAGTGGTAGCTCTTGCCGCCGAGGACGACGGCGTTCCACAGGGCGTGGCGTTGCTGGTCGCCGGAGCCGCAGGTGTACTCCAGGACCGCCGCGTCGTGGCCGTCGAGCTTGTTGTCGGTCATGTCGACGTGGTTGTACGGCGCGGCGCAGCTGGCCGGGGTGTTCTTCAGCCGGTTCTCCGCGCTCTGCAGGAAGGCGCGCGGCGTGTTGGACGCCTTCTCGATGTTGACGCGGATGCGGCGGTTGGGGTCGGCCGGGTCGGTGATGTCGAAGTAGGGCGCGGTCGCGGCGCCCAGCTCCTTCCGCGTCCAGCCCTTCGGGACGTTGACCGTGATGCCGCCGGGGTGGGAGAAGGCCTCGACATCCAGCAGGGGCTTGGCCGGGCCGCTCGACGCGGTGGTCGGACCCTTGCCGGTCTGGTCGCCGGAGCCGCCGCCGGAGAAGAGCCCGGACATCGAGACCACCAGGATCAGGACGAGCACGACGCCCGCGGCGACGGTGATCTTCGCCCAGGTCGGTGCCTGGGTGACGATGCGCTTGAGGTCGGTGCCGGGCTGCTTGGGCGGCTCGGCGGGGGCCTGGGTCCAGTCGGTCGTGCCGAGCGGGCCGTCCTGGTAGGCCGCGAAGCGGCTGGCGTCGGTGCGCTCCAGCTCGGCCTCGTGCTGCGCGCCGCCCTGGGTGGGGGCGCCGCCGCCGGAGTGCATGCGCCGCAGGGCGCCGCTGACCGTCTCGCCGGGAGCCATCATGGCCCGGCCGCCGATCTGGCCGGTCGGGGTGTGCTGCGGGGTCACGACCGTCGGCTGGTGCGTGGGCCGGACCACCGCATAGGGGTCGGTCATGTGGGCCGGCGCGTTGCTGGCCAGGGGACCCGCGAGCAGGTCGCGCAGGACCGCGCGGGCGGTCTCCACGTTCCACCGGCGGGCGGGATCCTTCTCCAGCAGGCCATAGAGCACGCCGGCGAGCGGGCCGGCGCGGACCGCCTGGGCCGGCGGCTCCTCGACGACCGCGCGCATCGTCTCGAAGGGGTCGCGCCGGTCGAACGGCGGACGGCCCTCGACGGCCGTGTACAGCGTCACGCCGAGGGAGAACAGGTCGCTCGGCGGGCCGAACTTGGCACCGATCGCCCGCTCGGGGGAGATGAAGTGCGGCGAGCCGAGCACCATGCCGGGCGTGGTCAGCTCGCTGTCGGTGGGCATGCGGGCCACGCCGAAGTCGGTGAGCACGCAGCGGCCGTCGCCGGCGATGAGCACGTTGGCCGGCTTGACGTCGCGGTGCAGCACGCCGGCGGCGTGGGCGACCTCGAGCGCGCCGAGCAGCGCGATGCCGATCTTGGCGACCGCACGGGCGGCGAGGGGGCCGTCCTCGACGATCATCTCGGCGAGGCTGCGGGCCTGGAGCAGCTCCATGACGATCCATGGGCGGCCGGCCTCGGTGACGACGTCATACACCTGGACGACGGCCGGGTGCGACAGTGCCGCCGCCGCGCGGGCCTCGCGCAGCGTCCGCTGATACATCGAGTCGCGGTCGCTGGGTGCCAGGTTGGGCGGCAGGATCACCTCTTTGACCGCCACGTCACGGCGCAGCACCGTGTCGCTGGCGCGCCAGACGGTGCCCATGCCGCCGTGACCGATGGCGGTGCGCAGCGCATAGCGCCCACCGATCACCACGCCCGGGGCGGCGCGCTGCCCGGGCACGGGCATGCTCGTGGAGCCAGGCTCGCGGGGCTCCCGCTGCTCGGGGCCGCGCGCAGGATCACGCCCGGCTCCGGCGGAGGCCAGGGCGCCGGTGGGTGGCAGAGGCTCGCCGTGCCACGTCGGGAGCTGAGTCACAGGCAGTAAACCGTCGTCATGGAGGGGAGATGACTTTCTCGCTGTACGACCGCGGTCACCCCCTATCTTGCGTGCTGCTCGCCAGTTAAGAAAGGTGGGGTCCTCCCCTTCACCGGACCGTGACCTGAGAGCAACGCTCCGTGTTGATCATGTCGCGCTACTGAAACGGTTGGGTTGAATCTTCGAATTCTGGGAACCCGAAGGGGACGGAGGAGCGTCTACGCAGGGGACAGAAACGCATCTGGAACATCGGGGGACTACGTTTCCCTGGACTTTCGGGTGCGCCTGCCGATCAGAGGGGTTGGACGGACGCGCGGTGCGGCGCCGGCCCCTTGGTTCATGCCACTCTGCGACGTCTTCCGTCACTGTGCGTTGATCTGTGGCAACGCTGGACGCGGCACCGAAGCGAAAAGTTACTCGCGACACCACGTGACCGTGGCGCCTGTCACCCGTTGTAGGAGGTGAGGGGTTCTTGGCTGAAGCGGAACGCTCACTTCCGACGAGGCCAGCATCTTTACGCCTCCAGTTCCAATCAAGTGACGCTCAGCTATCCCAGCATCACGAGAATGATGTTGCGCTCCGTCACCTTGACCCAGTTAGTCTGTCCGTGGCACGCATGGGGCGGGCCGCTCCTTTAGACCGAAATAGAGAACTCACCGTGACGAGAGCGCTGACGCTGCCCGATCCAGCCGCCGCGGCGGCCCGGGTCAGCAAGTTGACGTCGTCCTGGCCCGAGACTCCACCCGGGGCCGATCCGCTGCCCGGTCAGCTCGACCGCTGGCTCACCTCCCGGGGTGCCGAGCTCGTAGCCGTCCGACGTCACATTCACGCGCATCCGGAGCTCTCCGGCCAGGAGTTCGAGACGGCGGCCCTCGTCGCCCGCGAGCTGACCCGCGCCGGTCTTTCGCCCCGCATGCTGCCCAAGGGCAACGGCGTCATGTGCGACATCGGCTATGGCGACCGGGTCATCGCGCTGCGCGCCGACCTCGACGCGCTGCCGCTGCCCGACACCAAGGACGTGCCCTACCGCTCCACCGTCGACAACGTCTGCCACGCCTGCGGCCACGACGTGCACACCACGATCCTGCTCGGCGTCGGCCTCGCCCTGGCGCAGCTCGCCGAGCGCGACGAGCTGCCCGGCCGCGTGCGGCTGCTCTTCCAGCCGGCCGAGGAGACCATGCCGGGCGGCGCGCCCGAGGTCATCGCCGCCGGCGGCCTGAAGGACGTCGCCGCGATCTACGCGCTGCACTGCGCGCCGCAGCTGCCGGTCGGGCTGGTCGGGGTCCGCTCCGGGCCGTTCACCGCCGCCGCCGACAAGATCGAGGTCCGGCTCACCGGCCGCGGCGGGCACACCGCCCGGCCGCACCTGACCGCCGACCTCGTCCACGCGCTCGGCCGGATCCTCGTCGACGTGCCGTCGCTGCTGGACCGCAAGCTCGACGCCCGCGCCGGGGTCTCCATGGTGTGGGGCGCCGTGCGGGCCGGCGAGGCGGCCAACGCGATCCCGATCGAGGGCGTCGCCCGCGGCACCATCCGCGTGCTCAGCCGCGACGCCTGGCGCGACGTGCCGGAGCTGGTCACCAAGCTCGTCCACGACGTCATCGCGCCCACCGGCGCCGACGTCGAGGTCAAGTACACCCGCGGCGTGCCGCCCGTCGTCAACGACCGGCTCGCCACCGCGGTCGTCGCCGGTGCCGCCGGCGCGGCCCTCGGCCCGGACCGGGTCGTCGAGGCCGAGATCAGCATGGGCGGCGAGGACTTCGCGTTCTACCTGGACGAGGTCCCCGGCTCGATGATCCGTCTCGGCGTCGGCGTGCCGGGGTCGGACCAGAAGTTCGACATCCACCAGTCGGCGTTCGACGTCGACGAGCGCTCGATCGGCTACGGCGTCCGCGTCATGGTCCACACCGCACTGGCCGCACTCGGGGCGGGAGCCTTCTAGACACAGCGGCCCGCAAGCGGTAGCCATAGGCCGTGGTCACCGAATTGCGGGTGCACGGCGTCACCGGTACCCCGGCCGAGGACGTCCTCGACAGGCCGCTGCTGCGGCGGGTCGCGGGCGACACCGAGGCCGGGTTCTTCCGTCCCCGCGCGGAGTACGGCGCGGTCACCGGCCCGGGCGGCGTGACGCTGGAGGCGTACCGCTGGGGCAACCTCACCGCCGGCGCCGCCGCCCGCGCGCTCTGGCTGCTCCTGCTGCCGTTCATGCTCGCCAACGTGGCCATCTGGCTGCGCCCCGACGTAGGCGTCCGGGCCAGGGCGACGATCCGCGCCCTGACCCGCGTCTTCGCGCTGACCATGACCGCGTCGTTCGTGCTGTCGTTCATCGAGATCTCGATGGACCTCGTCGGCTGGCAGTGCGCGGCCCAGGCCCGGTGCCTGGAGGGCCGCGGCTACCTGGCCGTCCTCGTCGACCTGACGACCAGCCGCCGGCTCGCGGTCACCGCCCTGGTCCCGGCCCTCGCGATCGCGTTCCTGTGGTTTCTCGGCCGGCGCACCTGGGCCCGCTACGAGGCGTTCCCGGTCACGACCGACGGCGACGGCGACGGGCTGGCCCACCCGTGCTTCTGGAACGGCCGGCCCCTCGTCGGCCGGCTCCGGTCGCTGCACATCGCGGTCGCGTTCGGCACCCTCGACGCGGTGCTGCTCGGGGTCCTCGTGCCGCACGACCGGCACCCGGCCGGCTACGCCCTCGCCGCCGCGACCGCGGTGATCCTGCTGGCGGCGTTCGTCGCGGTGACCCTGACCGCCGTCGTGCACCGCGACGCGCCCGCCCGTTGGGCGAAGCCGTTCACCAGGGTCATGAGCCACGCCGCGGTCGTGCTGACCGGCCTCGTCCTCGCGTACAGCTGCCTCGGACGCGACCCGTGGCAGGCGAGCGGCCGGATGCCGGTGTTCAGCGGCACCGTCACCGTGCTCTTCGCCGTGCAGGTCCTGCTCATGCTCGTGCTCGGCGGGGTCGTCCTCGCGACGCGGCCACGGGGCACGTTCCTGCAGGGGCTCGCGGGGCCGTTGATCGCGAGCACCGGCCTTGGTGTCGCCGCCGCGTTCGCGGCCGCCATGGCCTACCGGGTCGCCGACCTGCTCAACCGGCGCGCCCTCGCCACCACCGCCGACTACGCCGAGACACCCTTGCTGCTGGAGCCGCCGCCCGCGTACGAGTGGGCCGCCGCCGGCTTCGTCCTGCTGCTCGTGCTGGCGGTGCTCGTCGGGCTGGTCATGGGGGTGCCGCTGGTGCGCCGCCTGCGCCGGTACGCCCGTGTCGTCACCGACGCCGACTTCCGTGGCGGGCGGCAGCGCGACCCGGAGCGGGCGAGGCACATCGACACCGCCGTCGCCGACGCCCTCGTCACCGACCACGTCGGCCGCATGCTCGTCTGGGTGTTCGTCCCGACCGCCGCGGCCGCGGTCGTCGCGACCGGGTTCGCGCTGCTCGGAAGGCGGCCGATCCGGCTCGCGGACTCAGGGTCCGTGGCCGCCGAGGTGATGTCGGCCGTCGTCAACCTGGGCACCTACCTCATCGGCCTGGCCGCGTTCGCGCTCGTGTTCATCGGTGTGCTGGCGTACCGGTATCAGCGCTTCCGCCGGATCGTCGGCGTGCTCTGGGACCTCGGCACGTTCTGGCCCCGGTCCGCGCACCCCCTCGCGCCGCCCTGCTACGCCGAGCGGGTCGTGCCGGAGCTCGCCCGCCGCGCCGGGTGGCTCGCCGCCGAGCAGGGCGGGGTCATCCTGTCCGGGCACAGCCAGGGCAGCGTCCTGGCCGCCGCGACCGTCCTGCAGCTGCCCCCGGAGGCGCAGGCGAGGACCACGCTGCTGACCTACGGTTCGCCGCTGCGCCGCCTGTACGCGAGGTTCTTCCCCGCCTACGTCAACGACGCGGTGCTGGGACGGATCGGCGCGGTGCTGGCCCGCGCGGAGGATGGCGTCCTCGATGCGGGTCAGCACAGCCCCCGTTGGGTCAACCTCTGGCGGGACACCGATCCGATCGGCGGCCCGGTGCAGTCGCCCACCGCACGGGATGTGCGGCTGGCCGACCCGCCGGGATTCGACATCGCCGCGGGTGACACGGTGTTCCCCAAGGTCGACGGCCACTCCGGCTACCAGTTGCGCCCCGCCTTCGGCGCCGCGGTCACCGGGCTCGTCGCGGTCCTGTCGGAGGGCTCGGACGAGACACCGACGGTCGCCAACCCGCCGGTGTCCGCGTCCTGAGACCTGGCGAAGGACGTTCAGCTGTCCTTCGGGTCGTCCTCGTCCCGCTTCGACAGCGCCGGGAACGGCGGCACCGGCGACCCTGACGGCGACCCGGACTCCGCGCCAGAGGAGGCACCAGCCGCAGGCGGCCCGGACACGGGACCGGCGGCGGGCGACACCGAATCAGGACCGGCGGCCGGCGCCGCGGTGACAGGGCTGGCGGCGCGCGGCGCGGGCACGGGACCGGCGGCGGGCGGCGCGGAGACCGGACCACGACCCGTCACGACCGCGCCACCGGGCGCCCCGGAGGCGGAGGCGGGCCCAGGCGCCGGCCGCGGCGCGACCGGGAAGGCCGGCGCCGGCGGGCTCCAGCCCGGCAGCGGGCCACCCTGCTGGGCGAGCGCGAGCGCCGGCCGCTTCGGACGGAACCGGCGGACCAGCCGCACCAGCAGGAACAGCGGCACCCCCAGCAGCAGGACCCACGGCGCCAGCCAGCCCAGCACCGTCAGCGCGACCTGCAGCGAGGCCAGGAACGCCTTCATGCCCTCCTTGAAGCCCGCCACGATCCCGATCTCGTCCTTGTCGCGGGTGATCGCCGCCTCGGGCCCGAGCAGCTGCAGCGTGATGGTGGACAGCGCGGTCAGCCCGTCGAGCTTGCGCTTGCGGGCCTGCAGGGACTCCAGGTCGGACAGGCGGCGCGACAGCTCCGACTCCAGCGACGTGATCTCGCCGATCGTGGTCGCCTTCGCCAGGAGCGCCCGGATGCGGTCGACGCTCGCCGAGGCGTTGTCCAGCCGCGCCTGGACGTCCACGACCTGGTCGGTCACGTCCTGCGCGTTGACGGTGCGGCTCTCCTCGTCGCCGAGTTCCTTGAGCTGCTCCAGCGTCGTGGTGAACTTCGGCGCCGGGACGCGCAGGACCAGCGTGCCCGTGGAGCGGCGGTCGTCGCTGCGCCGGTTGTCGCCGCCGACGAAGCCGCCCGCTGCGGTGGCGAGCGCGATCGCCTTCGCGGCCGCGTCGTCGACGTTGTCGACGCGGACGGTCATCGTGCCGGCGTAGATGATCGAACGGTCCTCGACGTCGATGTTGTCGGGGGCCTTGTTGGCGTTGGGGTCCTGGACGGGCTGCTTCGCGGGGCCGGCACCGGGCCCGCCGCCCTCCTGCGCCATGCCGCCGGCCGCGGGTGCGACCGCGCGGTCCGCCGAGCTCGTGCTGGCGGAGTCGCTCTTGTCGGCCGCGCAGCCGCTCACCGCGACGAGTAGCGCGGCACCCGCCGCCGTGAGGAACAGTCTGGTGCGCCTGACTGACATGACGCCTCCTGGGTAGGGTCGATCGGAGGGATCGAACTGCACCCTGGGACGCAGCCGGGCGCCGCTCCGGTTCCCGGGCGGACAGTCACGGTTGTGACACAGCGAAGCAACGACAAAGCACGGAGACCGACGGGAGACGGACCGATGCTCATCACCAAGTTCACCCATGCCTGCCTGCGGATCGAGCACGACGGCGGGGTGCTGGTGATCGACCCGGGCGTCTTCACCGAGGCGGAGGCCCTCGACGGCGCCGACGCCGTGCTCATCACCCACGAGCACATGGACCACGTCGACATCGACGCGCTGCGGGCCCTGAAGCGGCCCGAGCTGACCGTGCACACCCACGCCGACGTCGAGGCGCAGCTGAGCGACCTCGACGCCGACATCTACGCGGTCGAGCCGGGTGACACGTTCGTCGCGGCCGGGATGACGGTCCGCGCGCACGGCGGGCGGCACGCCGTCATCCACGCCGACATCCCCCGGATCGCCAACATCGGCTTCGTGATCGACACCCCAGACGGCCCGCTGTACCACCCGGGCGACGCGTTCCACGTGCCCGACGAGCGGATCGCGACGCTCTTCGTGCCGGTGTCGGCGCCGTGGCTGAAGCTCGCCGAGGCGATCGACTTCACCCGGGCGGTCGCGCCGGAGCGGGCCTACGCGCTGCACGACAGCCTGCTCGTGGACGCCGGTCAGCAGATGGTCACCGGGCACATGACGAGGCTGTCCGGCACCCGGTACACCAGGCTGGAACCCGGCACGTCGATCTAAGGCTCCCAGTTCATGAGGTTGGCGAAGAGCTCCGCCTGCTCGATCGCGTCGTCGAGCGCGTGGTGGGTGTGCCGGCGCTTCGACAGCAGGTGCGCCGGCATGCGGCTCTTCACGGCCGCGCCGATCGGGACGCCCGCGCGGACTGCGTAGAGCGTCTTGATGTCCAGGCAGCCGGAGTGGCCGAAGACGCTGCTGCCGGTGAAGCGCAGCAGGTACCAGTAGAGGAACATCCAGTCGAACACGGCCGGATAGGCCACGATCACCGGCCGCCCCTTGCCCGCCGTGCGGGTCACCCAGTCGCTGAGCTCGCCCATCGCCGCGGCCGGGTCGGCGCCGTCGCGCAGCAGCGCCGCCCGGTCGAGGCCGGACACGGCGAGCGCCTCGGGGACGAAGTCGTCGCTGATCGGGCGCAGCTCCCGGTAGAAGGTCTCGGCGGCCGGGTCCGCGGCCCTGAACTCCCCGTCGGACCGCCCGGCGACGGCCAGGCCGACGCTCACCATCGAGTACGGACCCGGGATCGGGCCGTCGGCCTCGACATCGAGGGAGAAATAGACGTCCGCGCGCATCCGCTGATCCTACGATCGGATGGTGGACGATGCGCTCGCCGCCGCGGTGGCCAGGCTGTACTCGGCGCCGCCGGAGGATTTCGTCGCGATCCGGTCCGAGGAGGTCGCGAAGGCCCGCAAGGCGCGCGACACCCGCCTGGCGAAGGAGATCGGGGCGCTGCGCAAGCCGACCGTCGCCGCGTGGCTGGTCAACCTGCTCGCCCACGAGCGGCCCGACCTGGTCGAGGAGCTGCTGGAGCTGGGCGGGCAGCTCCGCGAGGCCCAGCGTGACCTGCGCGGCGCCGAGCTGCGCGAGCTGTCCACCCGCCGCCGGGCGACCGTCAGCGCCCTCGCCAAGCAGGCCGCGCAGCTCGCCGGCCGCGGCGAAACGGCCCTGGCCGAGGTGGAGGGCACCCTCGCGGCAGCGCTCGCCGATGCGGCCGCCGCTGCGTCGGTACAGGAGGGAAGGCTGACGAAGTCGCTCGAATACACGGGATTCGGGGAGACCCCGCGACCGCAGCTGCGACTGGTCCAGGGCGGCGACGAGCAGCCCGGCCTGAGCACCGTCACCGCGAAACGGTCCACGCCGACGCAGGACGACCGGGAGCAGCGCGCCGAGGCGCGGCGGCGGGAGGAGGAGCGGCGCCGCGCCGAGGAAGAGCACGCCCGGGTCGTCAAGCAGGCCCGCCGCGAGCTGATGACGGCGCTGCAGCAGCTGACCGACGCGGAGACCGCGAAGTCGGAGGCGGAGCGCGCGGTCGCCGCCGCGGAGAAAGCCATCAAATCAGCCGAGAAGCGGGTGAAACTCGCACAGGACGCCCTCGCGGACCTGTCCTGAACGCGACCCGACGCATCGCCACGATCGAGTGGCTACTCTGTGATCCACCCGAGCGGGCAGAATGAGCCGGGTGACTCCCGAGCAGGCGGCAGCGGCGGCGAAGCAGGCCGTCCTGATGCTGGGCGGCGCCTTCAGCGACGACCCCAAGACCATGCGCCGGGCTCGGCAGATCGGGCTCACCGGCTGGGCGTTCTACGTCGCCGGACGCGGCGGCGCCCTCGGCGACGTGCGGGCCGACACGGTCGCCGCGGCGCTCGGCTTCATCGCGCCCGACGCGGTGCAGGACGGCTGGGACGCGGCCCGCAAGGTCGCCCCGCCCGAGCAGATCGCCGCGGACAACCTCGACGAGTGCTGCCGGTGGGGCCGCGAGCACCTGGAGAGCTTCTACGCGCTGCCGAAGCTGGTCGAGCTCGCCGAGCGGGTCGTCGTCAGCGCCGAGACGGCGGGCATGCCGCTGTTCGCGGCGTGGCGGGCGATGCCGCTGCCCGACGACTCGCCCGGCGCCCGCGCCGCCGTCCTGGCGCACCTGCTGCGCGAGCACCGCGGCGCGGCGCACCTCCTCGCGATCCGCGCCAGCGGGCTGAGCCCCCTGGAGGCGATCATCGCCGGGCCGGAGGGCGAGCCGGGCGCGACGGCGTTCGGCTGGCAGCCGCCGTTCCCGCCGTTCGAGCCGCTGGTGCGCCGCCGCAGCTGGGCCGAGGCCCTCACCGACCGGATCGCCGGCGAGGCGTTCCGCGCGCTCGCACCCACGGAGCGCATCGAACTGGTCAACCTGCTCGACGCGGCGGTGACCACCGTCCGGGAGGCGACACCCGTATGACCACATTGCCGGGACTCGACGGCTGGACGGTGCGCGGCTGCACGCTGCGCGACGTGCCGGCGATCCTCGCGATCACCCGCGCCGGCGACATCGCCGCGCTCGGCGAGCCGGACTGGTCCGAGGACGAGATCGTGGAGACGCTCACGGCCCCCGCGGAGGACCCCGCGGTCGACACGTGGCTCGCCGCCGGGCCCGACGGCGAGCCGGTCGCCTGGGCCTATGTCGACAACCCGCAGCGCGGCCCGCGCGACAACGTGGAGCTCTACGGCTGGCCCGGCCGCGGTGAGCCCGCCTACGGCCCGCTGCTGGAGCTCGCCTTGGTCCGGGCCGCCGAACGCGCCCGCCGCAACGGCTTCGAGCGGGGTGTGCTGCGCGCCGGGACGCTCGCCTCGGAGACGGCGCTGGTGGCGGTACTGGAGGCGCACGGCTTCTCGTTCGTCAAACGCCACGCGCGCATGACCCGCCCGCTCAGCGGCGACGAGCGGGCTCCCGAAGGGTTCGACATCCGGCCGGTGCGCCCCGACGAGCTGCCGCGCTTCCACGAGGTGCTCGAGTCCGCGTTCGCCGACACGCCCGACTTCCAGCCGACGGCCTACGCGGACTGGCGGACGGCGCTCGACAGCCTGCCGTCGATCAGCTGGGACGAGTGGTTCGTGGCCCTCGCCGGCGGCGAGATCGTGGGCGTGCTCCAGTCCGCCGACCAGGCCCTCGAGCGCGGCGAGGGCTGGGTCAAGAACCTGGCCGTGCTGCGCGGGCACCGCAAGACCGGCATCGGCGGCGCGCTGCTGCGCACCGCCTTCGCGGCCTACGCGGCGAAGGGGCGGGCCACCGCCGGGCTCGGCGTCGACCTGACCAACCCGACGGGCGCCTACCACCTCTACACCGGGGTCGGCATGAGGGTGGTCTTCGCCGCGGACGTCTACGAGCGGGCGCTCCTCCTGTAAGCCGGTCTAGGGCATCGCGGTCTTGGTGGGGCGGGCCCGCAGCGCTTCGAGGTAGTCCGCGGGCGCGCCGGCCTTCGCGGCCGCGTTGGCGATCTCCGCGAGATACCACGCGGTCGGCAGGCCGCCCTCGTACCCGTTGAAGACGTACACCCACGCGGTCGCGTCGCCGTCGAGCGTGGCGACCCGCAGGTGCAGCTTCTGGTACGTGCCGGCGAGCTGCCCCTCGACCTCGTCGAGCTGCTTCTCGTCGTTGGGGTGGACGTCGTAGAGCGCGACGAAGACCCGGTCGCCGGGCGACTCGACGATCGTGGTGACCGAGCCCTCCCAGCCGAGGACATCCTCACCGGCGAACGTCAGCCGCCAGCCTTCCAGCCAGCCGGTGCCGATCATCGGCGAATACGGACAGTAGGCCCGCATGCGGGCTGGGTCCAGGTTCGAGCCATACGCGGCGTAATGACGCACGGCGATGACGATAAACCCGCTGGGGTGCGGGAGAGAATACTGCAGAGCGTGTCGGATTCGGATCCACTCGTCGGCGCGTTGCGGCCGTTCGGCTGGGTCGCTGCTCAGTGGCGTATGCCGCCGGGCGACAATGTGCGGCAGGAGTCGGGGAAGGGGTGGCGTTCGTGGGCCGGATCGTGATCATCGGAGGGGGCCCGGCGGGCTACGAGGCGGCCCTGGTCGCCGCGCAGCTCGGCGCCGAGGTCACCGTGATCGAAGCCGAAGGTGCTGGTGGCGCGTGCGTGCTGCACGACTGCGTGCCGTCCAAGACGTTCATCGCCAGCTCCAGCGTGGTCACCGCGCACCTGGACACCGAGGAGTTCGGGGTCATGGGGCCGCCCGGCGACGACGTGCGCGTGGACGGCCCGGCGGTGCACCGGCGGGTCAAGCGGCTGGCCGCGGCGCAGTCCAGCGACATCCACTCGAAGCTCGTCAAGGCCGGTGTCGAGTTCGTCACGGGCACTGCCCGCCTCGGTGAGGACACGCTGGGTCACACCCATGCGGTGCAGATCACACCCACGGGCGGTGACGCTCCGTATGTGATCGCGGCCTCAACGGTACTGCTGGCGTCCGGCGCGACCCCGCGGGTGCTGCCGACCGCGACGCCGGATGGCGAGCGCATCCTCGACTGGCGCCAGGTCTACGACCTGCCCCAGCTGCCCGAGCACCTGATCGTCGTCGGCTCGGGCGTGACCGGCGCGGAGTTCGCGTCGGCGTATCTGGCGATGGGCATCGACGTGACCCTCGTCTCCAGCCGCGACCGGGTCATGCCGCACGAGGACCCCGACGCCGCGATGGCGATCGAGCGGGTGTTCCGCGCCCGGGGCATGACGATCCTCAACAACTCCCGCGCCGCGGCCGCCCGCCGGGTCGACGGCGGCGTCGTGGTCGAGCTCGCCGACGGCCGTTCGGTCGAGGGTTCGCACGTCCTGATGGCGGTCGGCTCGGTGCCGCAGACGGCCGCGCTCGGTCTGACGGAGTACGGCGTCGAGGTCGCTCCCGGCGGCTACGTCACCGTCGACCGGGTCTCCCGCACCAACGTGCCGGGCATCTACGCGGCCGGCGACTGCACCGGGCTGCTGCCCCTGGCCAGCGTCGCCGCCATGCAGGGCCGGATCGCGATGTGGCACGCCCTCGGCGAGGCGGTCGCCCCGCTGAAGCTGCGCACCGTCGCCGCCAACGTGTTCACCGACCCGGAGCTCGCCTCCGTCGGCATCACCCAGTCCGACATCGACAGCGGCCGGGTCCCGGCCCGCTCGGTCATGCTGCCCCTGGCCGGCAACGCCCGGGCCAAGATGGACGGCCTCGACGACGGGTTCGTGAAGATCTTCTGCCGCCCCGCGTCGGGCCTCGTCGTCGGCGGCGTCGTCGTCGCCCCCAAGGCCAGCGAGCTGATCATGCCGATCGCCATGGCGGTGGAGAACCATCTGAGCGTCGACCAGCTCGCCCACACCATCACGATCTACCCGTCGATCTCCGGCTCCGTCGCCGAGGCCGCCCGCCAGCTCATGCTCCACGCGGCGGACTGAGAGTCACGGTAGTTCCCGATAGATGTCGCGGGCGTAGTCGACCACCGCGGCCTTCTTGACGGTGGCCTCGATCGGGAGGACCTCCAGGCAGCGGCGCAGCGCGTCGGTGAGGATCGGGCGGGGCACCCGCATGGAGACGGTGCAGTGCGGGACCCACTCGCCGGGGTCGTACAGGGGCAGCCCCTCGATCCCGGCGCCGGTGAGGTGGCGCCAGACCTCGGCCTGGTGCCGCATCAGGTCCGGGGTCGGCGCCAGGCCCAGGAACACGACCCGCCCGACGAACACCCCGGCGAACTGGAAGTTCAGGCGCAGCGGCGCCGCGACGCGCACCGGCTTGAGCGCCTCGACGACCGCGTCGGGGTCGAGCGCCCGGGCGCTGATCAGCGAGACGTGCGGCCGGTGCTTGCCGTCGTGCGGCGTCCGCAGCGTCTGTACGCCGAGATCCTCCAGCAGGTCCCACAGGACGCGGATGCGGCGGGTCGCGCGCTCGTCGAGGTGCAGCTCCAGGGCGGCGACCATCAGCGGGTCCTCTGGCAGACCCGGCACCAGTACGCGTTGCGGGCGTTGACCTCCGCCGTCTGCACGGGCGTGCCGCAGACGAGGCAGGGCTGGTTCGTCCGGCGGTACACGTAGACCTCGCCGCCGTGCCGGTCGACGCGCGGGGCGCGGCCCATCGCCTCGGGCAGGTGGATGCTGTGGACGGTGTCGATGCGGCCGTCCTCGACGCCGGTGCGCATCAGGGTCCGCAGGTCCTGCCAGATCGCGTCCCACCGCGGGCGGGTCAGCCGCCGGCCGGCGACCGTCGGGCGCAGGCCGGCCCGGAAGAGGGCCTCGGTCACGTAGATCAGCCCGGCGCCGGCCACGATCGACTGGTCCATGAGCAGCGCCATGAGCGGCCGGTCCGACTTCTTGATGGCCTTGAACGCCTTGACGCCGCCGTCGTCCTCCTCGGCGAGCGGGTCGGGGCCGAGACGGGCGTGCAGGGCGTCGACCTGGAGGGGGTCGAGCAGCTCGCAGGCCGTCGGGCCGCGCAGGTCGAGCCAGTGCTCGCCGTTCGCCATCCGCAGCCGCACCTCCCCGACCGCGGACGGGGGGTCGCCGTCACCGTCGGTGAACTTGCCGTACAGGCCCAGGTGGACGTGCAGCGTGACGTCGCCTTCGTACTGGTGGAGCAGGTGCTTGCCGTGCGCCGCCGTGTCGAGCAGCACCCGCCCGTCGACCTGGGCGGCACCGGCGGCGAACCGGCCCTGCGGGCTGCTGACGGCGACGGGCCGGCCCGCGAACAGCTTGCGGTGCCGCTCGGCGAGACGGTGGATGGTGTGACCTTCAGGCACCGCACGTTTATACCCGTCGCGCCCTCCGAACGGCGCGCTATTCTTTCGGGCATGAGTCACAGCGCACTGTTCACGACGACGCCGGGCCTTCCCCGGCGGCGCTGACACTCACCTGTTCTCAGCAAAGCTCCGGGGCGCCCGCGCTCCGGAGCTTTTTCGTGCGCGGCGCCCCCTTGTCGCATCAAGGGAGTCAAGACCATGCAGGACCATCGCAAGCTCGGCCGCGACCTCGAGCTCTTCCACTCCGACCCGCTCGTCGGCGCGGGGCTGCCGCTGTGGCTGCCCGCCGGCGCCGCCGCCCGCCGCGCCGTCGAGGACTACCTCCACGCCCTGGAACGCCGCAACGGCTACCAGCACGTCTACTCGCCGCCCCTGGCCAAGCAGGAGATGTACCTCAGATCGGGGCACCTGCCGCACTTCGCCGACGACATGTTCCCGCCGATGGCGCTCAGCGAGCACGACGCGTTCGTGCTGCGGCCGAGCCTCTGCCCGCACCACGCGGCGGTGTTCGGGGCGCGCGGCCGCTCCTACCGGGAGCTGCCGCTGCGCATCGGTGAGATCGGCGGGCAGTACCGCGCGGAACGCTCCGGCGTCCTCGGCGGGCTGTCCCGCGTGCGGGCGATCTCCCTCAACGACGGGCACGTCTTCTGCGCCGAGGAGCAGGTGCGCGACGAGGTCGTCGAGGCGCTGCGGCTCATGCGGGTGGCGCACGCCGCGCTCGGCTTCGAGCCGTCGTCGTTCCGGCTGTCGCTGCGCGGCGAGGGCGGGAAGTATGTCGATGACCCCGAGATGTGGGCGGCGGCGTCGTCGGTACTGCGGGAAGCGCTGGACATCGCAGGCGTCTCCTACGTGGAGGCGCCCGGCGAGGCTGCCTTCTACGGGCCGAAGATCGACGTCCAGCTGGTGGACCACGCCGGGCGGGAGAGCACCCTCGCGACCGTGCAGGTCGACTACTTCCAGCCGGCCCGCTTCGACCTGTCCTACGTGGACGCCGGCGGTGCGCGGCGGCGCCCCGTGATGGTGCACCGCAGCGCGGCGGGCAGCATGGAGCGGCTCTTCGCACACCTGATCGAGGTGCACGACGGGGCGTTCCCCGCCTGGTTCGCACCGCTGCAGGTCGCCGTCCTCCCCGTCGCCGACGCGCAGGCCGGCGGCGACTTCGTGCGCGCCTGCCGGGCCGCCGACCTGCGGGTCGAGGAGTGGCACGCGGGCAGCCTGGGCGCACGGATCCGGCAGGCGGCGGCGCGGAAGGTGCCGTTCGTCGCGGTCGTGGGGGAGCGGGAGGCGGCCGGCGGCTCGGTCTCGCTGCGCCCGCGGGACCCCGGGGCGCTGTCGGGGGTGCTGCCGATCGCCGTGGCCGTCGCGGGCCTGTCGGAGGTGTGTGCCGCGCCATAGGCGGGGTTCATAAACAGTCGGACGGGGGCGGTGCGTCAGTCCCGGTGTGCGGATCTTCCCGACCATCGTGACGCTCGCCCTCGTGGCCGGCTGCTCGTCCACGCCGTCCTTCTCGGCGTCGGCCGCCTCGCCCGCCCCGTCGATCGCGTCCTCGCCACCGTCCTCGCCACCGTCCCCGCCACCGTCGTCGCCGACGGCGGCACCGTCGTCGCGGGGACCGGCCACGACCGACGTGCCGGTGATCCGGTTCCCTGTCGACGGCGGCGGCACGTTCGGCTTCGCCACCGCCGGCGGGCCCGCCATCGGGACGAAGGGCAGGCTGCTGACCTACCGGATCGGGGTGGAGCACGGCATCACCGGCGTCGACGCGGCCACGTTCGGCGACGCCGTCGAGCTGATCTTCACCGACCCGCGCAGCTGGCCCGGCACCGGCACCTGGCGGCTGCGCCGGGCCGGGCAGGGCGAGGCGTTCGACTTCACCATCTACCTCGCCACCCCCGCGACCCGCGACGTGCTGTGCGGTGGTGGCTACGACCGGTACACCTCCTGCAGGAACGGCAACACCGTCGTCGTCAACGTGGCCCGCTGGGCCCGCGGCATCCCCGGCTACGGCGCCGACCTCACCGCCTACCGGGCCTACGTCGTCAACCACGAGACCGGCCACCGCCTCGGCCGCGGCCACGAGCTGTGCCCCGGCCCGGGCCGGCCCGCCCCCGTCATGCAGCAGCAGACCCTCGGCCTGCACGGCTGCGTAGCCAACCCGTGGCCGATCGTCGACGGCCGGCCCTACGCGGGGCGCTCCGGCCAGTACGACGACCCAACTCCGTCGGAACAGCCATAAACGCCCGACCCCACCGGCAACGTCAAGGAAGACGTGCAGGACTTCGACGAATTCGTGACGGTGCGCAGCGCGGCGCTGCTCCGGTTCGCGTACCTGCTGACCGGCGACCGGCACCTGGCCGAGGACCTGACCCAGGAGGCGCTCGTCCGGGCGCACCGCCGCTGGCACGCGATCACCGGCGATGAGGGTCCCGAGCCCTACGTCCGCCGGGCGGTCCTGCGGCAGTACCTGTCGTGGCGGCGCCGCCGCGCGAGCACCGAACGGCCGGTCGCCGACCCGCCCGACGGCGCGCCGCCCGGCTCCTCGCCCGATGCGCTCGCCGACCGGGTCGTCGACGCGGACGAGATGTGGACGGCGTTGAACGCGCTGCCCCGCTCCCAGCGCGCCGTCGTCGTCCTGCGGTACTACGAGGACCTCCCCGACGCCGAGATCGCCAGGCTGCTGGGCTGCGCCCAGGCGACCGTCCGCGTCCACGCGTTCCACGCGCTGCACAAGCTCCGGTCGGCACTGACCCCCGTCCCACTCCGCAGAGGCGAGCCATGAACGACCTTTCCCCGCAGCGCGGTGCGGTGAGCGACGTCGAGCAGCGCGTCCGTGACCTGATGCACCGGCACGCCGCCGAGGCCCCGGCCGGGGCGGCGCTGCTCACGGTCGTCCGCGCGGAGAGCCGCCGGCGCGCGCGGCGGACCCGCGTCGTGGTCGGCGCGGTCGTCGCCGTGCTGGCCACCGTCGGGGTCACCGTGCCGCTGCGGCTCGCGGCCGCCCCGGTGGCGGTGGCCGCGCCGTCGGTGCTGGCCTCGCCGTCCGGCCCGCTGACGGTCACGTTCCCGCTCAGCCCGCCACCGTCGGGCACCGATCCCGAGGTACGCCTCGCCGCCGGACTCCCGACGCTCAGCCAGCCCCTGCCGGACGACGCCGCCACCGCCACGCTGACGGTCAGCCCGACCCGCCCACTCGCGACCGGGACCGAGCCGATCATGGTCCGCGGTGTCGTCGGGTACACCGCGGAGTCCGACGACACGGGGACCTCCCTGATCTGGCAGGAGGCGCCCGGGCAGTGGTTCGAGCTGCGCGCGTCCCCCGCCGTGCCGGTCGACCGGCTCGCCGGGTTCGCCAAGGGCCTCCTGCCGCAGCCGGTGAGCGTGCCGGCGCCGTTCACGTTCGCGCTGGTCCCCGACGGGTACACGGTCGACAACATCGGCCCGGCCGCCGTCACCTTCTGCCCGCCGGACGTCACCGCCGACGAGACCTTCGTCGGCAAGCTCACCGTGATGCTGGGCGTGACCGGCGAGCTGTCCACGGGCCGCGCGGTCGACGTCGCGGGCCGCCCCGGCATCCTGACCGACCCGGTCGACGGCTTCTTCTCGCTGCAGGTCGACCTCGGCGACGGCCGGCTGCTCGTGATCCAGTCCGCGACGCCCGTACCGCTGCCGGAGCCCGACCTGATCCGCTTCGCGGCGGGTATCACCGTCAACCCCAACGCCACTCCCGGGCAGGGCTGAGGGGGTGGTTCCCAGTAGATCCACCCTAAACCGTACATATGTGCATACGATTCATATGTGCTGGTTGTAACGACTGAGGGTTTACCGGGGTACGAGATCACGACCGTGCTCGGCGAGGTGCTCGGGGTGTGCGCGACGTCACGGAACCCGTTCGCCGCGGGGCTACGCTCGACCGAGGGCGGCCCGGGCCTCGACATGTCCCAGTTCCTCGTGCAGACCCGTGCGCGCGCCGTCGGCCAGATGGTCCACGTCGCCGAGCAGCGCGGCGCCAACGCCGTCGTCGGCATGCGCTTCGACCACCGCGACTTCACCAACACCTGGGCCGAACTCTGCGCCTACGGCACCGCCGTCGTCGCCGTCCCCCTCCACGCCAGCACAGGCGCCCACGCCGCACCGTAATTCCCCGCTGTGCTTCCGCCCCACCGCTGCGCGGCGGGTCCCGGCGGGGATTCTCACCCGCACCCCAATGCGCCGCTCCGCGCCGCACTGCCCGCGCCGAGACGCGAGCCAGGCCAAGCGACGCATCCGCGCCGCATCCGGTGGCCACCCCCAGGCCTACGTCCAGCAGCGCGGCGCCCGTCCCGTGATCCAAGGACGGTCCCGGTCGTGCGGGTGGCCACATCCGTCCGTCGATCATGCCGGTACTTGATCCGCCGTGTCGGGTCGGTAGTGATGGAGGTTTGGTCCCGGGGTTTGCCGGGTTCGTCGGCGCTGCCCGTCGTGATCCAAGGACGGTTCTGGTCGTGCGGGTAGCCGGATCTGTCCTTCGATCATCGGTCGGGGAGGTGCGCCGTGCGGGGTGTGGTGGTCAGGGCTGCTTGAGTGGACGACCGCGGTGTTCCGCCGCGCCCAGCGGCGCGGGGTTCGCGGTCATGGCACTGAGGGGATGTGGCCTGCCCGGTGGTGCGGGATTGATCCGCTTCGTCCGGTCAGCGGTGATGGAGGCTCGCCCTGAGGGCTGCCGGGTTCGCCGCCGTCGTGATCCAAGGACGGTTCTGGCCGTGCGGGCCGATTCAAGAGGTGGTTGCAACACCCGAGTCATGATCGATGGATGGGTGTGTGCGGCTGATGGCGTCACGGTTGTCGTTGGCGGAGCGGGAAGAGATTGCGATTGGGTTGGAGCGGGGTGAGTCGGTGCGGGTGGCCGAATTCGTCCTTGGATCATCGGTCGGGGAGGTGCGCCGTGCGGGATGTGGTGGTCGGGGCTGCTTGAGTGGACGACCGCGGTGTGCCGCCGCGTCCAGCGGTGCGGTGTTCGCGGTCATGGCCCTGAGGGAGTTGCGGTGTGCCCGATAGTGCGGGAATTCCGGTGATTGATCCGCTTCATCCGGTCGGCGGTGACGGAGGTTCGCCCTGGGGCTGCCGGGGTTGCCGGCGCCTTCCCCTGATCCAAGGACGGTTCCGGTCGTGCGGGTGACCGGATCCGTCCGTCGATCATGCTGGTGGTGGCCCCAGCGAACAGGGGCTCACCAGGCCAGATCCGCCTTAGAGCTCCGCCCGGGGAGATCGGTCATGGGGGCCACCGAACGGGGCCCCTCGGGCCGGAGGCGTTGCGGCAACGTCGCCTCGGTGAGGACGTGAGCGCGCCACCGGAACCGCGGGGCCGGCGGTGCCGGGGGTGGAGTGGAGCGGCCGCGTGGTGGTGGAGGCGGCTACTTCAGGGTGGCGATGACGGCGCCGGCGGAGACGACCTCGCCGACGGTGGCTGCGAGGTCGGTGACGACGCCCGACTTGTGGGCGTTGAGGGGTTGCTCCATCTTCATCGCCTCAAGGACGACGATCAGGTCACCCTCGGCGACCGTGTCGCCCTCGGCCACGGCGATCTTCACGATCGTGCCCTGCATGGGGCTGGTGAGGGCGTCGCCGCTCGCGGCGCCCGACTGCTTCTTCGTGCCCGAGCGGCGGCGCGGGGCCGGCGAGCCGGGGGCGGCGACGGCGGGGCCGGTGCCGAAGCCCGCGGGCAGCGACACCTCCAGCCGCTTCCCGCCGACCTCCACGACCACCGTCGAGCGCTCCTCGGCGGCGGGCAGGTCGCCGGAGGGGGCGGTGAACGGCGGCACCGTGTTGACCCACTCGGTCTCGATCCAGCGGGTGTGCACCCGGAAGGGAGACTCGGTGAAGGCCTCGTCACGCAGGACGGCGCGGTGGAAGGGCAGGGCGGTGGCCATGCCTTCGACGACCATCTCGTCCAGGGCGCGGCGGGCGCGCTCCAGGGCCTGCTCGCGGGTCTCGCCGGTGATGATGACCTTGGCGAGGAGGGAGTCGAAGTTGCCGCCGATGACGCTGCCGGACTCGATGCCGGTGTCGACGCGGACGCCGGGGCCGGTGGGCAGGCGCAGGGTGGAGACGGTGCCGGGGGCGGGCAGGAAGCCGCGGCCCGGGTCCTCGCCGTTGATGCGGAACTCGATGGAGTGGCCGCGCGGGGCGGGGTCCTCGTCGAAGCGGAGCTTCTCGCCGTCGGCGACCCGGAACTGCTCGCGGACCAGGTCGATGCCGGCGGTCTCCTCGCTGACCGGGTGCTCGACCTGGAGGCGGGTGTTGACCTCGAGGAAGGAGATGGTGCCGTCGTTGCCGACGAGATACTCGACGGTGCCGGCGCCGTGGTAGCCCGCCTCGCGGCAGATCGCCTTCGCCGACTCGTGGATCTGGGCGCGCTGGGCGTCGGTGAGGAACGGCGCGGGCGCCTCCTCGACGAGCTTCTGGTGGCGGCGCTGCAGGGAGCAGTCGCGGGTGCCGACGACGATCACGTTGCCGTGCTGGTCGGCGAGGACCTGGGCCTCGACGTGGCGGGGCTGGTCCAGATAGCGCTCGACGAAGCACTCGCCCCGCCCGAAGGCGGCGACCGCCTCGCGGGTCGCGGACTCGAAGAGCGCCGGGATCTCCTCCAGCGTGCGGGCGACCTTCAGGCCGCGGCCGCCGCCGCCGAAGGCGGCCTTGATGGCGACGGGCAGCCCGTGCTCGCGGGCGAACGCGACGATCTCGTCGGCGTCGCGGGCGGGCTCGGCGGTGCCGGGGACGAGGGGCGCGCCGGCGCGCTGGGCGATGTGCCGGGCGGTGACCTTGTCGCCGAGGTCGCGGATCGCCTGCGGGGTCGGGCCGATCCAGGTCAGCCCGGCGTCGATGACGGCCTGGGCGAAGTCCGCGTTCTCGGACAGGAACCCGTAGCCGGGGTGGACGGCGTCGGCGCCCGCGGTGAGGGCGACCTCGACGACCTTCTCGATGCGCAGGTAGGACGCGCCGGGGGTGTCGCCGCCGAGGGCATAGGCCTCGTCGGCGAGGCGGGTGTGCAGCGCGTCGCGGTCGGAGTCGGCGTAGATCGCGACACTGGCCAGACCCGCGTCCTGGCAGGCCCGGATGACGCGGACCGCGATCTCGCCCCGGTTGGCGATGAGAACCTTGCGCACGCTGAACGCTCCCTTGGGTAACCCTCAGCCGCAGTCTAAGCGACCTGTACGACAAGTCCCGCTGCCAACAATGTCATAGTCAAACCGACCCTATTAAGATTATGTCGTGTCTACTACGCGTTTGATGATCATGGGACTGATCTCCTACCTGCAGCCCGTCCACGGTTACGACATCCGCAAGGAGCTGACCAGCTGGAACGTGGAGAGTTGGGCCAATGTCCAGCCGGGATCGATCTATCACGCGTTGCGCAAGCTGACCGAGGAAGGCCTGCTCGAGCCGGTCGACACCGAGCAGGTGGACGGGCGTCCGGCCCGCACGAGGTACCAGCTGACCAAGGCCGGCGAGGTCGAGTATCAGGCCATGCTGCGCAGGTACTGGTGGGAGTACTCGGAGCCGGTCGACCCCTTCCAGGCCGCCTTCGCCTTCCTGCCGTCGCTGCCGCGCCCCGAGGCGGTCGGCGCGCTGCGGGCCCGGGCACGGCTCCTCAACGACTGGGTTGCAACCTATCGCGACAGCATCGACGAGTGGATCGCCGACAAGCCGCCGCACGTGGGCTGGCAGCTGGAGCTCACGGCGGTGCGCGCCGAGGCGGAGGCCCGCTGGTGCCAGGACGTGGCCGCGCGGGTCGAGGCCGGCGAGGGTGGGCACTTCAACGAGGGTGGGCAGAGCCCCGACGCCTGGCGCGCGGCGATCCGTGAGCAGTTCGGAGACCCGCAGGACGACGAGGACGAGGTTTAAAACGCGATATAACGCGCTTGACTAGTAGTTTATATCGCGTTAGGTTGACCCGCGTAGCACACAGACGACAGGGGAGACCGTCATGATCGAGACGAAGGGTCTGCGGAAGTCGTACCGCTCACGGGCCGGTCGGGAGACCAAGGTCGTCGAGGCGGTCCGGGGGGTCGACCTCTCCGTCCGGGAGGGGGAGATCTACGGGTTCCTCGGCCCCAACGGCGCGGGCAAGACCACGACGCTGCGGATGCTGGCCACGCTCATCACGCCCGACGGCGGCGAGGCGGTCATCGCCGGCGCCGACCTGCTCAAGCACCCGGGCGAGGTGCGCCGCCGGATCGGTTACGTCGCCCAGGGCGGCAGCACCTGGGACGAGAGCACCGCGCGCGAGGAGCTGGTCCTGCAGGCCCGCTTCTACGGCATCCACAAGGCCGAGGCGCTCGAGCGGGCCGACAAGGCCCTCGCGGCGTTCCAGCTCACCGAGTACGCCGACCGCAAGACCAAGACCTACTCCGGCGGCCAGCGCCGGCGGGTCGACATCGCGCTCGGCATCATCCACGGGCCGAAGGTCGTCTTCCTCGACGAGCCGACCACCGGCCTCGACCCGCAGAGCCGCGCCCACATGTGGGACGAGGTGCGCCGCCTGCGCGCCGAGGGCATGACGGTCTTCATCACCACCCACTACCTCGACGAGGCCGACGCGCTCTGCGACCGGATCGCGATCATGGACCACGGCGAGATCGTCACCGAGGGCACGGTCGACGCGCTCAAGCGCGAGGTCGCCGGCGACGTCGTGACCGTCGGCACCGCCGGAGCATCCGCTGAAACGGCGATCGCGCTGCTCAGGAACCAGGACTACGTCCGCAAGCTCGAAGAACACGCCAAGAACGAGCTCCGGCTGTACGTGGACGAGGGCGCCGTCGCGATCCCGCACATCCTCCGCGTGCTCGACCACGCCGGCGTGCAGCTCACCCAGATGGAGCTGCACCGACCCAGCCTCGACGACGTCTTCCTCACCAAGACCGGCCGTTCACTTCGGGAAAGCTGAGTAGCGATGAAATTCCTCCGCGACACCTGGCTCGTCTTCGCCCGCCAGATGCAGCTCATGCTCCGCCAGCCGGTGTGGCTGATCGTCGGGGTCATCCAGCCGCTCTTCTACCTCCTGCTCTTCGCGCCGCTGCTGAAGCCGGCGCTCGGCGTGAAGACCAACGCCGAGGCGTACGAGCTGTTCGTGCCGGGCCTGCTGGTGCTGCTGGCCATGTTCGGCTCGCTGTTCACCGGCTTCGGGCTGATCGCCGAGCTGCGCGCCGGCGTCATCGAGCGGAGCCGGGTCACCCCGGTCAGCCGCCTGGCGCTGCTGGTCGGCCGCTCGCTGCGCGACGTCGTGTCGCTGCTGTTCCAGGCGGCGCTCATCGTCATCGTCGCGGTCGGGTTCGGCCTGAGCGTCGGCGTCCTGGACGTGCTCGCCGCGTTCGCGCTGATGGCGGTCATCTCGCTGATGCTGTCGGCGTTCTCCTACGCGATCTCGCTGAAGCTGCGCAGCGAGGACGCCCTCGCGCCGCTGCTGAACACGATCTCGCAGCCGCTGCTGCTGACCGCCGGCATCCTGCTGCCGCTCACGTTCGCCCCGGCGTGGCTCAAGCGCGTCGCCGACTGGAACCCGTTCTCGTGGGCCACCGACGGCGTCCGGGCCCTCTTCGCCGGCAACCCCGGCGCCGACTCGGTCTGGCAGGCGGGCGTCGTCATCGGCGGCCTGACCCTGATCACCGTGGTCTGGGCCTCCCGCGCCTTCGCCAGGGGCGTCCGTTAGGCCAGTCGACTTTACCGGTAACGACAATCACCGTCACGGCCCCTTCCACCACGGGAGGGGCCGTGACACCGTCAGGCGGTGCCCAATCTCGTCCGCGACCGCCTCACCTGGGTGATCTACGTCCAGCTGTCCCTGTGGTGCTACTTCCTCTACGGGTTCGGGCCGGTCGCCCCGCTGCTGCGCGACGAGCTGCACATCAGCAGGACCCTCGCGAGCCTGCACGGGACCGGGTTCGCCGTCGGCGGCATCGTCGGCGGCGCCGTCATTCCGGCGTTGACCCGCCGGTACGGGCGACACCGCCTCATCTGGGCCGGCCTGACGCTGATCAGCGGCGCCGCCGCGGGCATGTTCGCCGCGCACCACCTGGCGCTGACCCTGACGTTCGCCACCCTCGCGAGCTTCGGCGGGTCGTTGCTGGTCAACGGCATCGTCGCGGCGCTCACCGAGCACCACGGGACCGCCGGGCCGGCCGCGATCAGCGAGGCCAACGCCGCCGCGGCCGCCGTCGGCCTGGTTGCACCGCTGGTCGTCGGGTTCGCCTACGGCACCGGTCTCGGGTGGCGGGCCGGGCTTGTCCTCGTGGTGGTCCCCACCGTCCTGTTGGCGGTGTTCGCCGGTGTACGGGCACCCGAGCCGCTCCAGCACGGCACCGCCGACGGCCGGCGCGCCCGCAGGCTCCCCGCCACCTACTGGCTGGCCGCGACCAGCCTGTTCGCGACCGGTTCGGTGGAGGTCTGCCTGACGCTGTGGGGCAGCGACGTGCTCCGCGACCACGCCCA
This sequence comes from Dactylosporangium sp. NPDC006015, assembly GCF_040614215.1. Lineage (NCBI taxonomy): Bacteria > Bacillati > Actinomycetota > Actinomycetes > Micromonosporales > Micromonosporaceae > Dactylosporangium > Dactylosporangium sp. NPDC006015. The sequence goes on from NZ_JBEXUD010000024.1 coordinate 89,393, forward strand.
CGTGTCCGCCGGGGTGGCGACGGCGGCCGTGTCGACCATGATCGCCGGGATGGTGACCGGGAGGATCGTCGGCGGGCGGCTGCTGCTGCGGTACCGCCCGACCCGCATGCTCCTGGCAGCGCTCGCCGTGTCCGCCGCCGGGTTCGCGCTGTTCTGGTCGGCGACCGTGCCCTGGCTGGCGATGGCGGGCCTGTTCGGCTGCGGGCTCGGCTGCGGCCTGCACTACCCGCTCGGGATCGGCCTCGCCCTCGCCCACTCCGACGGGCAGCCGGACCTGGCCGCGGCCCGGGCCTCGTTCGCCGTCGGGATCTCCTTCGCGGTGGCGCCGTTCGCGCTGGGCTCGCTCGCCGACCGGGTCGGGCCGCACACCGCGTTCCTGCTCGTGCCGGCGTTCCTGCTGCTGAGCGCCGCGGTGGTGACGCGCCTGGAGAGGCTCACCGGGCGCGCCACCCTCAATACCACGCAGACCGCGGCGCCGGTCAGAGCCGCCGAGCCAGTGTGAGCCCGTCAGCGATCGGGATGAGCACCGACTCGACCCGCTCGTCGGCGAGGACCCGCCGGTTGAACTCGACGATCGCGAGGGTGCCGTGGTCGCCCGGGTCCGGGTCGAGCACGTGCCCGTGGCGCAGCACATTGTCCACCAGGATCAGGCCGCCGGGCCGCGTCCGGGGCACGACCGCCTCCCAGTAACCCAGGTAGCCGGTCTTGTCCGCGTCGATGAAGGTCAGGTCGAGGTGCGGCTCGGCCGGCAGCGCGCCGAGCGTCTCCGCGGCGGGCCCGATCCGCAGCTCGATGCGGTCGTCGAGGCCGCCGCGCCGCCAGTACCGCCGGGCGATCGACGTGAACTCCTCCGACACGTCCAGGCAGGTCAGCCGGCCGCCCTCGGCGAGGCCGCGGGCGATCGCGATCGACGACAGCCCGGTGAACGTGCCGATCTCCAGGGCCTGCCGGGCGCCGCTGATCCGGGTCAGCATCGTCAGCAGCGCCGCCTGCTCCGGCGCGACCTGCATGCCCGCGTCGCGCGGCAGCGCCGCCGCGGTCTCCTCGATCAGGTCGCGGACCAGGTCGTCGGGCTCGCTGCCGTTGGCGACGACATACGCGTGCAGCGCGTCGGTGAGGGCAAGTGTCTGTCTCGTCATGATTCGATCCTGCCCCGCCAGAAGTCGGTGATGCGGACCCCGAGGATCGACAGCAGCACCCGCAGCGTCGGCAGCGACAGGCCCACGACGTTGCCGTGGTCGCCCTCGATCCGGTCGACGAACACGCCGCCGAGCCCGTCGATGGTGAACGCGCCGGCCACGTGCAGTGGCTCGCCCGTCGCCACGTACGCGGCGATCTCCTCGTCGTCGGGCTCCGCGAAGTGCACGACGGTGCCGACGGTCTTCGACGTGTTGCTGCCGGACTCGGCGTCGACCAGGCAGTGGCCGGTGTACAGCACGCCGGAGCGGCCGCGCATCGCCTTCCAGCGGGCGACCGCCTCGTCGGCGTCGGCCGGCTTGCCGAGCACGTCGCCGTCGAGCTCGAGCACCGAGTCGCAGCCAATCACCAGGGCGTCGGTGCCCGCCACCCCGGCTGACTCGGCGACGGCGAGGGCCTTGAGCTCGGCGAGCGTGCCGGCGAGGGCGGCGCCGCCGGCCGCCTGGATCGCGGACTCGTCGACACCGCTCACGATGACCCGCGGCTCGATTCCGGCGGCCTGCAGCAGCCGGCGGCGGGCGGGGCTGGCAGAGGCGAGGATGAACGTCTTCACGGGACGGACGTTAGTACCATCGCGGCCATGCGGAAGCTCTGGGCTGAGTTCAAGGCGATCGCGATCGGCGGCTCGGTCCTGGACCTGGCGCTCGGCTTCATCATCGGATCGGCCTTCGCCACGCTCGTCCAGTCCTTCGTCACCAACCTGTTCCTGCAGGCGGTCGCCGCTGTGGTCGGCGAGCCCGACTTCCAGCAACTGAAGATCACGCTGCACCGCACGCCGATCAAGTACGGCGTGTTCCTCAACGACCTGCTGCAGTTCCTGCTGCTGGCGGTCGCCCTGTTCGTGATCATCAAGTTCATGACCTGGATCGGCGTGGAGCGGGGCAGGTCGCTGGACCAGCGGCAGTGCCCGTTCTGCTACGACCGGGTGCCGGCCGCGGCGCTGATCTGCCGCTCGTGCGGCCAGCAGCTGGTCGAGGACCTGCCGACGCTCGCCCAGGCGGAGTTCCTGCAGGACGAGCGCGAGGCCCGCCGCTGGCCGACGCTGCCGGCCCTGCCGCCGATCGTCATCCCGCGCCGTCGCCCGCCGACCGGCCGGCCACCGGCGAGCGAGCCTCCGGTGGACGAGCCCCCGGTAGACGAGCCTCCGGTGGACGAGCCCCCGGTGGACGAGCCCCCGGTGGACGAGCCTCCGGTGGATGAGCCTCCGGTGGACGAGCCTCCGGTGGACGAGCCTCCGGTGGACGAGCCTCCGGTGAACGATCCCACTGCCGGCGAGCCTCCGGCGGGTGGTGGCGCTAGCGCCAGCGGGGACGAGACGCCGGCCGGGCGCTCTGGCGCCAGCGCGACACCGGCGCAGCAGCCACCGTCGCGGCGGCGGGACGGCTGAAGAGCACCCCGACGATCGCCGCGACCTCCTCGGCCGTCGGCGTACCGCGGACGACCTTGAACAGCGGTTCCTCGGCCACAGGACCTCCCGGAAAGTACGCGAAACGTTGCCGTCCTGCGAGCATACGCATGCATCGGCGGCGCATACTCAAGCGGAACGGGAGTCGATGGCGAGTTTGGGGGGCGCATTGACAAACGTCCCATTCCGGGTCGCATCGATGCTCATCGTCGGCGCGCTTCTCGCGGCACTGCTGCCCGGGGCGCCCGCCCAGGCGCGTGAGGGCGAGCAGCCGGCGTCGGTGTCCGCGTCGCTGCGGTATCAGATCACGTTCGCGGCGCGCTCCTGCGGCTCGTACGACGACGTCATGGCCAACCGGGTCCGCGACGACCGCATCGAGGCGGCGTCCGCCCCCGGCCGCGCCAGCGCGTACAAGGACGGCCAGGCGGTCGACCCGGCCGTCGAGGCGGCCAACGGGGCCGGCTGCACCGCCCTGCCCGGCTGGCACTTCTCGCTGGGGCCCGGGCAGGAGAAGAAGGGCGCGCTGTCGACGGTGACCATGCCGGCGGTCGACTCCGGCGCGACCGCCGGCCAGGTGCCGCTGCTGGACGCGGCCGGCCACAAGACCGACAAGCTCATCGACGGCGCGGTCACCCTGCAGCTGACCCCGGAGCAGGCGAGCGCGTCCTCGCACCGGCAGCTGTGGGTGCAGGGCGGCACGCCGGGCGACCCGCTGCTCGCCGCGGCGCTGCCCGGGTACGGGTTCGGCGTCCTGCGCTGCGGCGCCGACGGCCACGCCGGCGGCAACGTCCAGTGGCTCGGCTTCCCCGCCGGGGCGCGGCACGTGCTCTGCTTCGCGTACTACGTGAAGTCCGCGCAGGCCCCGGCCACGCTCGTGGTGAAGGCCCGCACGACGGCCCCGGCCGGCTACCAGCAGCGGTTCGCGTTCGACGCCTCCGCCAGCTACGCCGCCGACAAGCGGATCTACGCCGACGCGAAGACCGACGCGACCCTGGTGCGCAGCTCCGGCGGCCAGCCCGGCACGGTCGTGTCGCGGACCCCGGCGGGCTGGACGCTCACCGACCTGAGCTGCGGCAAGAGCGGCGCCGGGCGCAGCCTCACCGCCACCGACCTGCCGACGGGCACCGCCACCGTCACGCTCGCCCCCGGTGAGGTCGTCACCTGCACGTTCACCTACACCCCGCCGGCCGCGCCGCCGGGGCTGACGCTGCGGCTGTTCGGCGACGCGCCCGGCGGCGCGTTCAACCTGTCCGTCGCCTCGGGCGGCGGGGCCGACCCGCCGCGCCTGCTGCAGGCCGCGCCGGCCGGTGACGGCTCCGCCACCGTCGCGACCGGCGCCGACCTGAGCACGCTGCTGCCGGGGGCGTATCCGGTGACGCTCACCGCCCCGGCCGGCGAGACCGACGCATGGTCGCTGACCGGGGTCGGCTGCGGGGCGACCGAGCTCAAGCCGGAGGGCATGTCCGTCACCGTCATGGTCGCCGCCGGCGCCCCGACCGACTGCACGCTGCGGGTGACCCGCAAGGGCGGCAGCATCCAGCTGCGGTCGGTGACGGTCGGCGGGATCGGCGCGGCGTCGTTCGTGATCGCGCCGCGCGGCGAGGGCTCGCCCGGCTGGTCCGGGGTGGCGACCACGACCGCGTTCGGCGAGGCCGCGATCGCCCAGGGCCTCCCGGCGGCGCTGCCGCTCGGCGACTACGTGGTGACCCCGCTGCCGCCCCTGGCGACGGTCGAGGGCAGCTGGCGGCTGAGCTCGTTCGCCTGCGACCCGGGCGAGTCGCAGGACGTGCCCAACGTCGGTGCCGACGTCGTGCCGCTCACCGCCGCCGTGCCCGCCGCGAAGTGCACCGCGTCCTACCTGTTCGTCGAGGCGCACCAGCTGCAGGTCACCGTCCGCTTCGCGGGCAGCACCAGCGGCCGCGACGGCCCGATCGTGCTGGATGTGGACTGCACCGACGGCTCGACCGGCCGGGTCGTGCTGCCCGGGGACGACAACAGCGAGGCGTCGCTGCCCACGCCGCTGGGCTTCCTGGACCCGGCGAAGTGCACGGTGCAGCGCCCGGCGACACCCACCGCGGCCGGCGCCGCGGTGGCCGTCGGCGCGACGGTCGATCCCGCGCCGGGCAACGCGCCGCTGCCGATCCCCGGCACCGTCGTCATCGGCGAGGAGACCGGCGCCGACGTCGACCTGTACACGGTGACGGTCACGGTGACCTTCACCGCCGACGACAGGGCACCGACCCAGCAGAAGGTCCTCGACACGTTCCGGGTCCTGCCGGTGGCCCTGATCGGCGCCGGTCTGGTCGGTATCGGCCTCGTCATCCTATTGATCATGGTCTTGCGGTCCCGCACCGACTGAGACGGGTGATCTCGCCCAGGTCCGGGCTGTCTGGAACGTGCGCTCGTTCGGTAGCGTCTGTGGTGATGACGCAGTCCACGTCCCTGATCGCTGAGCGCTATCGATTGATCGAGTCGCTCGGCGCCGGTGGCATGGGCCGGGTGTGGCTCGCCCGCGACGAGATGCTGCGCCGCGACGTCGCGATCAAGGAGGTCATCCCGCCCGAGGGGCTGACCGCCGAGGAGCGCGAGGAGCTGCGGCTGCGCACCCTCCGGGAGGCCCGCGCCGCGGCCCGCCTCAACGACGCGAACGTCGTGCGGATCTACGACGTCGTGCAGACCGAGCAGGCACCGTGGATCGTGATGGAGTACGTGCCGTCGCGGTCACTCCATCAGGTGATCACCGACGACGGGCCGCTGCCGCCGGAGCGGGTGGCGCAGATCGGGCTCGCCGTGCTCAACGCGCTGAAGGCCGCGCACGCCGCCGGGGTGCTGCACCGTGACGTGAAGCCCGGCAACGTGCTGCTCGCCGACACGGGCCGGGTGGTGCTCACCGACTTCGGCCTCGCGGTCTTCGAGGGCGGCGACGGCGCCGTCACCCGCCCCGGCCTGATCCTCGGGTCCCCGCAGTACATCTCCCCGGAGCGCGCGAGAGAGGGCACCTCCGGACCGGAGTCCGACCTGTGGTCGCTCGGCGCCACGCTCTACGCCGCCGTCGAGGGCCGCTCGCCGTACGCGCGCTCCACGACGTACGCGACGCTGACGGCCCTCGCCACCGAGGACCCCGACCCGCCGACCCGCGCGGGCGTGCTGAAGCCGGTCCTCAACGCGCTGCTGCGCAAGGACCCGAAGGCGCGCGCGGGCGTCGCCGAGACCGAGCGGCTGCTGCAGCGGGCCGCGTCGGGGGAGGGCCGCGCCTGGTCCTGGACCTTGCCCGCGCTGCCCCGGCCGCGCCGCTCGCGGGAAGGCCAACCTTCGGGCCTGCGCAGCTCCTCCAGCGGCTCGTCGAGAGGCTCGTCGCACCCGCTCGGCGGGGGGTCGGCGCGGCCGGAGGCGCCGGTCAGCTCGCCGCCCGCGGGCCTGGATCAGGACAGCCCGGCGCAGGTCGCGGACGCCGCCCCGGCCCGGACCGACTTCCCTGGCAAGGCCCGCGGCAGCGCGCCCGTCGGCGCCGGCCTCTACTCCCGCGGCGGGGTTCCCGCCCCCGAGGTGGTGCCGGTCAGCGACGACGTCGAGACGGTGCCGCCCGGCCAGCACCGCGGCCGCTGGATCGCCGCGGTCCTCGTCGCGCTGGCCCTGCTCGTCGGGGCCGTGATTCTGATCGCCGACTCCGGCGACGACCCGCCGCAGACGCTGCCGACCGGCGCGCAGGCCACCGGGCTGGGGGCGGGTCCCGCCACGTCCGGCGCCGCGGGCCCGGCGTCGGGCAGTCCCACCGCGAGCGCGTCGCCAGACGTCCGCGGCACCTTCGGCGGCACCGTGATGGACCTGCCGGCCGGCTTCCACTGGGAGACCGACGCCAAGTACGGCTGGGCGGTCGCGGTGCCGGACGGCTGGGTGCGCACGGTGAAGAAGCCCAGCTACCCGTCGATGATCTCCTTCGTCGACCCGCTCGACGGCCGGTGGGAGGTGGCGATCGACACGTCCTTCAACCCGCCGAAGGGCGACCCGGTCGCCGACTGGCGCGAGCAGGAGGCGGCGCGGCTCAAGGACGGGCTGTACCCGGGCTACGAGCAGGTCGGGATCGACACGGTCAACTTCCGGGACGGCTGGGCCTGCGCGGACTGGCAGTGGCGGTACACGGCCCCCAGCGGCCGCCTGCACATCTCCAACATGGGCTGCCGGGTCAACCCGGGCCGGGGCCACGCCATCTACTGGCAGACCCCGGACGCGCTGTGGGAAGACTCCGCCACCGTCAACAAGTTCAACATCATCAAGGTGTCGTTCAGGGTGACGGCTTGACCTACAGCGGGATGTTGCCGTGCTTCTTCGGCGGCAGGGTCTCCCGCTTGGTGCGCAGCAGCCGCAGCGCCCGCACGATCTCCACCCGCGTCGCCGACGGCGCGATGACCCCGTCGACGTAGCCGCGCTCCGCCGCCACGTACGGGTTGGCGAGGGTGTCCTCGTACTCCTGGATCAGCTCGGCGCGCAGGCCGGCTGGGTCCTTCGCGTCGCGCAGCTCCTGGCGGTACAGGATGTTGACCGCGCCCTGCGCGCCCATGACCGCGATCTGCGCGGTCGGCCAGGCGAAGTTGAGGTCGGCGCCGAGGTGCTTGGAGCCCATGACGTCGTAGGCGCCGCCGTACGCCTTCCGGGTGATGACCGTGACCTTCGGGACGGTGGCCTCGGCGTAGGCGTAGATGAGCTTCGCGCCGCGCCGGATGATGCCGTCCCACTCCTGGCTGGCGCCCGGCAGGAAGCCCGGCACGTCGACGAACGTGAGGATCGGGATGTTGAACGCGTCGCAGGTCCGCACGAAGCGGGCCGCCTTCTCCGACGCGTCGATGTCCAGGCAGCCGGCGAAGTGCATCGGCTGGTTGGCCACGACGCCGACCGGGTGGCCCTCGACCCGGCCGAAGCCGATCAGGATGTTCTGCGCGAACAGCGGCTGCACCTCGAGGAAGTCCTCGACGACCGACTCGATGACCGTGTGCATGTCGTACGGCTGGTTCGCCGAGTCGGGGATGACGGTGTCCAGCGCCAGGTCGTCCTCGGACACCTCCAGCGACGCCGGCAGCGGCACGACCGGCACGTCGTCCATGTTGTTGGACGGCAGGTAGGACAGCAGGGCCTTCACGTACTCGATCGCGTCGTCCTCGTCGGTGGCGAGGTAGTGCGCGTTGCCGGACTTGGTGTTGTGCGTCCGGGCCCCGCCCAGCTCCTCGAACTCGACGTCCTCGCCGGTCACCGTCTTGATCACGTCGGGGCCGGTGATGAACATGTGCGAGGTCTGGTCGACCATCACGGTGAAGTCGGTGACGGCGGGGGAGTACACCGCGCCGCCCGCGCACGGCCCCATGATCAGTGAGATCTGCGGGATGACACCCGACGCCCGGACGTTGCGGAAGAAGATCTCGCCGTAGAGCCCGAGCGAGACGACACCCTCCTGGATGCGGGCGCCGCCGGAGTCGTTGATCCCGACCACCGGGCAGCCGATCTTCATCGCCAGGTCCATGACCTTCACGATCTTCTCGCCGAAGACCTCGCCGAGGCTGCCGCCGAAGATCGTGAAGTCCTGCGCGAAGACGCAGATCTGCCGCCCGTCGACGGTGCCGTACCCGGTGACGACGCCGTCGCCGTACGGGCGCGACTGCTCCATCCCGAAGTTGGTCGACCGGTGCCTGGCCAGCTCGTCGAGCTCGACGAACGAGCCGGGGTCCAGCAGCAGCTCGATCCGCTCGCGTGCGGTCTTCTTGCCCCTGGCGTGCTGCTTCTCCACGGCCCGGGCCGACCCCGCGTGCACGGCCTCGTCGGTCCGCCGGCCCAGATCGGCGAGCTTCCCCGCGGTCGTGTGGATGTCAGCGCCGACACCAGCCTGCTCAATGGTCACGTTCGGCATCGTAATCGGGCGGCGATACGGTCGACCTGTGAACATTTACACCGACCTGGAGCGCCCCCCGCTGCATGCGGCCGCGCTCCGCCGCGCGTTGGTCGTCCCCGGCGGGCTCTGGACCGACCTGCGCGTGGTCGAGGAGACCGGCTCGACCAACGCCGACGCCGGCGACGCCGCGCGGGCCGGCGCCGCCGAGGGCCTGGTGATCGTCGCCGAGCGGCAGACCGCGGGCCGGGGCCGGCTGGGCCGGCAGTGGCAGTCGCCGCCGCGGGCCGGTCTGGCGCTGAGCATCCTGCTGCGCCCGGTGGTGCCGGTGTCGCGCTGGGGCTGGCTGCCGCTCCTGGCCGGGGTCGCGCTGGCCGAGTCGGTGCGCCGGGTCGCCCGCCTCGACGCCTACCTGAAGTGGCCCAACGACCTGCTGCTGCAGGGCGACCGCAAGACCGCCGGCATCCTCGCCGAGGGGGTCGGCGACGGCGCGGTGGTGGTCGGCATCGGGCTCAACACCACGCTGCGCGAGCACGAGCTGCCCCGCCCCGACGCGACGTCCCTTGCCCTCGGCGGTGCCGCCAGCGCCGACCGCGACCCGCTGCTGCGCGCCCTGTTGCGCGGGTTCGAGGAGGTGTACCGGCAGTGGCAGGCCGGCGACGACTCCGGCATTCGCGAGGCGTACCTCTTCCACTGCGGCACCATCGGCCGGCGGGTCCGGGTCGACCTTCCCGGCGGCGCCACGCTCGACGGCACGGCCACCGGCGTCGACGTCGACGGCCGGCTGCAGGTCACGGACGTGTTCGGGAAGGAGCACGCGGTCGCCGCCGGCGACGTGGTGCACGTCCGCGCAGAGACGACCGGGTAGGCCAATGTCGCACCGGGTCGGGACGGTCTAGCCTCCACCTCGACATTCATGAACGAGGAGGTTGGCGTGGGGTTCCCGGAAAGCGTCCTGACCAAGGACGAGCAGGTGGTGCTGCACCTGCACCCCCACTGGAAGGCACTGTTCCTGCCGGTGCTCTGGTTCGTCCTCACCGCCGCCGCGGTCGTGGCCATTTCCCTGTTCACGGGGGTGGGCATGATCGGCACGCTGATCGCGGCCGGGGTCGGCCTGGTGATCGTGCTCGTCGTCACCGTGTGGCCGTGGATCAAGTGGAAGACCACGCACTACGTCTTCACCAACGAGCGGGTGATCATGCGCAGCGGCGTGTTCTCGCGCAGCGGCCGGGACATCCCGCTGGGCCGGGTCAACGACGTGTCGTTCTCGCACTCGCTCTTCGAGCGGATGCTCGGCTGCGGCACGCTGACCATCGAGTCGGCCGGTGAGCGGGGTCAGGTGCAGCTCACCGACATCCCGCAGGTGGAGAAGACCCAGAGCATGCTCTACGAGCTGGTCGACGCGGACCGGCAGAAGCACACCTTCGGCGACGACGACCGGCAGGCCCTCGTCGACGAGATCAAGAACGACGCCGCGTCCTGATTGCTGTCCTGATTTCTGGTCAACGGTGGCCGGCGGGCTCATTGAGGGTCAGCTCGCCGGCGCCGTCCTCCTCGGGGTGGCGCGGCACCGGCGCGACGGCCACGTCGGTCAGTGCCACCTCCAGGGCCTCGACCTCGGCCTCCAGTTCGGCGTCCGCGATCACCTGCGGGTCGTCGGAGGCCACCGGCGTCTGGAAGACGAACGTCCGGTACGCCCAGAAGCGGAACACCATCGCGATGCCGATGCCGAGCGCGCTGGCGATGTTGAAGGCCAGCCGGTCGGCGCTGTTGGTCTCGCTGAAGCCCAGCCCGTACTTCGCCACCGCGAGGACCGCGCTCTGGATCAGCAGGCCGACGCCGTTGAGCGCGAAGAACAGCGTGTACTCCCGCCGCATGCTCGTGCGGTCGCTGTGACGGTAGGTCCACTGCCGGTTGAGGAAGTAGGACGCCGTCGTGGCGACGACGGCCGCGACGATCTTCGCCTTCAGCGGGCCGATCGACAGCAGCAGGTTGAGCACCGCGAAGTCGATGATCGTGTTGATCCCGCCGACCGCCAGGAACTTGAACAGCTCGGTCACGAGCGAGCGATGCCGCTCGGGGACATACCGGTCGCGAAGGTTGCTGGCAAGGCGCACCGTGCAACCTTACGGTAGGTCGCCAAGCATCGCCCTGGGTACGGCGCAGACTGCGGGGCAGCTCACCCGCATCTTGACCCCTGCGCAACCAGGCTGTTACCTGCCGCCGCGTTTGAACCTCAGTTTATGCCGGTCAGGCCGTCTTTCGGAACACGATCTGCCGATAGCTCCAGAAACGGAACAGCGTCCCGAACGCCATGCCGACCACGTTGGCCGCGATGTTGTCGGCGAGCTTGCCCTCGAACCAGGGCCACACCGAGCCGAGCCCGTAGTGGCTCGCCCACAGGCAGAGCAGGCCGATCAGCAGGCCGACCAGGTTGAACAGGAAGTACAGCGTGTATTCGCGGCGCAGGTTGGTGCGCTCGCGGTCCCGCCAGGTCCAGAACCGGTTGCCGATGAAGGCGACGGTCGCCGCCACCACCGTGGAGATCGTCTTCGCCACAAGGGTCGGCGTGCCGCCGAAGAGCAGCACGTTGAAGATGGCGACGTCCACCATGAACGCCACGATCCCGACCGTCCCGAACTTGCCCAGCTCGTGGACGAGGTGCTCGAAGCGTGCGAACAGGCCGCGCAGGCCGCCCGGCCGTGGCTCGGACGCCACCGACTGCAGTTCCGTCACGTGGCAGAGGGTACGGCACCGCCGACCTCAGCGGGCGCACCTGCCACAGACCGCACAGTTTGCGCATTGATGCGCGGTTGACGAAAAGTTCACGCGCGATTCTGCGAACGGTCGCGAGATTCTCCGGTCCTTGTGCAAGGTTTCACAAGCTCTCACGCTGCCCGGCCCGGTTGACCGGTTTAGGCTGAGGGAAATCAGTAGAACGCATTCACGGCCGCTCGCAGCATCGCGCGCCGTGCTTTGGCATTTGCGCCTACAGGTCAACGCCGACCACAGGGAGATTCTCGATGTCAGCACCGGTCACGGTCCCGGGTCTCGACCAGGCACCCACCGCCCATTCCAAGCTCCTCGCCTGGGTCCGCGAAGTCGCCGAGCTCACCACCCCTGACCGGGTGGTCTGGTGTGACGGCTCCGAGGGTGAGTGGCGCCGCATCACCGACGAGCTCGTGGACAAGCAGGTCCTGGTGCGGCTGCGGCAGAAGCCCAACTCGTTCTGGGCCCGCACCGACCCGTCGGACGTCGCCCGGGTCGAGGAGCGCACGTTCATCTGCTCCGCGGACGAGGCCGACGCCGGCCCCACGAACAACTGGATGGCGCCCGCGGAGATGAAGCGGGTGATGACGGAGCTGTACGACGGCTCGATGCGCGGCCGCACGATGTACGTGGTGCCGTTCTGCATGGGCCCGCTGACCGCCGAGCGGCCGATGTTCGGCGTCGAGCTGACCGATTCCCCGTACGTCGTCGCCTCCATGCGGATCATGACCCGGATGGGCGCCGACGTGCTCGACCGGATGGGCGCCGACGCGCCGTTCGTGCCCTGCCTGCACTCCGTCGGCGCGCCCCTCGCACCCGGCGAGCAGGACGTCGCGTGGCCGTGCAGCGACACCAAGTACATCTCCCACTTCCCGGAGAGCCGGGAGATCTGGAGCTACGGGTCGGGGTACGGCGGCAACTCGCTGCTGGGCAAGAAGTGCTTCTCGCTGCGCATCGCCAGCGTCATGGGCCGCGACGAGGGCTGGCTCGCCGAGCACATGCTCATCCTCAAGCTGACCGGACCGTCCGGCCAGGTGAAGTACGTGGCCGCCGCGTTCCCCAGCGCCTGTGGCAAGACCAACCTGGCGATGCTGGAGCCGACCATCCCCGGATGGAAGGTCGAGACGCTCGGCGACGACATCGCGTGGATGCGCTTCGGTGCAGATGGGCGGCTGTACGCCGTCAATCCCGAGTTCGGCCTGTTCGGTGTCGCTCCCGGCACCGACTGGAAGACCAACCCCAACGCGATGCGGACCCTCGCGAAGGGCAACTCGGTCTTCACCAACGTCGCGCTGACCGACGACGGCGACATCTGGTGGGAAGGCATGGGCGAGCCGCCCGCGCACCTCACCGACTGGAAGGGCCGCGACTGGACGCCCGACTCGGACGAGCCGTCGTCGCACCCGAACTCGCGCTTCTGCACGCCGATCGAGCAGTGCCCGATCCTCGCCGACGAGTACGCCGACCCGCGCGGCGTGCCGATCGACGCGATCCTCTTCGGCGGCCGGCGCAAGACCACGATCCCGCTGGTCACCGAGGCCCGCGACTGGGTGCACGGCGTCTACCTCGGCGCGACCCTGTCCAGCGAGACCACCGCGGCGGCCACCGGCAAGGTCGGCGTGGTCCGCCGCGACCCGATGGCCATGCTGCCCTTCATCGGCTACAACGCCGGCGACTACTTCGCCCACTGGATCGAGATGGGCAAGGGCGCCTCCTCCGGCACCGCGCAGTTGCCCAGGATCTTCTACGTCAACTGGTTCCGCCGCGGCGACGACGGCCGCTTCCTGTGGCCCGGTTTCGGCGAGAACGCCCGCGTCCTGAAGTGGGTCGTCGAGCGCATCGAGGGCACCGCTGACGCCGTCGAGACCCCCATCGGCCGGGTGCCGGCGCCCGGCGCGCTCGACGTGGACGGCCTCGACCTCACGGCCGAGGACCTCGCTGCGGCCCTGCGGGTCGACGCCGACGAATGGCGGGCGGAGATCCCTCAGGTGACCGAGTGGTTCGAGCGCTTCGGCGACAAACTCCCCGGGGTGCTCTGGGCCGAGCTCGACGCGCTGAAGGCCCGGCTCGACGCCGCATAGTGGCTGGTCGGCGGCCGGTCAGTCAGCAGATCGGCCGCCCACCCACCCGCCGTTCAGCACTGTCCGGTGCACGGCTGACGGTGTCGCTTTGCCCGGTAGGTCGCTACTCTTCTCGACCGTGGGCCTGCGTGACGTGGTGTATTCGTTGTACGAGAAGCGTCTCGCCCGACGGCTGCACGGCAAACCTCAGCCGCGACACGTCGGGGTGATCGTCGACGGCAACCGGCGCTGGGCGCGCGAGATGGGCTACGTCGATCCCAACGACGGCCATCGCGTCGGCGCCGAGCGGATCAAGGAGCTCCTGCGCTGGTGCGACGGCGCGACCGTCGCGCACGTCACCCTGTGGCTGTTGTCCACCGACAACCTGTCCCGCCCAGCCGCCGAGCTCGACCCGCTGCTGCAGATCATCGAGAACCTGGCCGCCGAGCTCGCCGACGAGGGCAACCCCTGGCAGCTGCGCATGGTCGGCGCGCTGGACCTGCTGCCCACCGCCAGCGCCCAGTCCCTCAAGGCGGCCGAGGAGCGCACCGTCAGCCGCACCGGCGGCGCCCAGGTCAGCCTCGCCGTCGGGTACGGCGGCCGCCGCGAGATCGCCGACGCCGTGCGCTCCCTCCTCCACGAGCACGCCAAGGCGGGCACGTCGATCGAGGAGCTCGCCGAGATCCTCGATGTCGACCACATCTCCGACCACCTCTACACCCGCGGCCTGCCCGACCCCGACCTGGTGATCAGGACCAGCGGCGAGCAGCGCCTGTCAGGCTTCCTGCTCTGGCAGAGCGCCCACTCCGAGTTCTACTTCTGCGACGTCCACTGGCCCAGCTTCCGCCGCGTCGACTTCCTGCGCGCCCTGCGCTCCTACGCCAACCGCCAACGCCGCTACGGCGTCTGAGCCGGCTGTAATTCCCCCCACCGCTGCCGCGGCGGGGCCCGGCGGGGATTCTCACCCGCACCCCAATGCGCCGCTCCGCGACGCACTGCCCGCGCCGAGACGCGAGGCAGGCCAAGCGGCGCATGCGCGCCGCATCCGGCGGCCGGCCCCAGCCGATCCATGATCCGGTAAAACTCGTGCACCCAGAGCAACGCAACTTCGTCCAGACCCCGCCAACCACCCGCCCGCCATGACCCCGTGCGATCACGGCCCCCGCTCCGCACCCTTCGGCCTGAACTTCTCGCCCCATGCTCGCTGACCTGCACTTTCTCGGCCCGCGCTCCCTGGCCCGCACTCCCTGACCTGCGCTTCTCGCCCCACGTGCTCTGGCCTGCGCTTCTCGGCCCTGCGCTTCCGGCCTGCGTCTCTTCTTCTCAGTGACGCCTCTGCCACTTCGACGCCCGGGTCCACCTCTGGACCTATCCCCGCTCGGGCCCGCCTCGCCCGGACAGACGTTGGTCAATGCCCCGAAACGCCCCTTTTCGGGATAGACGTTGCGCGATCCACCCACAATTTGATCTCTGAAATCGAGGCTCATCGCGCAATGTCGATGGGACAAAGGCCGCAGACCCGGGCATTGATCAACGTCGGTGCCGAGGTGTCTCGTCAAGTGTCGAGGCTGCTCGTCGGTGTCGTGTGGCGAAGTGTGCGGCGGTCGGGGCCGACCATGATCAGCACGGAAATCATGGGCGAATCTGGCCACGGCTGGCCACCGGATGCGGCGCGTATGCGCCGCTTGCTCTGCCTCGCGTCTCGGCGCGGGCAGTGCGCCGCGGAGCGGCGCACTGGGGTGCGGGTGAGAATCCCCGCCGGGACCCGCCGCGACAACGGTGGGGCGGAAGCACAGCGGGGAATTACAGCATTTACAGCTGGGAGAGCAGGGTGCGGAGGAGGGCGGGGACGTCCTCGGGGGCGTCGACGTGGATGTCGGCGGCTTCGATCAGGGCGTGGCCGCTCTCGGCGTTGGCGACCGCGACCCGCACGCCGACGAAGTCGGGGTCCGCTGCTTCGCGGGCGGTGAGGGCGTCGAAGGCGCGCAGGTCGGCCACGTCGTCGCCGAAGTACCAGGCGCAGCTGTGGCCCTCGGTCTCCTCGCGCAGGACGCTGCCCTTGTCGCGCTGGCCGGGGGGCTTCAGCTCGACGACCATGCGGCCGGCCTGGAGGCGCAGGCCGAGCTCGCCGGCGCGCTCCTTGGCCCACTGCTCGACCTCCGGGGCCAGGTGGGGCGCGTTGCGGTAGTGCACGGCCACGGAGAGGCGCTTGTACTCGACCCGGGTGCCCACCGGCAGTTCCGCCCGGGCGCGGTCGGCCAGGTCGCTCATGACCTGGACGAAGGGGGCCGCCGACGGGTCGGTCTCGACCAGTCCGCCGGGGCGTTGGACCTCCAGCCCGTACAGGCCGAAGACCGCGACATCGGGCAGGTCGGCGAAGCGCTCGCGGAGGAAGCCGGCCGGGCGGGCCGAGACGATGACGACCTTGCCCAGGCGACGGCTGAGCTCGCCGAGGGCCTCGACGATGCCGTCGGCCGGGTGGACCGTCTCGGGATCTTCCTGGATGGGCGCGAGAGTCCCGTCGAAGTCGAAGAAGAAGGCGCAGTGGCCTGCGCGCTCCGCGGTCAGCTGGAGGATGGCCTCGCGCGAGCGTGCAGTGTCAGGGGCCGCCATGTGCCAAGCGTACTGAAGAATTCACGCAGCGGCGTACCTCACAAGGCGGGCAATCAAGGACTCGATCTAGTGGATTTTGCTTGCAGCGGTTAGCGTCTGTGCTGTGGCTTGGGGTTTTCCCGGCCATCCGAGGCCCGGACCGAGCGATCACTGTGAAGCCACGGGGCCAAGCACCCGACCCCGTGCGGGCGTCGGAGGACGCGAGTGCGGGCGGCGAGGTGCCCGTCCCCGGAGATCCCGTGACCGTTCGCCGTAGTCCCTCGGAGTCCACCCCTCCCGCTCCACGCGGCCGCGCCACCAAGGCGCAGCCCGCGGAAGCGCCGCAGGAGGTCGTCAAGCCGGTCCGTCGCACCAGGAAGACGGCCCAGGAGAAAGCCCAGGAGAAAGCCCGGGAGCAGACACCGGACAAGCGCACCTTCGTGCTGGACACGTCCGTGCTGCTGGCCGACCCGGGCGCGTTCCTGCGCTTCGGAGAGCACGACGTGGTCCTGCCCCTGGTCGTCATCTCCGAATTGGAGGGCAAGCGGCACCATCCCGAGCTCGGGTACTTCGCGCGGCGTTCGCTGCGGTTCCTGGACGACCTGCGGGCCAAGCACGGCCGGCTGGACGTCCCGCTGCCGCTGACGGACTCCGGCGGCACCCTGCGGGTCGAGCTGAACCACGCCAACCAGAACGTGCTGCCGGCCGGCTTCCGGGCCGACACGGACGACGCCCGGATTCTCGCGGTCGCGCTCGCGCTCGCCGCCGAGGGCAAGGACGTCCTGCTGGTCACCAAGGACATGCCGCTGCGGGTCAAGGCCGGCTCGGTGGGCCTGGCCGCGGACGAGTACCAGCCGGGTCCGGCGACCAACCAGAGCTGGACGGGCATGGTCGAGCTCGGCATCGCCGAGGACGAGGTGAAGCGGCTCTACGCGGGTGAGGCGATCGACCTCGACGGCGCCGGCGACCTGCCGGTGCACACGGGTCTGGTGCTCACCTCGCAGAACGGCTCGGCGCTCGGGCGGGTCTGTGCCGACAAGTCGGTGCGGCTCGTGCGGGGCGACCGGGAGGTGTTCGGCGTGCGGGGGCGCTCGGCGGAGCAGCGCATCGCGCTGGACCTGCTGCTGGACGAGTCGATCGGCATCGTGTCCATGGGTGGGCGGGCCGGCACCGGCAAGTCCGCGCTCGCGCTCTGCGCGGGCCTGGAGCAGGTCATGGAGCGGCGCAAGCACAAGAAGGTGATCGTCTTCCGGCCGCTGTACGCGGTCGGCGGGCAGGAGCTGGGCTATCTCCCCGGCGACGCCGCCGAGAAGATGTCGCCCTGGGCGCAGGCGGTCTTCGACACGCTCGGCTCGCTGGTGCACGACAACGTGATGGAGGAGGTGGCGGCCCGGGGGATGCTCGAGGTCCTGCCGTTGACCCACATCCGCGGTCGCAGCCTGCACGACGCGTTCGTGATCGTCGACGAGGCCCAGTCGCTCGAACGCGGCGTCCTGCTCACCGTGCTGTCCCGCATCGGCAGCAACTCGCGGGTCGTGCTGACGCACGACGTCGCTCAGCGTGACAACCTGCGGGTCGGCAGGCACGACGGCATCGCCGCGGTGATCGAGGCGCTGAAGGGCCACCCGATCTTCGCGCACGTGACCCTGACCCGTTCGGAGCGGTCGCCGATCGCCGAGGTCGTCACGGACCTGCTGGAGGACCTCCCGTTCGAAAGGTGAGTTGAGTAAAAGAGTCCTAATTGTCACGTGATTAGGATCACATAACATACTGTTTGGGTTCTCACCTGCGAATGCACTAGGCGATGGTGGGGAACGAGCGCATGACGCCAGGCGAACCGGCATCAGGCGCTCACGGTGCGTCATCGGCCCGGAGGGCAGGTCCGCTGCAACGCGTGGACCGCCGTCCGGGCCGTGCGCCGCGTCCTGTCCCCGACGAATGGATACGTTCGTGATCCAGCTGTGGCAGCGGATCGGAAAGATCCGTGCCCTGGCGGCCCTCGCGCTCGTCGCGGCCCTCGCGGGCGGCGTCGTGATCGCCAACTGGGACAGCGGCGAGAAGGCTGAGCCGGTCAACACCGCCGCCAACACCGCCGCCAACGCCGCCCTTCCGAAGCCGTCGGAGACGAGCGCCAGCGCCGCGCAGTCGCAGGACCCGCAGAGCAAGGCGCAGGACGCCGCCTCCGCGGCCGCCGCGCAGGCCAAGGCCGCCGAGGACGCCGCGCGCAAGAAGAAGGAAGAAGAGGCGAGCCGGTCCAACACCCGCTCCGCCGGCCCGCCGTCCTACCCGGCCCCCGCCTCGTGCGGCGTCTACTCCGGTCACAGGAACACCGGCTGCACGCTGATGGTCGCCGCCGGCTACGGCCTCGACCAGATGCCGTGCCTGGACAAGCTGTGGACCAAGGAGAGCGGCTGGAACCCCAGCGCGCACAACAACAGCAGCAACGCCCACGGCATCCCGCAGGCCGTCCCCGGCGACAAGATGGCCGCCTACGGCACGAACTGGAAGACCGACGCCGGCATCCAGATCAAGTGGGGGCTGAACTACATCAAGGGCCGGTACAAGACGCCGTGCGGCGCATGGGGTCACAGCCAGAGCACGGGGTGGTACTAGGCCATGGACGTCCTGACGCTGCTGTGGCAGCGGGTCGGCAAGATCCGTGTCCTGGCCACCCTCGCACTGGTCGCGGCCCTCGCGGCGGGTGTCGTGATCGCCAACTGGGACAGCGGTAAGAAGGCCGAGCCGGTCAGTGCCGCCGCCGACGCCACCCTTCCGAAGCCTTCCGACACGAGTGCGAGCGCCAGCGCCGCGCCGACGTCCCAGGAGGCCCAGAGCAAGGCGCAGGACGCCGCCTCCGCGGCCGCCGCGCAGGCCAAGGCCGCCGAGGACGCCGCGCGCAAGAAGAAGGAAGAGGAGGAGACGAGCCGGTCCACCACGCGGACCCTGGGCCCGCCGACCTACTCGATCCCGGCCGCTTGCGACGTGTACAAGGGCAAGAGTGACAACAAGTGGCGCGGCTGCGGGCTCGTGTTCCAGGCCGGCTTCGGGTTCGACCAGATGTCGCCGTGCCTGGAGAAGCTCTGGGACAAGGAAAGCCACTGGACGACGACGGCGCGGAACAAGAGCTCCGGCGCCTACGGCATCGCCCAGGCGCTCCCGCCGTCGAAGATGGGCTCGATCGCGAGCGACTGGTCCTGGAATCCTGAGACCCAGATCAAGTGGGGCCTGGGCTACATCAAGGGCCGCTACAAGACGCCGTGCGCCGCCTGGTCCCACAGTCAGTCCAGCGGCTGGTATTAGCGAGCGAAACCTGTTACCAACGTGGCGTGACCGTCGATGCCACGAGTCCGTCCGACCCCACGCGATTCGGCACGGAGGCGTTCTACGCCTCCGTCGGCCGAGCCTTCGTCGCCATGTGCGCGTTCGTGCCGGTGCTGTTCGCGATCGAGTTCCTCGACCGGCTCACCGGTGAGCGGCTCGACCAGGACGGCGGCATCAAGCCGCACCATCTCGACGGCCTGGACGGCATCATCTTCTCGCCGTTCCTGCACGCCGGCTTCGCCCACGTCCTGGCCAACAGCATCCCGCTGATCCTGCTCGGCACGTTCGTCCTCGCCGCCGGCACCACCCGCTTCCTGCTCACGACCGCCTTCATCGCGATCGTGGCCGGGGTCGGGGTGTGGTTCATCGGCGATCCGGACACCGTCGTGGTCGGGGCCAGCGGCGTCATCTTCGGCTATCTCGGCGTGATCCTGATGCGGGGCGCGGTTGAGCGCAGCTGGTGGCACATCGCCGTCGGTGTCCTCATCGGGCTCCTGTACGGCTGGCAGCTCTTCGGCGTCCTCCCCGGCGAGGAGGGGGTGTCCTGGCAGGGGCACCTGTGCGGGTTCATCGGCGGCCTCGTCGCCGCGGTGATCTTCCGGCGCCGCAAGCCACGCCGCTCCGACGACCCCCTGGCCATCGGCACCGACGCCTGATAGCAAGCCGCGGCGCCGCCTGGCCGTCGAAGCCGGCGCCGCGGCAGGCTGCGGTGTCCTCTGGTCATCGGCACCGGCGCCGCATAGCGTTCCCCGTATGCGGGATGTCGACCTGGCCATCGTCGGCGCGGGACCGGCCGGACTCTTCGGTGCCTATTACGCCGGCTTCCGGGGCCTCAGCACCGCCCTGATCGACGCGCTGCCGGAGCCCGGCGGCCAGGTCACGGCGATGTACCCCGAAAAGATGATCTTCGACGTCGCGGGGTTCCCCGGCATCCGCGGCCGCGACCTGGTCGCCAACCTCGTCGAGCAGGCCGGGCAGTTCCACCCCCATTACCTGCTCGGCGTGCGGGCCGAGGGCCTCACGTACGACGACGGCCGCCCCGTGCTGACGATGTCCGACGGCACCGTCCTGCGCTGCGGCGCCGTGCTCATCACCGGCGGGCTCGGCAGCTTCACGGCCCGCCCGCTGCCCGCCGCCGACGGGTTCACCGGCGACGGCCTGCTCTTCTTCGTGCCGCACCTGGCCGACCTGGCCGGGCACGACGTCGTCATCGTCGGCGGTGGCGACTCCGCCTTCGACTGGGCCCTCGCGCTGGAGCCGGTCGCCAGGTCGGTGACGCTCGTGCACCGCCGCGAGAAGTTCCGGGCGCACGCCTCGACCGTCGCCCGCGTGCAGGCCCTGCCGATCGAGATCATCGTCAACGCCGAGGTCACCCGGATTCTCGGAGATGCCAGGTGCACGGGCGTCGACGTCGCCGTCCGCGGCGCGGCACCGCGCACCCTCCCCGCCGACTCCGTCGTCGCCGCGCTGGGCTTCACCGCCGACCTCGGCCCCCTCGCCGACTGGGGCCTCGAGCTGGACAAGCGCCACATCAAGGTCGACTCGACCACCGCCACCAACCTGCCGCGGGTGTTCGCCGCCGGCGACATCAGCGAATACCCGGGCAAGGTCCGGCTCATCGCGGTCGGCTTCGGGGAGGCCGCCACCGCCGTCAACAACGCCGCCGTGATCATCGACCCGGCCGCCCACCTCTTCCCGGGGCACTCGTCCGACAACGGGTGAGCAACTTCTCAGTAACCGCAGCGCACCGCCGATCTGCAGAGCGTGGTGGGCGTCCGTCTCCAGGTCCTCGGGGTGGTGCTGCTCGGCCTGCTGGTCTCCGGCGGGGCGGGCCTGCTGATGCACCGCGTCGAGCTGGACAACGCCGGCCAGACCCTCGACCGGCGGGTCGCCGCCGCGCAGGAGGCGGTGGCGTCCACCGCCCAGCGGTACGTCGACGCGGTGCAGCTCGTCGCCGGCGGCCTGGAGGCGCTGCCGAAGATCGACGCCACCTCGTTCACCTCCGCCACCGCCCCGCTCGGCCGGCTCTGGCTGCCCGGCGCCGCGTCCGCCGACTTCGTCGTCGCCGTGCAGCACTCCGACGTCCAGGCCGCCCAGGACGACTGGCGGGCCCGCGGCGCGGTCGGGCTGACGCTGCGCCCGGCCACCGACGCCGGCCGGCACTACTTCACGGTCCTGCAGCGCAACCTGGCGCAGGACACGAGCGACGGCGTCGGCCAGGACCTCACCACGGCGCCGGAGGCGGCCCGGGCCCTGGAGCGGGCGCTGCGGATCGGGCTGCCGGCGATCTCCGGCCCGTACCTGCTGCCGCGCGACGCCGACCTGCCGGAGCAGGAGCGGCAGCACTCCGTGGTGCTGCTGCAGCGGGTCGTGGACCAGGTCACCGGCGAGCTGCGCGGGTTCGTCGAGCTGACCGTGCGGATGCAGGCCTTCTTCACCGACACGATGCTCCAGCCGTCCCGCGAGCTGGTGGACGTGACGCTGTCCGCGATCGAGGACAACGCGTGGGTGCCGATGGCCCGCATCTCGCGGCAGCACGTCGGCGGGCCCGACCTGCGCCGCAGCGTCATCGTGCAGGTCGCCGACCAGCAGTGGCGGCTGATGGTCGTCACCGACAGCGAGGCCCTGATGGGCGCCGAGAGCCACCTCGACGCGGGCATGGTGTTCAGCGGGCTCGCGCTCACCGTCGTCACCGCCGTGCTCGTCTACACCCTCGCGACCTCGCGCCGCCGGGCCGAGGACCGGGTCGCCCAGGCCACCGCGGACCTGCGGCACCAGGCGACGCTGCTGTCCGCGGTGATGAACACGATCGGCGACGGCGTGGTGCTCATCGGCCCCGACGGTGCCGCGATGTGGCTCAACCCGAGCGCCCGCGAGCTGCTCGGCGACGACGTCGAGCGGCAACCGCCGGCCGAGTGGGCGCGGCTGCTCGACGCGTACGAGAGCGACGGCGTCACCCCGTTCCGGTTCGAGGACCTGGTGCAGCGCCCCCTCGAGGCGCAGGCCGAGATCATCGTGCGGGGCCGCCGGCTGGACGTGCGGCTCCGGCGGCTGGTCCACCAGGACGGCGACGGCGGCGCGGTCGCCGTGCTGCGCGACGTCACCGACCTGCACGACGCCGACGAGAAGGTGCGCGCCTCCGAGGAGCTGTTGCAGCTGCTGCTGGACGGCGCCCGCGACTACGCGATCTACATGCTGGACCCCGACGGGGCCGTGATGAGCTGGTCCGCCAACGCCGAACGGCTCAAGGGGTACCGCGAGGACGAGGTCATCGGCCGCTCCTACGCGATGTTCTTCACGCCGGAGGAGGCCGCCGAGGGGGTGCCGCAGCACATCCTCGCGCAGGCGGCGGAGTACGGCCGGGTCGAGATCGACGGCCCGCGGGTGCGGCACAACGGCAGCCGCTTCTGGGTGCACGGTACGCTCACGGCGGTGCGCGGCCCCGACGGCTCGATCCGCGGCTTCGTCAAGGTCGGCCAGGACGTCACCGAGCGCAAGACTGCCGAGCGGGCGGTCGAGCGGCTCAACGCCGAGCTGGAGCTGCGCGTCGCGGAGCGCACCGCCGACCTGCGCGAGGCCAACGCGGAGCTGGAGTCCTTCTCGTACAGCGTCTCCCACGACCTCCGGGCGCCGCTGCGGGCCGTGGACGGCTTCGCCAAGATGCTCGCCCTTGATCACGGCGACGCGCTCGACGAGCAGGGCCGCCGGTACCTGTCCCGCATCCGCGCCGGCGCGCAGCAGATGGGCGAGCTGATCGACGGGCTGCTCGCGTTCTCCCGGCTGCAACGGCAGGAGATGGCGAGCCTGCGCGTCCACCTCGACCAGCTCGTCGCCGACGTCTGGGACGAGCTGAGCGTCGAGCGCGGCGACCGCGACATCGTCCTGACCGTGGGGGACCTGCCGGACGCCCAGGGCGACCCGCGGCTGATCCGGCACGTGGTGGCCAACCTGGTCGGCAACGCGGTCAAGTACACCCGCGCCGTCTCCCCGGCCCGGATCGAGGTCGGCCACAAGGTCACCACGGAGGCGGACGCTGCAATGCCGGGCGTCGGGGGCGACGCCGTGTATTACGTGAGGGACAACGGCGCCGGCTTCGACATGCGGTACGCCGACAAGCTGTTCAAGGTCTTCCAGCGACTGCACCGCGCCGAGGACTACGAGGGCACCGGCATCGGGCTCGCGCTCACCCACCGCATCGTGGTGCGGCACGGCGGCCAGATCTGGGCCGACGCGGCGCCCGGCGAGGGGGCCACCTTCTACTTCACCCTTCCGGCATACGCAGACACGCTGTTGGAGGTGGGCGGATGAAACCGCTGTCGAACAGGGTCCTGCTCGTCGAGGACAATCCCGACGACCTGGAGCTCGCCCGCCTGGCCTTCGAGCGGGGCAGGTTCGCCCGCAACGTCGACGTCGCCCGCGACGGCGCCGAGGCCCTCGACTACCTGTTCGGGCGGGCCGCCGCCGACCCGCCGCAGGTCGTGCTGCTGGACATCAAGCTCCCGCTGGTCGACGGCATCGACGTGCTGCGCCGGGTCAAGGCCGACGCGCGCACCCGCCACATCCCGGTCGTCATGCTCACCTCGTCGGCGCAGGACCGCGACCTGCACGCCTGCTACGAGCTGGGCGCCAACAGCTACATCGTCAAGCCCGTCGACATGGAGCAGTTCCTGTCCGCCGTCAACAGCATCGGCCTGTACTGGCTGGGGCTCAACCTGACCGACCAGCACTCATGAGGATCCTGCTCCTCGAGGACAACCCCGACGACGCCGAGATGCTCGTGTTCGAGCTGCGGCGGGCCGGCTTCGCGCCCACGTGGCGGCGGGTCGAGTCCCGGGCGGAGTTCCAGGCCGCGCTCGACGACCCCGAAGGCCTGCCGCAGGTGATCCTCGCCGACTACTCGCTGCCGCAGTTCAACGCCCTGGAGGCGCTGCACATGCTGCGCGCCGGCGGCTACGACATCCCCGCGATCGTGGTCAGCGGCGCGATGAGCGAGGAGTCGTGCGTGGACGCGCTGCGCCACGGCGCCGTCGACTACCTGCTCAAGGACCGGCTCAGCCGGCTCGGCTCGGCCGTGCAGCACGCCCTGTCGCAGCAGCGGCTCGCCGCCGACCAGCGCCGCGCGGAGGAGACGTTCCGCGCCGCGTTCGACCACGCCCCGGTCGGCATGGCCGTCACCGACCTCGACGGGCACGTGCTGGAGGTCAACCAGGAGCTGGCCCGCATGACCGGGCTGCAGCCCTCGCAGCTGCTGCTGGACATGGTCGCCGAGGAGGACCGGCCGATCGTCGCGGAGAAGATGAAGCGCCTCGTCGCCGGCGAGGCCGAGAAGGTCAGCAAGGAGCTGCGGCTGTGCCGCTCCGACGGCGCGCCGCTGTGGGGGCAGTACTCGGCGTCGCTCATCGGCGCGGGCGGCAGCGCCCGCGGCCGGGGCCATCACGGGGCGCACCACGTGGTGCACCAGATCGCCGACGTCACCGACCGCCGGCGCGCCGAGGAGGCCCTGCAGCGGCAGGCGGCGAAGCTCGCCCGCACCAACAGCGACCTGCAGGAGCTCGACCGGCTCAAGAGCGAGTTCGTCGCGACCGTCTCCCACGAGCTGCGCACGCCGCTGACCAGCATCCGCGGCTACACCGAGATCCTCGCCGACGCGCACGCCAGCTCCCTCGGCGCGACCGAACGCAAGATCGTCGGCATCATCGACCGCAACGGGCGCCGCCTGCTCGACCTCATCGAGGACCTGCTGACCTTCTCCCGCATCGAGTCCGGCACGCTCACGCTCAGCGTCGGGCCGGTGCAGATGCGGCAGATCATCGACGCCGCGTACGAGGCGATCCGGCCCTCCGTCGAGGCGGCCGGCCTCAGCATCACCCTCGACGTCGACGAGCACATCCCGGTGGTGCAGGGCGACGGCGAGCAGATCGAACGCGTCGCGCTCAACCTGCTGACCAACGCGGTCAAGTTCTCCGACGCGGGCGGAGCGATCACGGTGACCGGCCGCGAGCGCGACGGCGAGGTCGTCGTCTGGATCCGTGACACCGGGGTCGGCATCCCCGAGCACGAGCAGAGCATGTTGTTCACCCGCTTCTTCCGTACCGCCGACGCGCAGAAACGGGCGATCAAGGGCAGCGGCCTGGGCCTGGCGATCAGCAAGGCGATCGTCGAGGCGCACGGCGGATGGATCGCGCTGGAGTCCATCGAGGGCAGCGGGACCACCGTCGGCTTCGGCATCCCGACCCCCTAGACCCCCTGGACCCCTGACCTGGATCAGATCCCCACGAACCCGGCCTGCGCCCGCATCTGGTGCTCGAAGAACTCGTCGCGGTGCCCGACGACGTTGTTGAGCTGGCCGAACACCTCGAAGCTGACCAGGCCGAAGAGCGTGACCCAGGCGGACAGGGCGCGGGCCGTCACGGCGTCGGGCACGTCCGGGGCGATCACGGCGCCGGCCCGCCGTACATCCTCCGCGACCGCGTCAGGGACGGGCTCCGGCGGCCCGGGCGGCAGGCGGCGCGCCACCGCGGCGTCCTGGATGATCGTGCCCAGCACGGTGACCGCCCTGGTCGCCGCGGCGACGGTGTCCGTGGGCGCCTGGTATCCGGGCACGGGGCTGCCGTAGATCAGCGCGTACTCGTGCGGGCGCTCCAGCGCCCACCCGCGCACCGCGTCGCAGACCGCCATCCAGCGGCCGGTGAGGTCGTCGCGGCCGACCGCGCGCTCCCGGTCCTCGACGGTCTGCCCGAGGGAGTTGTACGCGTCGAGGATCAGCGCCGTCAGCAGGTCGTCCCGGCTGGCGAAGTACCGGTAGATCGCCGAGGAGACGACGCCGAGGTCGCGGGCCACGGCGCGCAGCGACAGATTGGCCCCGTCGGTGGCCAGGTGCCGCCGGGCGATCGCCTTGATCTCCTCGGTCATCTCCGCACGGACCCGCGCCCTGATACCTGTCGCCTTCATGCCGTACATAGTCTCATGCTCTTTTGAGAGAGCACTGCTCTTGTTTTGTCCGACGACACGTGCTCTGCTGAGAGAGCAGTGCTCTTGCAATCGTCGTCAGGGGAGGCAGTCATGCAGGTCATCGTCGGTGCCGGCGCCGTCGGCTCGATCATCGCGGCGCGGCTTGCGGAGTTCGGTGAGCCCGTCAAGATCGTCAGCCGCTCCGGCGGCGGGCCCGCCCACCCGCTGATCGAGCGGGTCGCCGCGGACGCCGCCGACGCGGCCGCCCTGCGCCGGATCGCCGCCGGCGCCACCGTCATCTACAACTGCGTCAACCCGCTGTACCACGCCTGGACGACCGACTGGCCGCCGATCAACGACGCGCTGATCCGGGCCGCGGCCGCCAACGACGCCGTCCTCGCGATCACCGGCAACCTGTACGGCTACGGGCCCGTCACCGGCCCGATGACCGAGGACACGCCGCTCGCGGCGACGGGTCGCAAGGGTCGCGTCCGGGTGGCGATGTGGCGCGACGCGCTGGGCGCCGGCATCCGTACGTTCGAGGCCCGCGCGTCGGACTACATCAGCCCCACCTCGTCGATCATCGAGATGGCGCTGCCGGCGATGCGGGCCGGGACGACCGCGTGGCTGCCCGGCGCCCTGGACGTGCCGCACAGCTACACGTACATCGGCGACGTCGCCGACACGCTCATCTCGCTCGCGACCGACGAGCGGGCATGGGGCAGGGCGTGGCACGTGCCCTCGCCGCCGCCGATGACGGGCCGGTCACTGCTGGACACCGTGGCCCGCGTCGCCGGCCTGCCCGCCCCGCGCCTGCGCTCCTACCCGGCGGCCGCGGTATGGGCCGCCGGGCTGACCGACAAGTTCGCCAAGGAGTTCCGCGAGGTGCGCCACCAGCACGTCAGGCCGTTCGTCATGGACTCGTCCCGGGTCACCGCGACGTTCGGCCTGACGCACACGCCGGTCGACGAGGCCGTCCGGTCGGTGCTCAGCCTCTCGTCAGCCAGTGCTGGGTAGCGCACCCTCGGGCTCGATCGCCAGCGGCGGCAGGATCCCGTCGAAGTCGACCAGCGAGTAGGCCCGCAGCTTCTCCAGGCGGTGGAACGAGTCGACCACCCGGATCGTGCCCGACCGGGACCGCATCACGATCGACTGCGTCTCCGCCCCACCCCTCCGGTAGCGGACGCCCTTGAGCAGGTCGCCGCTGGTCACCCCGGTCGCGCAGAAGAACATGTTGTCGCCGCTGACCAGGTCGTCGGTGTGCAGCACGCGACCGAGATCGTGGCCGGCGGCGACGGCCTTCTCCCGCTCGGCGTCGTCCTGGGGCCACAGCTTGGCCTGGATCGCGCCACCCATGCACTTCAGGGCCACCGCGGCGACGATGCCCTCGGGCGTGCCGCCGATGCCCATCAGCACGTCGGTCTCCGAACCCTCGCGGGCGGCGCTGATCGCCCCCGCGATGTCCCCGTCGGAGATGAACCGGATCCGGGCCCCGGTCCGCCGCACATCCTGGATCAGCTGCTTGTGCCGGGGCCGGTCCAGGATGCAGACCGTGACCTCGTCCACCCCGGCCCGCTTCACCCGCGCGATGCGCCGCAGGTTCTCCTCGACGCCGGCGTCGATGTTGATCACGTCCGCGTAGTCCGGCCCGACCGCCAGCTTCTCCATGTAGAACACGGCGCTCGGGTCGAACATCGCCCCGCGCTCCGCGACGGCCAGCACCGCCACCGCGTTGGGCATCCCCTTGCTCATCAGCGTCGTCCCGTCGACCGGGTCGACCGCCACGTCCACCTCGGGGCCTGTCCCGTCCCCGACCCGCTCGCCGTTGTACAGCATCGGCGCGTTGTCCTTCTCGCCCTCGCCGATCACCACGACGCCCTGCATCGGCACCGAGTTGATCAGCAGGCGCATCGCGTCGACGGCCGCACCGTCGCCGCCGTTCTTGTCCCCCCGTCCGACCCACCGTCCGGCGGCCATGGCCGCGGCCTCCGTGACTCGTACCAGGTCGAGGGCCAGATTCCGATCCATCTCACGACTCATGTGTGTGCTCTCCTCGCGCGGCGTTGCGTGGGCGGGCGGGCCATCCTCAATCGTGTCAGGCCGACGTGTTCCGCGTCGCTAGTGGCCGGGCGGTTGTGGCAACTTCCATCCGATGGTTCACGATGGGGGTGTGGAAACCGCTGCTCCCGCACCCGCTGGCTCCTCGTCGTCGGCTTCTGCCTCGTCGGCCTCTGCTTCTTCGGAGCGCGCCGGTCGCCGTCCGCGCGACATGGCGCTGTCGATGCTGGTCCTGCTGGTGCCGGTCTTCCTGCTGGTCGGCTTCTACCGCTACCTCGGCCACGAGGACCCGCCGGCCGTCGACACCACCGAGGTGTACGGCTCGGTCGAGCGCGCCGGCCAGTTCACCCCGCTGCGCCCCACCGATCTGCCACCGGGCTGGCGGATCGCCTCGGCCACCTACACCGCCGGCATCCTGCGCCTGGGCGTGACCGCCCCCTCCGACGGCGCCATGCAGCTCGCCCAGAGCGCCCAGCCAGCCGCCACCCTCATCCCGTCGATCATCGGCACGGCCGGTTCCGCCGGCGCCCCGGTCTCGATCAACGGCACCGACTGGCAGCGCCACGACGACGCCCGCCCGGGCGAACGCGCCCTCATCCAGTCCACCCCCACCCGCACCGTCATCATCTTCGGCCGCGCCACCGACTCCCAGCTCCAGCGCCTGGCCTCCTCCCTCCGCTGACCGCCGTCCTCCGCTGACGGTCGGCCGTCCGATACCGCAGTGTCGGGCACATGATCGCGGCGGCGCGGGCCCGGGGGATACCGTCCCCGGCATGTTCGGATTCGGCCGGAAACCCGGCGCCAAGGCAGTCAGCGCACGTGGCGAGATCGCTCACGTGGACTTCGGCCTGCAGAGCGTCGACCAGCAGGGCCATACCCGGTCGGCGAGCTACACCGTCCGCGTCCAGGTCTTCCCCGACGGCGCGGCCCCGTTCCTGGCCTCGATCAAGGTCAAGCTCCGCGGCACCGCGGGCCCGATGATCGGCGAGGAGACCTGGGTCCGCTACCAGCCGAACGACAAAGAGCGCATCGACTTCGACCGCGACCAGATCAAGCTCCGCGCCTACGACCGCGTCCGAGCCAACCCCGCCCTCCAACTCGTCGTCGACACCCTCTACACCCACGGCGACCCACCCGTCAGCGTCATCGCCACCGCCCGCTGACCCACCCCTCGTGATCCGGAAGACTTTGTGTACCCAGGGGTGCACAAAGTCTTCCGGATCATGAGAACCGAGTGCCAGGCGTCCTCGCGCGGTGGGCGGTCGGCGCTCAGGCGATCACCGGCCCCCTGGTCAGCACGATCTGCCTTGGTCGGCGTTGCGCCAGTTGGGTGGACGTTGTGCGGTGGTCAGCATCTTGGTGATCCGGAAGACCTTGTGTACCCAGGACCGCACAAAGTCTTCCGGATCATGAGAACGGAACGGCAAGCGTCCCCGCGCGGTGGGGTAGCTATGACTCAGGCGATCGCCGACCCCTGCGGTCAGCGTGATCGGCACCCGCTCGGTTCTGCGCCGGCGTCCCCGTGATCCGGAAGAGTTTGTGTACCCAGGGGTGCGCAAGGTCTTCCGGATCACGAAAGCCGAGGGCCGGGTGTCCTCGCGCGGTGGGGCAGGCATGGCTCAGACGATCACCGACCCCTGGCCAGCGCGATCTCCCCACTCGGCGTTGTGCCGTCTGGGGGGACGCTGTGCGGTGGTCAGCATCCTGGTGATCCGGAAGGGTTTGTGTACCCAGGACCGCACAAAAGTCTTCCGGATCATGGGAAATGCGGACCGCCAGGACTTGCTGCACGGGTGGAGCGGCCACCGTGCGGAGCGCAGTGTCTACGGGTCGGACGACGTGTTGTACTGGTCCGGGTTGGGATGCGTCTCGGTCGTGCGGGCTGCCTGGGGTCGCGGTCGACCGTCCGGCCTCGCCGCTGTGCAGCGGCCTCACCTACCTCGACCACGCCCACATGGAGCTGGGTGGTGGTGGCGGGGCGGCGGGGCATCAGCAGCGACGGCGGCAAGCGCCGCGGACGGCGCCGGGTCGGGGGCGGTCGTTACGACAGGGTCTTGGCGACCTCGGCGGCGCGGGCGGTGGCGTTGGCCTTCATGTCGCGCTTGAGCTCCTGGGGCAGGGAGAACACGAGCTTCTCCTGGGCCGTGGTGATCTCGGCGACGTCGGTGAAGTCGCGGGCGGCCAGGAAGTCGAGGACCTCCATGACCAGCTCGTCGGGGACCGAGGCGCCGGAGGTGACGCCGACGGTGGTGGCGCCGGTGAGCCAGTCGTCCTGGATCTCGTGGGCGTAGTCGATGAGGTAGCCCGCGCTGGCGCCCGCGTCGACGGCGACCTCGCGGAGGCGCTGCGAGTTGGACGAGTTCTGGGAGCCGACGACCAGCACCACGTCGCAGTTGGGCGCCATGGCCTTCACGGCGTCCTGCCGGTTGGACGTGGCATAGCAGATGTCGTCGCTGGGCGGGGACATCAGCAGGGGGAGCTTGGTCTTGAGGCGGGCGACCGTCTCCAGGGTCTCGTCGACCGAGAGCGTGGTCTGCGAGAGCCACACCACCTTCGACGGGTCGCGGACGGTGACCTTGTCGACGCCGTCGGGGCCGTCGACGAGCTGGATGTGGGCGGGGGCCTCGCCGGCCGTGCCGATGACCTCTTCGTGCCCCTCGTGACCGATGAGCAGGATGTCATAGTCCTCGGCGGCGAACCGGCGGGCCTCCTGGTGGACCTTGGTGACCAGCGGGCAGGTCGCGTCGATGGCCTTCAGCGAGCGGGCGGCGGCCTGCTCGTGGACCTCGGGCGCGACGCCGTGGGCGGAGAAGACGACGGTGGCGCCCTCGGGCACCTCCTCGTTCTCCTCCACGAAGATCGCGCCCTTCGCCTGCAGCGTGCCGACGACGTGCTTGTTGTGCACGATCTCCTTGCGGACATAGATCGGCGCGCCGTAGAGCTTCAGCGCCTCCTCGACCGTCTGGACCGCACGGTCGACGCCGGCACAGTAGCCGCGGGGCTTGGCGAGCAGAACGCGCTTCGAACCAGTCACCCCGCCATGGTACGTGCCCCCACCGACAACATCCTCCGTCGGAGAAACGGTACAAGCGAGGCAAACGTCGCAAGCAGCGCGCACGCACCCGCCACGGCGGCCAGCGTGGCCCACGGCATGACCAGGGTCACAGGCGCGCCGACCTCCTCCTGCAGCCCGGCCCGCGCCTCGAAGAGGGCCGGCACGGCGACCGCCAGTCCCAGCAGGACGCCGAGCGTGACCGCGAGCAGTGACTCGACGACCACGAAGCGCGCCGTCTGGCCCGTCGTCGCTCCGGTACGGCGCAGCGTCGCCAGCTCCTGCCGCCGCCCGTACGTCGCCATGAGCACGGTGTTGGCCACCGCGAGCCCCGTGTAGCCGACGGAGATGCCGAGCAGCACCGCCAGGAACAGGTTCACCAGGTCGTTCTCGCTCGCGGCCTCCCGCTCGACGTAGGCCCGGGCCGTCATGGCGACGGCGCCCGGCGACGGCGCGAACGCGCCCGGCAGGTGCACCACCTGCGCCATCGCGGTCGGGTCATGCCGGCGTACCAGCTCCCGCGGCAGCAGCACCGAGTCGGACAGGCCGGACACGCGCAGCGGCACCACGACCCCATCGGCGAACCGCAGCGCCACCTCCGAACCCACCGGAAACCCCAAAACCGAAGGAACCGAAAAACCCGAAAAATCGGGTACACCAGAAACGGGGATGGACTCACCCGACGGCAGGTAGGCGACGGACGGCAGCTCGGAGCGCCCAGTCTGCGCGGAGACCGCGGCCTCCGACAGGCCCGGAGCGCCGGCGACGCCTGCCGCCACCGATGCGGCCGGGATGGCCTGGGCGTCCTCGATGTCCACCGCCTCCGAGGCGGTCTGGAACGTGCCGACCAGCAGCACCGCGAACCCCACCGCCGCGAGCACCGGCGCCGCCACCGAGGCCAGCCGCCGCGCCGACACAGCCGCCGCGCCCCGGACCAGCACGCCCGTCGCGCCTCGGCCGGCCGGCGTCAGCCGTACCAGCGGAACAACGACGACAGGGGCCAGCAGCGCCGCCGCGACCAGCAGGAACATCGCCGACGCCAGGACGATGGTCGGCTTGTCCTGCGCGGTCGACCCCGGCAGGAGCAGCGCCAGGCCACCGCCGGCCAGGACGCAGAGGCTCCCCAGGGCCCAGCGGGTCTTCGTCATCGGCCGCCGCTCCGCCGCCGCCTCGCGCAGCGCGTCCAGCGGCGACACCCGCCCGGCCCGGCGCGCGGAGAGCCACACCCCGGCCGTGGCCACGACGAGCCCGGCCAGGACGGACACGCCCAGCGCCCACCACGACACGCCGACGGTGAACCCGGTCGGCTCCAGGCCGACGGCCACGAACGGCCCGGCCAGCAGCGGCGCGGCAAGAGCGCCGAGCAGCGCGCCGGGCACCCCGGCAGCGAGCGCGACGAGGACGGTCTCGGTGAGCAGCAGCCGCCGCACCTGCCCGGGGGTGGCGCCGACGGCGCGCAGCAGCCCGAGCTCCCGCCGCCGCGACGTCACGGCGAACGCGCAGGTCGACGACACCACGAACACCGCGACGAACCCGCCGACGAACACGGTGGCGATGATCAGCTGCGCGCCGATCCACCGCGTCCGCGTGTCCTGCTCCGGTTCGACCGCGGACCGCGCGTCGCCGGTGAGCACCGTCCCGGCCGCCCCCGCGTCGAGCCGCACCGAGGCGCCCGGCTCGAAGCGGACGCCGATCACCCGTACACCACCCGCAAGCTCCGACGCGGTGGCCTCGTCGGCGTAGAAGCCCTCGCCGTCGAAGACCCCCGTCACCGTCCAGCTCGCGGGTCCGGCGGCGGTCAGGACCGGCAGCGTCGAGCCGACGGGGACACCCGCCGAGGCCGGCACCGCCACCTCGCCGCGATCGGCCGGCGGTTTGCCGTCGCGGATGGTGTACCCGCCGAGCCCCGCCGACGACCAGGCGCGTCCACTGTGGACCGAGTCGCGGGGGTTCCCGGCCGGCTGCCCGCCGACGAGACGCTGCACGTAGAACGTCCGGAACGGCACCGCCGCCAGCACCCCGGGTGTCGCGCCGAGGTCGGCGACCAGCGAGGACACCTCGTCCGGCGACCATGGGCGGTACACCGGAAAACCGCCCTCGACGGGATCGAACGACGGCGAGGCGACCACCGCGTCCGTGGCCGCGAGCGCGTCGGGGACCCGCGGCTGGGCGGCCGCCCACAGGGCGAGGCTGCCGGAGATGACGGCGACGCCGAGCAGCAGCGCCGCGAACGTGCCGAGGAACCCGGCCCACCTGTGCCGCACGGAGGCCAGCGTCATGACAGCGCCGCCATCCGGGTCGCGATGTGCTCGGCGCCGCGCGGCTCGTGCAGGTCCTCGACGATCACGCCGTCGGCGAGGAAGAGGACCCGGTCGGCGTACGCGGCGGCGAGTGGGTCGTGGGTCACCATGACCACCGTCTGGGCGTGCCGGTCGACGGCGGCCCGCAGCAGCCGCAGCACCTCGCGGGACGCGGTCGCGTCGAGGGCCCCGGTCGGCTCGTCGGCGAACACCACGACCGGCCTGGTGACGAGGGCCCGGGCGATCGCGACCCGCTGCTGCTGCCCGCCGGACAGCTCACCCGGCCGGTGGGTGGCCCGGTCGGCGAGCCCGACCTCGGCGAGCATCGCGTCGACCTGCCCCGGCTCGGCCCGGCGGCCGGCGAGGCGCAGCGGCAGCTCCACGTTCTGCGCCGCGGTCAGCGACGCGACCAGGTTGAACGCCTGGAACACGAAGCCGATCCGGTCGCGCCGCAGCCGCGTGCGGGCCTTCTCCCGCAGCGGCCCGAGCTCCACCCCGTCGACGAGGACGCGGCCGTCGGTGACCTGGTCGAGGCCGGCCGCGCAGTGCAGCAGCGTGGACTTGCCGGAGCCCGAGGGGCCCATCACGGCGGTGAAGCTGGCCGGGGCGAACCCGACGGAGACCCGGTCGAGGGCGGTCACGGCCTGCTCGCCGGCGCCGTACCGGCGGGTGACCGCGTGCAGCTCGACGGCCTGGCGCAGTTGCAATGTCGTCGTCACGCTGTCGAGCCAACCGTTTCGCCGGCCCCGGCACAGTCGCGCTGCGGCGACAGTCGAAGGTAACGCCAGCCATACCGTGCCCGGGCGGCGCGGTCGGTAGCGTCACCTGGGTGCCGGTCCGATCCGCGTTGGAGTCGCTGACGCTGCCACCCATGAAGTTCCTGACGTCCTCGTGGCCGTGGCGGTCGCTGCTGTACCTCGGCAGCGGCGGTCTCTTCGGGGTGGTCCTGGGGGCGGCGCTGTTCGGCCTGCTCGCGTTCGGGGTGATCCTCACGCTGTTCGTGGTCGGCATCGCCGGGTTCCTCGCGTTCGCGCTGTCCGGCGTCTTCGTCGCCAAGGTCGAGCGGTGGCGGCTGCGGCTCGTCGACGCCGTCGACCTGCCCGACCTGCACCGGCCCGTCGAGGAGCCGGGGCTGCGCGCGTGGGTGACGACCCGGCTGCGGGAGGGGGTCACCTGGCGCGAGCTGGGGTACACGATCGTGATCTGCGCGATCCTGGGCTGGCTCGACTCGCTCGTCGTCGCGTTCGTGGTGTGGGCGGTCACGGCGCTGCTCTGCGGCCCGCTCTACATCGACGACACCCCGCTGGGGTGGACGCTCCTGGGCAGCGTCGCCGGCCTCGCGCTCACGGTGATCATGTTGTACCCGGTGACGGCCTGGGCGGGCGCGCGCGCCGCGATCACCCGGTCGATCCTGGGGCCCCGCGCCGAGGACGACCCCCGGCTGGTGGAGCTGACCAGGTCCCGGGCGCGGCTGGTCGACGCGTTCGAGGTCGAGCGCCGCCGCATCGAGCGTGACCTGCACGACGGCGCGCAGCAGCGGCTCGTGGCGCTGAGCATGCAGCTCGGCCTGGCCCGCCTGGAGCTGCCCGACGGTTCGCCCGCCGCGGATCCGGTACGCCGCGCGCACGACCTCGCGAAAGAGGCGCTCGCCGAGCTGCGGGAGCTGATCCGCGGCGTACACCCGAAGATCCTGACCGACCGTGGACTCGCCGCGGCGGTCCGCGAGGTCGCCGACCGCGCCCCGCTGTCCGTCGACGTCGACATCGCCCTGCCCGCCCGGCTGCCGGAGCCGGTCGAGGTGACCGCATACTTCGTCGTCGTCGAGGCCCTCGCCAACGTCGCCAAGCACAGCGGCGCGCGGCGGGCCAGGGTCGTCGCGTCGGTCGTGTTCGACCGCCTCACCGTGCAGATCCGCGACGACGGCCGGGGCGGCGCCGACCCGGCGCGCGGCACCGGACTCGCCGGGCTCGTCGACCGGGTCGCGGCCGTCGGCGGGACCGTCGCGCTCGCCAGCCCGCACGGAGGGCCTACGGTGGTGCACGTGGAGCTTCCGTGCGGGTCGTGATCGCCGAGGACGGGATTCTCATCCGGGAGGGGATCGCCGGCCTGTTGCGGCGGTTCGGCCATGAGGTCGTCGCCGCCGTCGGCACCGCCGACGAGCTGGTCGCCGCGGTCCATGCCGCACCACCCGACCTGGTGGTCACCGACGTGCGGATGCCGCCGGGGTTCACCGACGAGGGGCTGCAGGCGGCGATCGCGCTGCGGGCCACCTTCGCGAACCTGCCGGTGCTGGTGCTCAGCCAGTACGTGGAGCAGACGTACGCGGCCGAGCTGCTGGACTCCGGGCGGAACGGGTACGTCGGGTACCTGCTGAAGGACCGCATCGGGGACGTGGCCGAGTTCGTCGACGCGGTGGACCGGGTCGCGGCCGGGCACACCGTGGTCGACCCGGAGGTGGTGATGCAACTGCTGGGCCGCCGCCGCGACCCGCTGCAGCGGCTCACCCCGCGCGAGCGCGACGTCCTGGCGCTGATGGCCGAGGGGCGGTCCAACGCGGCGGTCGCCCGCACGCTCGTGGTGTCGGAGGCGGCCGTCTCGAAGCACATCAACAGCCTGCTTGCCAAGCTGGACCTGCCCCCCGACGAGGACGACCACCGCCGGGTGCGGGCGGTTCTCGCGTACCTGCGCGGCTAGGGTGTCTCAGTGACTACTGACGCTCCGTCGTCGACCTCCGACTCGCCCTGGCCGGTCCGGGTCGTCTCGCAGAAGATCGGCGCGTGGATCGGCAAGCTCGGCTGGATCTGGGTCGACGGCCAGGTCGCGCAGATCACCCGGCGCCCGGGCACCAACACCGTCTTCCTCACGCTGCGCGACCCGTCGGCGGACCTGAGCCTCACCGTCACCACCAACCGTGACGTCGTCGACCTCGGCGCGCCCGGCCTCAGCGACGGCGCCCGGATCGTCGTGCACGCCAGGCCCGAGTTCTACGCGGCCCGCGGCTCGCTCAGCCTCCGCGCCGACGAGATCCGCCAGGTCGGCCTCGGCGAGCTGCTCGCCCGGCTCGAGCAGCTCAAGAAGCTCCTCGCCGCCGAAGGCCTGTTCGACCGGGCGCGCAAGCGCCGGCTGCCCTTCCTGCCGTCGAAGGTCGGCCTGATCACCGGCCGGGCCAGCGCCGCCGAACGCGACGTCCTCACCAACGCCCGCCGCCGCTGGCCGACCGTCGACTTCCGGGTCATCAACGTCGCCGTGCAGGGGACTTCCGCGGTACCGCAGATCATCGACGCCCTCGCCGTCCTCGACCGAGACGAGACCGTCGAGGTCATCGTCCTCGCCCGCGGCGGCGGCTCCACCGAGGACCTGCTGCCGTTCTCCGACGAGGCGCTGTGCCGGGCCGTGTTCGCGTGCCGGACCCCGGTCGTCTCCGCCGTCGGCCACGAGACCGACGTGCCGCTGGTCGACTTCGTCGCCGACGTGCGCGCCTCCACCCCCACCGATGCGGCCAAGCGCGTCGTGCCCGACCTCGCCGACGAGTTCCGCCTGATCGGCCAGGCCAAGCAGCGCCTGGACCGCGCGATGTCCGGCCTGCTCGACCGCGAGCAGCACCGCCTCGACGCGATCCGCTCCCGCCCCGTCTTCGCCCGCCCGCTCACGATGGTGGAGCACCGCGCGTCGGACGTGACCCAGCTGCGCGACCGGGCCACCCGCAACCTGAACCACCGCCTCGACCGGGCGTCGACCGAGCTCGAACACACCCTCGCCCGCCTGCGGACCCTCTCCCCGCTGGCGACCCTGGAGCGCGGCTACGCCATCGTCCAGCGCCCGGACGGCGCCGTGGTCCGCGCCGCCGCCGACGTCACCCCAGGCGACGAGGTCCGCGTCCGCGTCGCGTCGTCCTCCTTCACCGCCACCGTCTCCGGAACCGTCTCCGGCAACTCTGAGGGCTGACATGTCGCAACGGATCCAGGACTACCTGCTCGCCAGCGCTTCCGCGGGCCGCGAGGTCGTGCCCGCCGGCCCGTTCACGGTGACCATCAGCCCCCACGACCCCCTCGTGTACATCAACTACGCGATCCCGTCCGCCGGCGCCGACCCGACCCCCGCGGACATCGCCGCGCTGGAGGAGGCCTTCGTCTCCCGGTCGCGGACGCCCCGCCTGGAGTACCTGCCGGGCCTGGCCCCGCTGGTCGAGCCCGCCCTGGTCGCCGCCGGCTTCACCGTCACCGACCGCCTCCCCCTGATGGAGTGCCCGCCCGGCGCCGTCGCCGACCTGCCCCTCCCTCCGGACATCGAGCTCGTCACCCCCGTCACGGACGGCGAGCTGCGCGACCTGCTCACCGCCCAGCACGAGGCCTTCGGCGAACCCCCGCCGGGCGCCGCCCATCTTGAGAAGGCCCGCACCTCCGGCGGCGTCCGCGTGCTGGCCCGCACCCTGTCGGGCGAGCCCGTCGGTGGCGGCGCGGCGGTCGCGGTGAAGGACGGCATCAGCGAGGTGGCCGGCATCGCCGTCCGCCCCGCGTTCGAACGCCGTGGCATCGGCGCCGCCGTCACCGCCCACCTCACCCGCGCCGCCCACGCGGCAGGCGCCACCCTCGTCTTCCTCACCCCCGGCGGCGACGCCCAGGAACGTGTCTACAGCCGCGTCGGCTACCGCCGCACCGACTCGGTGCTCTTCCTGACCAAGGAGTCCAAGTGACCGACCTGTCGTACGAGCAGGCCAGAGCCGAACTCGCCACCGTCGTCGAAAAGCTCGAGTCCGGCGGCACCACCCTCGAGGAATCCCTGGCCCTCTGGGAACGCGGCGAACAACTCGCCACCATCTGCCAACGCTGGCTCGACAACGCCCGCGCCCGCCTCACCACGGACCGCAGCTGAGCTGTAATTCCCGCTGTAATTCCCCCACCGCTGCCGCGGCGGGGCCCGGCGGGGATTCTCACCCGCACCCCAATGCGCCGCTCCGCGACGCACTGCCCGCGCCGAGACGCGAGGCAGAGCAAGCGGCGCTTGCGCGCCGCATCCGGTGGCCGCCCACCGCGGTGGTCCGGGTGAGCCGCCACCCGCCCGTTGATCGAATGGCAGTTCTGGCCGTGATGGCGACCAGAACTGCCATTCGATCAACGCGGAAGACCGAGATCAGCGTCCGACCAATCGAGTCCACGAGAACTGCACGGGGATCATGAGGCCCTGGTGTCGGTTGGATAGCACCTCGGGTCCGCGATGACTCCGGCGGCAGCCGTAGCCGACGGCGAGGCTGACCTGAGCGCCGCCGGTGTGGCGCTCCAGCCGCTTTGAGGGGCCGGACGCTGGCAGTGAACACCAGGTCCAGCGCGCCGACAATGCGCAGCCACCAGGGGTCGCTCTCGTCGGCGAGTTCAGCATCGTGGCACGACGGGCCGGCGGCGGGCGTAGGGCGTCGTGCGAGACAGCACTCCGTCGCGCTGGTGCTCCCCAGATGGCCCGGCGGGGACTGCCGCGTCCCATGTGGGTGTCGGTGCCCTCTGGCTGGCGGTCCGGGCGGCAGGTGCGTGGGTCCGGGACGGTCGGTGGCCGGAGTGCCGTGTGGCCTGCGGAAGTCGTGTTGGCTGACAGGTCGCCCGGTCGGTCCAGGTGGAAGGTGTGGTGGGGGCGGATCGTCGGTGGACAGCTGCTGCAGGTGTGTTGGGCGTGATCGTTGCTTTCGACCACTCCTGCTGACGGCGGCTTGGAGGACGCTCTGTCGCACCGGTTCTGCGCAGGCGGGTGGCAAGGACGGCTGGGCTCATGGGTGGTTGTTGGGTTGCGCGTGTTGTGTGTGCTGTCCGGCAGATCCAGGCGGATCCGGACGGAGGGTGTGGCGGCGCGGGTTGGCGGTGAACAGCAGCTGTGGGGCGTTGGGTGTGCTCGTTGCTCGCGGCCGCTCATGCCGATGACTCGGAGGAACTGTTCGGTCGCGTTGGTGTTGGGGAGTGGGCTCAGCGGGGAATCGCGCCCGTGAATGGATGGATTGCGGGTGTTGTCTGTGCTGGCTGGCCGGTGGGTGAGTCCGGGCGGAGGGGTGTGGTGGGGCCGGGCCAGCGGCGACGGCTGGGGCCGATGGG
Source organism: Dactylosporangium sp. NPDC006015 (assembly GCF_040614215.1). NCBI lineage: Bacteria > Bacillati > Actinomycetota > Actinomycetes > Micromonosporales > Micromonosporaceae > Dactylosporangium > Dactylosporangium sp. NPDC006015. Next base: position 129,047 of record NZ_JBEXUD010000024.1, read on the forward strand.
CTGGCGTGGTGGGTTGGTGTCGTGCTGTTGGCTGGCGGGCACGTCGGCTGGCGGGTCCGGGGCGGGAGCGTGGTGGGCCGGGACGGCTGGCCGGAGGCGGTGGCGGTTGGCGGTTCGAGTTGGAGCAACGCTCTGTCGCAGCGGTGCTGTGCGGGCGGGCCAGCGACGACGACGGCCGGGCTCATGGGGTGACGTGGTGGGTTGATGTCGTGCTGTTGGCCAGAGGGCACGTCGGCCGGCGGGTCCGGGGTCGAAACACGATGGTCCAAGCGAAAACGCGGTGGGCCGGGACAGCCGGCCGGATGCGGTGGCGGCGGTTCGGGAGGCGATCGGTGGTGGCCGCGGGTGTCCTGGCCTGCTACTGAGGTGGGTCTTCGCGGAGGGCGGCGAGCAGGATTTCGTACTCCGACTCGGGGAGTTGCTGGGGGGCGTGCGGTCGTTCAGGTCTGGTGGGCGTTGCGTGGTTGCTGTGCTGCGGGACGAAGGGCTCCCGGGAGCCGTGGAACGAGCTCGGGTCGGTGGGGCGGGGACCGGCAGAGGCCTGCGAGGGGTGCGGCACCTGCGAGGAGTCCCGCAAGTGTGAGGAGTCCCGCAGCGGCGAGGTGTGCGGCAGCTGCGAAGAGCCCGGCAGTTGTGAGGGGGAAGGCAGGTGCGAGGGGTCTGGCAGCTGTGAGGGCGGCGAGGTGTCCGACGGGTGCGAAGGGGTGGGCTGGTCGGAGGAGCCCGAGAAACCCGAGGAGTCGGAGGAGTCCTGGGGTTGGAGGTGGCGGGGGGTGAGCTCGACCTGGGACGGGGTGGGGAGGGGGTCGGCGCTGATGCCGAGCTCGGCCAGGCGGCGGGCGCTGACCAGGACGCGGGCCTCCAGGGAGCCGACGGCCTTGTTGTAGGAGGAGACGGCGGTGCCGAGGGCGGTGCCGACCTTGGCGAAGTGGTCGCCCATGGTGGTGAGGCGGGCGTAGAGCTCGCGGCCGGTGCGGTGGACGGCCAGGGCGTTGTGGGCGAGGGACTCCTGGCGCCACGCATAGGCGATGGTGCGCAGCAGGGCGACGAGGGTGGCCGGAGTGGCGAGGACGACGTTACGGGTGAACGCGTGCTCCAGCAGGGTCGGGTCGTGCTGGAGGGCGGCGTCGAGGAACGTGTCGGCGGGCATGAAGAGGACGACGAACTCGGGGGCGGGCTCGAAGGCGGCCCAGTAGGACTTGGCGGCGAGGGCGTCGACGTGGCCGCGGAGGTGCTTCGCGTGCTGCCGCAGGTGGGCGGTGCGGCCGGCCTCGTCGCGGGCCTCCATGGCGCTGAGATAACCCTCGAACGGGGCCTTGGCGTCGACGACCACCTGGCGGCCGCCGTGCAGGCGGACCACGAGGTCGGGGCGGACGACGCCGCCGTCGGTGGGGGCGGTGACCTGCTCGTCGAAGTCGCAGTGCTCCAGCATGCCAGCGGCCTCGACGATGCGGCGCAGCTGGTGCTCGCCCCAGCGGCCGCGGATCTGCGGCGCGCGCAGGGCGGAGACGAGCTGGCGGGTCTCGGTGCGCAGCTCGCCGGAGACGTCGTGCATGGCGCGGACCTGCTCGCGCAGCGACTCATAGGCGCCGACGCGGTCGCGCTCCAGGTCGGCGACGCGGCGCTCATAGCGCAGCAGGGCGTCGTGCAGCGGTGCGACGGCGTCGGCGACCGCGTCCTGCGTCTGGGCGCGGGCCTCATAGGTGAGGGAGCGCAGCGACGACTCGAGCCGGGCCTCGCCGTCGCGGGTCGCCTGCAGGGTGGCCTCCAGCTTCGCCACATCGACCGCGGCGCGTGACCGCGCGGCGAACCAGCCGAGCGCGGCGCCGGCGGCGAGCCCGATGACGATCAGCACGAGTTCCACGGCTACCAGCATGCACGAGGGGTACGACAGAAAATGGGTACCGTCGAAGTCATGGGAACGTGGATCGTCCTCGCCGTCCTGCTGGTGGCCGCGGTCGCCGCGGTCGCCGCGTTCGTCGCCGCGGGCAACCGGAAGAAGGCGGACGCCCGTGAGGACGCCCTCCGCTGGTATGAGCGGCTCGGCGGCCAGGTCATGAACCTCTCCGGCGACACCCCCGCGGTGCGGCAGGCGCTCGTCGACGCGGGCGAGCGCTACACCGCCGCCGGCGCGCAGCTGGAGCGTTCGACGTCGGTCCGCCAGTACGAGCTGGCCCGCGAAACCGCCCTCGAAGGCCTCGCGTACGTGCGGGCGGCCCGGGTCGCGCTCGGCATCGACCCCGGACCGGACCTGCCGCCGCTCGCGGGCGCCCGCGCGGGGCAGCTCACCAAGGACCGCGAGGTCGACGTGCAGGGGCACCGGTTCCGGGCCGGTCCGCACCCGGGCGACGCCACCCCTTACTACTACCCGGGCGGGCAGGTGGCGGGCCGCGGCGTGCCGGCCGGCTGGTATTCCGAGCCGTGGTGGAAGACGGCCCTGGTCGCGGGCGCGTGGGGCGTCGGGTCGCTGCTGGTGTTCGACGCGCTGTTCAGCCCGGCGTGGGGCGACTCAGGCTATGGCGCGGGCTTCGACGCCGGCTTCGACCAGGGCTACGACGCCGGCGCAGACCAGGGCTATGACAGCGGCGCAGACCAGGGCTACGACGGCGGGGACCAAGGCTACGACGGCGGGGACCAAGGCTACGCCGGCGGGGACGCGAGCGACTTCGGAGGCGGGGACGACTTCGGAGGCGGAGACGACCTCGGCGGGGACTTCTGAAAGGCTCAGTACCGGCTTCCCTGAGTGCCCCTGGCCGCCCGCTCCGCGAGCGCCAGATCCGACGCCGCCGCCCGCGCGAACGGGCTGCTCGCCCCCAGCAGCTGCGCATACACCGACTGCGCCGCCCGGTACTCGGTCACGGCCTCGTCCAGCCGCCCCAGGTCGTGCAGCACGCTGGCGAGCCGGTGCCGCGAGACGGCGGTGTCGAGGTGGACCGGCCCGAGCAGGTGCAGCCGGCTGCCGAGCACGGCCCGGTGCTCCTGCTCCGCCTCCTGCAGCCGCCCCGCGTGGTGCAGCGCGGAGGCGAGCAGGCTGCGCGACATGAGCGTGTCGCGGTGCTCCGGCCCGAGCAGCCGCGCCCGCGCCCGCATGACGGTGCTGTGCTCGTCGATCGCCCGGTCGAGCTCGCCCATGTCCTGGTACACCTTGGCGAGGTTGCTCCGGGAGATCAGCGTCTCCTGGTGGTTGCTGCCCAGGACGCGGGTGCGCGCCTCCAGGACCCGCTGGTGCTCGCCCTCGGATCGGGTCAGGTCGCCGAGCTGGTGGTAGATCGTCGCGAGGTGGCTGCGGCTGGTCAGCGTGTCGGGGTGGTCCTCGCCGAGGATGCGCATCCGCGCGGTGAGCACCTCGTCGCACTCGACGAGCGCCTCGGCCAGGCGGTCCAGGTCGCGCAGCACGGTCGCGTGCTGGTCCCGGGCGGTGAGCGTGTCGGGGTGGTCCCAGCCGAGGGCGTGCGCGCGGGCGTCGACGATCTCCCCGTACGCCTCCTTCGCCTCCTGCAGCTGGCCCCGCCAGTGCAGGTCGGTCGCCCGCTGCCAGGTCGCGGAGTCGTCGTAGACGCGCGGCGCGGGGGAGGGCCGGCGCCGCGGCTCCGGGCTGGGCCATTCAGCGGGGTCCGGCTCAGGCGAGGCCGCCGCATGCGACGGCGTGGCCGCATGGGACGAGGTCGGGGAGTGCTGCGCCGGGATCGACGGCCCGAACACCGGCGCCGCCGTGCCGAACGTGGGCGCCGGCGGCTGCATGACCGGCGGCCGCGGGGGAGCGGGCGGGGGAGCCGGCGCCCGCGTGGGGATCCGCACCGCCTGCTGCGGCTCGAAGATCTCGTCGTCCACGTACGGATCGGGCTCGGGCTCGAACGAGTCGGGCGAGAACCGCTCGGGCACGAACCTGTCCGCGGGGTGCGAGGCCGGCGCGGCCTGCTGCTGCACCACCTCGGGCACCTCGATCGGCGACTCGAGGCCGCGCCGGCGCAGCTCCCGCTTGAGCGAGACGATCGCGTCGGAGATGCCGTCGCTGTGGTCGCCGAGGCGCCACGCGACCGCCATGACGGGCCGGTCCAGCGCGATGCTCAGCTGCCGGACCGAGCTCAGGATCGAGTCGTCGGGCGAGGCGTTGACGATGACGAGCGCCGCCCGGAACGCGGCCGTCTGGCCGACCAGCAGCGCCTGATACGTGCTCTGCATGCGGGCGATGGAGAACCCGGTGCCGGCCCGGATGTCGACGATGATGTGCGACTCGGACATGGCGATCGGCCCGAGGAAGTAGCCGAAGACGGGCTGCAGCTTCTGCCCCTCGCGCCCGGCCGCCTCGTACAGCGCCGCGTTGGCGCCCTCGTGGTAGGCGATCGCCTGTGGGGCGTGACCGCGGATGAGCTGGACGAAGCGGTCGTACGCCCCCTCGGCGTCGCCTTCGAGCTGGGCCTTGCCGGCGGAGGCGACCCGCTCCTCACGGTCCGCGGAGCGGACCACGATCGTGCCGCCGGACAGTCCCGCGAGCCCGACCAGGACGCCGGCCGCCACGAGGGCGGCGGCGCCGGCGGTGCTGCGGAACTGCATCGTGGTGAGCACGCCCAGTGCGACCAGGGCGAGCCCGACGAGCACGACGGTGAATCGGGTCTGGCTACTCCATCGTCCGCCAGTCATCGGCCCTCTTCTAAGCGATCTACGCCCGCAGCAATGGAAAAGATCCGCAGCGTGACGAGAATCTTCCCACGAACGAACCAGTCCACGGTAGATCGCCTACGTGAACCCCGCCATTCACGCAGTTGAGAAGACAAAACTGTCAATTAAGCGACAGAAGCCTCATGATCGAGCAGCCACCGCTTGACCGGCAGGCCCCAGCGGAACCCGCCGAGGGTCCCGTCGGTGCGCAGCACCCGGTGGCACGGCACGAAGAGGGCGGCCGCGTTGCGGGCGCAGGCCTGCGCGGCGGCCCGGATCGCCGGCGGCCGGCCGGAGAGCACCGCGAACTCGCTGTAGGTCACGGGCGCGCCGGCCGGCACCGTCCGCAGGACGTCCCAGGCGTGGGTGAGGAACTCGCCGCCGGGACGCTGGCGCACCACGACGTCGTCGATCGCGTGCACGTCACCGTCCAGGTAGGACCGTGCGGCCTTCTGCGCGTCGCCGACGTCGCCGACCTGCCGCGACGCACCCACCTCGACGAACAGCGACAGCTCCTCGAGCGAAGCGGTGAAGCCGCTGGCCAGCACCGCGCCGTCGCCGTCCACCACGATCGTGAGCGGACCGGCGGGAGTGGCTGAAACGGAGTACAACATCAGAGAATCCTCCAGAGTCGGATGGCGGCGTAGGAACGCCACGGCCGCCAGCGCTCGGCGTGCGCGGCCAGGGATCGGGGGTCGTCGGGCAGGCCGAGGGCCCGCGCGCCGCGCAGCACCCCAAGGTCGGTGGGCAGGAACGCGTCGGGGTCGCCGAGGGCGCGCATCGCCACGTAGGAGGCCGTCCAGTCGCCGATGCCGGGGATCTCTTTCAGGCGGGCCACGGTCTCCAGGCGGTCGCCGCCGCCGTCGAGGCTCAGCCCGTCCAGCACCGCGGACGCCAGCGCGCGCAGCGTGCGCCGTCTGGCGGCCGGCATCGGGAAGGCGGTGTCCGGCAGCTCCAGCAGGGACGAAGGGGTGGAGAACGCCAGCCGGCGCAGCACGGTCCGGGCCGCTGCGACCGAGATCTGCTGCCCGACGATCGCGCGGACGGCGATCTCGAACCCGTCGACGGCGCGGGGCACCCGTACACCCGCCTCCTTCAACACCAGAGGCGCCAGGAGCGGGTCGTCGCCCAGCACGGCGTCCACGGCCGCGGGGTCGGCGTCGAGGTCGAAGAGGCGGCGGCAGCGGGCCACCGCCGGGGCCAGGTCGCGCAGGTCCGTGAGGCGCAGCGTGGCCGCGACGTGCCCTTCCTCGGGGCGCAGCTCCGCGGTGCCGGTGCCGTGCGGCAGGCGGAGGTTTCGCCGGTACGAGTCGCCGACCCGCTCGTCGATGCCCTCGATGGCCCGGTCGCCGAGGAACGACAGCAGCGCCTCGGCGTGCAGCGGCGCCCGGAACGGCAGCCGTACGGACACCACACCCGGATCGAGCGACGGCTGCGTGCGCCGCACGCGCAGGTCCGACGGCGTGCGGCCGTAGATCTCGCGGACGGTGTCGTTGAACTGCCGCACGCTGCCGAACCCGGCCGCGAACGCGATCTCCGCCAGCCCGAGCCGGGTCGTCTCGATCAGCACCCGGGCCGTCTGTGCCCGCTGCGCCCTGGCGAGGGCGAGGGGGCCGGCCCCGACCTCCGCGGTCAGCATCCTGTGCAGGTGCCGTTCGGTGTACCCGAGGCGCCCCGCCAGGCCGGGAACCCCGTCCCGGTCGACGACGCCGTCGGCGATCAGGCGCATCGCCCGGCCGACCACGTCGCCGCGCACGTCCCACTCCGGCGAGCCGGGCGCCGCGTCCGGCCGGCAGCGCAGGCACGCCCGGAAGCCCTCCCGCTGCGCCGCCGCGGCCGTCGGCAGGAAGCGCACGTTCTCCGCCTTCGGCGTGATCGCCGGGCAGGACGGCCGGCAATAGATCTTCGTCGACTTGACCGCGGTCACGAAGACCCCGTCGAACCGCGCGTCGCGGCTGATCGCCGCCCTGCGACAGGTGTCGAAGTCCAGTTCCATGCCACCTATCCTCCCCCGCAGGTCCGCCGAGCGGCTGGCGGAAATCGGACCTCGGTGTCCGGCCCGGTCGAAGGCGTGTCAGGTTCCGGACCGGCCACTGGCACGTTTGCGGGATTCACCTGCCCCGCGGGTTGTCTAAGTTGATCCCACCACCGAGAAAACCGACGGCCCCCCAGCCGAGATGGAGATAGCACCATGAGCGACTACGAGACCGACCCGGCCACCGGCGAGCTCGGCGAGGCCGGCGACGCGGGCACCGCCTACGGCGAGCCGGAGATCATCACGCTCGAGGGCCAGGACGGCGCCACGATCTACGCCGTCGACGTGGACCACGACGGCGACGCCGAGGCCGCCGGGTACGACAAGGACAACGACGGCCAGCTCGAGCAGATCGCGCTCGACACCGACGGCGACGGCACGCTCGAGACCAGGATGGTCGACCTCGACGGCGACGGCTCGTTCGACGCGGTGCTCACCGACACCGACGGCGACGGCCGCATCGACGTCGCGGCGCTGGACGCCAACGGCGACGGCCTCGTCGACCGCGTGGTCGCGGACACCGACGGCGACGGCGTCATCGACACCGACGTCAAGGACGAGAACTTCGACGGCGTCGCCGACTCCGTCTCGCAGGACGCCGACGGCGACGGCGACAGCGACGTGACGGTCACCGACACCGACGGCGACGGCACGTTCGAGACCGTCCGCTACGACGACCCCAGCACCAACCCCCTGGCCCAGGCCTGACGCATGTCACGCAGGGGGTCCGGCCCGCGGTGACCTCAGCCGGACCCCCTGCGTGACAGCCACATCGCGCCGAAGTCGACCAGCGCCCGCTGCCGCATCAGCCGCGCCGTCCCCGACCCGACCGGCCCCACCCGCTCCCCGCCGGTGATCGCGGCGAAGTCCTTGCCGAGCGGCTCGAACAGCGACGTGTCGTCGGCCAGCTCCCGGTACTCGACCCAGCGCCGCTCGCCGTCCACCAGGATCGGCGACCCCTGCCGGAGCCACCGCGACGAGGCGGACGCCGCGCGGTACTCCGAAAGATGCAGCGACGTGTTGTTGTCGTGCCCGACGCCCAGCAGCAGCACCCATGCGTCCGCCTCGTAGAGCCGCGCGAGCGGCGAGCCCTCGCCGAGGCCGTCGTCGAGCGTGTGCCCCTCGGTGATCCGTCCGGCGTCCGGGCCGAGCGCGGCGAACGACACCGTCGGGTGGTCGCTGCGCCGTACACCTGGAAAATGCCGGAAACACTCGGGCACGGCCCCCATGAAGTTGGTCGGGGTGACGCGCGGGTCGAAGGCCGGCGTCTCCGCCCGGATCACCGCCCACCAGGACTGCGGCACCGGTGGGTTGCCCCAGTCGGCCGGCTCGGTCAGCTGCCGCGAGTGCGTCGGCATGACCAGCGTGCCGTCCGGCCCGATCGCCGCCAGCAGCGCCGTCACGACCGCCTGTGCGCCGCCCGCGACCCAGCCGAGCCGCGACAGCGACGTGTGGACGATGACGGTCGCGCCCGCCGGCAGCCCGAGGGTGGCCAGCTGCCCGACCATGCCCCGCACGGTCCCCGGCACGGCCGCCCTGGCGATGGCGTCCTTCTCCACGTCGAACAATCCTAGTGAGTGAATACTGTTCGGCATGGTCGAGTGGGTACTGTCCGGGTTCGGTGACGAGATCGACGACGATCCACGCGTGCAGCTGGCGGTGCTGCGGGCGGTCGGCGCGTCGCACATCGAGGTCCGCAGCGCCTGGGGCGTCAACGTGGCCGACTTCGACGACGAGCTGACCACGCGCCTCGCCGCCGCGCTGGCGGCCGCCGGGGTGGCGGTGTCGGCGGTCGCGTCGCCCATCGGCAAGACCGACGTCTTCGGTGACCCGGACGCCGAGCTGGCGCGGCTGCGGGCCGTCATCACGCTCACCCGGCGCCTGCGGAGCCGGTACGTGCGGCTCTTCTCCTTCTACCGGCCGCCGGGGGTCGCGGTGGAGGCGACCCGCGACACCGTGCTGCGCCGCCTGCGGGCCTTCGCCGACCTCGCCGAGCGCGAGCAGGTCGTGCTCCTGCACGAGAACGAGAAGGACGTCTACGGCGACGTGCCGGCCCGCGTGCTGGACCTGATCGAGTCGGTCGGCTCGCCCGCACTGCGGGTGGCCTGGGACAACGCCAACTTCGTGCAGGTCGGCGTCCGCCCGTTCAGCGACGGCTACGCGATGTTGCGGCCGCATCTGGAGTACCTGCAGGTCAAGGACGCCCGGTCCGCCGACGGCGCGGTGGTGCCCGCCGGCGAGGGCGACGGCGAGCTGCTCCAGACGGTGACGGCGCTGCGCGACGACGGCTGGACCGGCTTCGCGTCGCTCGAGCCGCACCTCGCCGACGGCCCCGACGCGGCGAAGACCGGCCCCGCGGGGTTCGGCCGGGCGGCGCGCGCCTTCGCCGCCCTCACCGCGGGCGCGGGGATCACGCTGCGGTAACTCCCGGTCACCGGGGGATACGACGGGTTGCCGACTGTGGGTCCGCGAGCGCGTTGCTACGGTCCGTGGTCATGCGCTTGGCGACGTACAACGTGGAGAACCTCTTCGCCCGGGCCCGGGCGCTCGACCCGGCCGACCCGGCGAAGGGCCAGCCGGCGCTGTCGGCGTACGAGACGTTCAACCGGATCGCCGCCCACCCCGTCTACTCCGACGAGGACAAGGCCGCGATGCTCGACGCCCTGGAGACGCTGCGGGTCTTCGTGCGCACCCGGGCCGGCCGGCGGGCCAACCCCGACCTGTTCGGCGACGCGTTCGCGGTGCTGCGGGAGAACCGCGGGGACTTCCTCGCCGCGCCCGCCGACGCCGAGCCGCACGTCGTCGCCACCGGCCGGTCGTCCTGGAACGGCTGGGTCGGCCTCATCGTCGACCCGGTCGACGAGGTCGCCACCCGGATGACCGCCCGGGTCGTCGCCGACGTGGCCGCCGACGTGCTCTGCGTCGTGGAGGCTGAGAGCCGCCCCTCGCTGGTGAAGTTCAACGACGAGCTGCTCGGCGGCCGGTACGGCCACGCCATGCTCGTCGACGGCAACGACCCCCGCGGCATCGACGTCGGCCTGTTCTGCGTCGACGGCATCGAGATCGACTGGGTCCGCAGCCACGTCGATGTCCCCGATCCGGGTTCCGACCGGCGCTTGTTCAGCCGTGATTGTCCGGTGTACCGGTTGCTGCTGCCGAGCGGCGAGGTGTTGTACCTGCTGCTCAACCACCTGAAGAGCCAGTCCTTCACCAGCGGCGACCCGGACCCGCTCCGCACGCGCCAGGCGACCGAGGTCCGGGCCATCTACGACCGCCTCCGGGCCGGGGGTGCTTCGTTCGTCGCGGTCGTCGGCGACTTCAACAAGCGCCCCGACCACCCCTCGCTGCGCCCGCTGCTCGGCCCGGAGTCCCCGCTCGTCGACGCCTACTCGCTGCCGGCCTTCTCGCAGCTGTACGACCCGCTGGACCGCGACCACGAGCGGCCCGGCAGCTTCCAGTCGTGCACGATCGGCAACCGCCTGGACTACATCCTGCTGTCGCCCGAGCTCGCGGCGCGGGTCACCGGCGGCGGGGTCTTCCGGCGTGGCCTGTGGGGCACGCCGTCCAACGTGAAACGGCCGCGGCTGTGGGACGCGTACCCCGAGATCACCAGCGCCCGGCACGCCGCGTCCGACCACGGTGCGGTCTGGGTCGAGGTTGACCTGTAGCTTTTACGCGTGGCACTCAGCATCGGGATCGTCGGCCTGCCCAACGTCGGCAAGAGCACCCTGTTCAACGCGCTCACGAAGGGCGACGCGCTCGCCGCGAACTATCCGTTCGCGACCATCGAGCCCAACGTCGGCGTCGTCGGCCTCCCCGACGCCCGGCTCGGCAAGCTCGCCGAGTTGCACGACTCGCAGAAGATCATCCCGGCGCCGGTCTCGTTCGTCGACATCGCCGGCCTCGTGCGCGGCGCCTCGAAGGGCCAGGGCCGCGGCAACGCGTTCCTCGCCAACATCCGCGACGCCTCCGCGATCTGCCAGGTGGTGCGCGCCTTCGCCGACCCCAACGTGGTCCACGTCGACGGCAAGGTCTCCCCGTCCGACGACATCGAGACGATCAACACCGAGCTGATCCTCGCCGACCTCCAGACGATCGAGAAGGCCCTGCCGCGCCTGGAGAAGGAGGCGAAGGTCCAGAAGCAGCGCGCCGGCGTCGCCGCCGCCGCGAAGGCCGCCGCCGAGCTGCTCAACGGCGGCACCACCCTCTACGCGGGCGCCGCGAAGGCCGGCATCGACGTCGCGGAGCTGCAGGAGCTGCACCTGCTCACCGCCAAGCCGTTCCTGTACGTCTTCAACGTCGACGAGACCGGCCTCGCCGACCCCGCCTTCCTGGACGAGCTGCGCGCCCTGGTCGCCCCGGCCGAGGCGATCTTCCTCGACGCGAAGATCGAGTCGGAGCTCACCGACCTGGACGAGGAGGAGGCCCTGGAGCTCCTGGCGTCGATCGGCCAGCCCGAGCCCGGCCTGCACCAGCTCATCCGGGTCGGCTTCCGCACCCTCGGCCTGCAGACCTACCTCACCGCCGGCCCCAAGGAGACCCGCGCCTGGACGGTCCCGATCGGCGCCACCGCCCCCGAGGCCGCCGGCGTCATCCACTCCGACTTCCAGCGCGGCTTCATCAAGGCCGAGGTGGTCAGCTTCGACGACCTGATGACCGCCGGCTCCCAGAACGCCGCCAAGGCCGCCGGCAAGGTCCGCATCGAAGGCAAGGACTACGTCATGCAGGACGGCGACGTCGTCGAGTTCCGCTTCAACGTCTAGGGGCCGCAGGTGTCGTACGTCGTCGATTTCGAGACCGTCTCCACCACCGGCCTGGAGTCCTCACCGGTCGCCGAGACCCTCGCCGGCCTGCGCGCCAACGAGGCCCGCTACTTCCGGAACAAGTACGACCACGTGTTCACGGTCGAGCCGGCGCCGGCGGCGCAGGACGCGGTGGCCTACGTGCACCGCATCCTGCAGGAGGAGCGGGACCTCGTCATCGGCTCCCGCCCGCTGGAGGTGTCGGCCTTCGAGGTCGAGGGCGTCCGCTGGACCTACGTCTTCTACGAGTCGGGCCTGTCGGTCAACGTGCTCTACACCCTCGAGGCGGGCGGCAAGCGGGCCGTCGGCTTCAAGCTCTCCGACGGGATGGAGGTCCCGGACGAGCTCGCCGACCGCTTCAAGTTCGCCCGCCAGCGGTCCAAGCTCGCCGGCACCATCCGCGGCTCGTTCTTCGTCATCAAGGGCGAGTACTGACGCTGCCGTCCAGCTGTACCCGGCGGATCAGGCGGCGCCGGCGATGATGGTGCGGTAGAGGTCCTCGATGCGGGCCGCGAGGGTCACTTCGCCGGGGGACAGGTCCGTCATGCCGGGGACGCGTAGGCGGATCTGGGTGCGGCCGTCGAGGCGGCGCACGTCGGGGCGCACCTGGAGCGCGTCGGCGACGATCTTCATGCGCTCGGTCAGTGCCGCATGCTGGGAATCGTCCAAGTGCAGTGTCCGGCGAATCTCTTCGCCGTCGTGCGTCCAGCCTTGCAATAAACCCAGCGCGTCGCTGAGATAGTCACGGTGCTGTTCGCTTCGCCTTGCCCGCATAACGACCTACCCTCCCGCGGCATCGTTGCCGGCTTGTGGCCGTTTCGAAGCCTGCCCGTCATCAACGGTGTCTGCAAGTCTGCTGGGCGACTGGTGGATCTGTCCACGGCCACATTTCCCTCGTCTGGTGAACAACAGGGCAGAGCCCGCAACCGGAACTTCATTTCGATCTGGCACCCTGGTCACCCGTGCAGACCGAACGGTTGATGCCAAGGATCATCGTCGGCGCCGCGATCATCTCCGATGGTCGCGTCCTGGCCTGTGAGCGCGCCCTGCCGCCCGAAATGGCCGGAAAGTGGGAGTTCCCCGGAGGGAAGGTGGATCCGGGGGAGACCGAGGAGCAGGCGCTCGTCCGGGAGTGCCAGGAGGAGCTCGGGGTCGACGTCGAGGTCGGCGCGCGGGTCGGCGCCGACATCACGATGCTCGGCGGCGCCGCGATCCTCAAGGTCTACCTCGCCCGGCTGGTGAACGGGGCGACACCCGTTCCACTGGAACACAGCGACCTGCGCTGGCTCTCCGGCGACGAGCTCGACACGGTCCCGTGGCTGCCCGCCGACGCGCCGATCGTGGTGGCGCTGGCGCCGTTGCTACCTTCGACGGCGTGAACGTCACCTACCCCGAGGTCGGCGCGACCCGCGAAGGCCCCCTGCCGCCCGGCTACCACCACGTGCACCGCCGGGTGAGGGTGGGACAAGGCCATGAGGCCTTCGCCGCCGCAGCGGCCGCCCTGGCCCGCTGGCAGCCCCAGCGCGGCGCCGGTCTCCGGCTGCGCAGCGACGAGGACCGGGTCACGCTCGGCGGCCGGTTCTCCACCGGGATCGGGGTCGGGGCGCTGCGGCTCTGGGTGCCGTGCCTGATCGTGTGGATCGTCGACGAGCCGGAGCGGTACGGGTTCGGCTTCGGCACGCTGCCCGGGCACGTCGAGACCGGCGAGGAGTCGTTCCTGCTGAGCGTCGGGCCCGGCGGCGAGGTGTGGTTCGAGATCAAGGCGTTCAGCCGCCCGGCGAAGTGGTGGGTCCGCCTCGGCAACCCCGTGGCGAAGCTGGTCCAGTCTCGGGTCACGGACCGCTACGCGAAGGCCATGCAAAAGGCGCCCCTCTGAGCGAGGGGCGCCTTCTGACAAGCGGATCTAGTGGCCGTCGCCGGAGGGCGGCGACGGGTGCTGGTAGCGCAGCTGCTCCGGCGGCAGCGGGAACACCTGGTCGTCGCCGAACGGCGAGCCGGCCGCCGCCCGGTCCAGGGTGAGCTCCGCGACCACGAGCTTGCCGTCGGCGCCGACCGGCGCCTCCTGCGCCACGGGACCCTCCTGGTGCCAGTTGCTGCTGGTGTCGGACACCGGCAGGTCCCCCTTCGCGGTGGTCGTCGTGGCGCGCGCCGGCACGGGCTCGTCCAGCTGGTCACGACGGAAGATCTTGCGTCCGAGCCAGGTCACCGGGTCGTACCTCCGATCGACAACACGTTCCTTCATCGGGATGATCGCATTGTCAGTGATTTTGATGTGCTCGGGGCAGACTTCGGTGCAGCACTTGGTGATGTTGCAGTAGCCCAGACCCTGCTCGGCCTGCGCCATCTCCTTGCGGTCGTCGCGGGCGTCGAGCGGGTGCATGTCCAGCTCGGCGGCCCGGATGAAGAAGCGCGGCCCGGAGAACGCGGGCTTGTTCTCCTCGTGGTCACGGATGACGTGACACACGTTCTGGCACAGGAAGCACTCGATGCACTTGCGGAACTCCTGCGAGCGCTCCACGTCGACCTGCTGCATCCGGTACTCGCCGGGCTCGACGCCGGCCGGCGGGGCGAACGCGGGCAGCTCGCGGGCCTTCTGGTAGTTGAAGTTGACGTTGGTGACGAGGTCGCGGATCACCGGGAACGTCCGCAGCGGCGTCACCGTGACCGTCTCGGTGTCGTCGAACGTCGACATCCGCGTCATGCAGCCCAGCCGCGGCTTGCCGTTGATCTCCATCGAGCAGGAGCCGCACTTGCCGGCCTTGCAGTTCCACCGCACGGCCAGGTCGGGCGTCTGGGTGGCCTGCAGCCGGTGGATGACGTCGAGCACGACCTCACCCTCGTTGACCTCGACCTGGAAGTCCTCCAGCGAGCCGCCGGTGTCGTCGCCGCGCCAGACGCGGAAGTGGCGTTTGGTGCCCATCACAGCTCCTCGTCGGTCATGTACTTGGCGAGCTCGCTCCGGTCGAACAGGCCCTGCAGCTCAGGGCGCATGACCGGCAGCGGCTTGTGCTCCAGCCGGACGTCCTCGCCGTCGAGCGAGCAGACCAGGTTCACCTGGCGCCACTTCGGGTCCATCTTCGGGAAGTCCTCGCGGGTGTGCCCGCCGCGCGACTCGGTGCGCTCCAGCGCCGCCTTCGCGGTGCACTCCGACACGATGAGCATGTTGCGGAGGTCCAGCGCCAGGTGCCAGCCCGGGTTGTACCGGCGGCCGCCGCTCACCCCGACCTTCTTGACGCGCTCCTTGAGCTCCGCCAACCGGGTGATCGACTCCCGCAGCTCGCCGTCGCGCCGGATGATGCCGACGAGGACGCCCATGATCTCCTGCAGGTCGTGGTGCAGCGTGTACGGGTTCTCCCCGGCGTCTGCCCGCGCGAGCGGCGCCAGGGCCGTCTCGACGGCCGCGTCGACCGCGGCGGCGGACGGCTTGCGCCGGCCGATCCGCTCGGCGTGCGCGGCCGCGTGCTCACCGGCCCGCTTGCCGAACACCAGCAGGTCCGACAGCGAGTTGCCGCCGAGCCGGTTGGAGCCGTGCATGCCGCCGGACACCTCGCCGGCGGCGAACAGCCCGGCCACCGCGGCGGCGGTCGTGTCCGCGTCGACCTCGATGCCACCCATCACGTAGTGGCAGGTCGGGCCGACCTCCATCGGCTGCTTCGTGATGTCGACGTCCGCCAGCTCCTTGAACTGGTGGTACATCGACGGCAGCCGCTTGCGGACCTGCTCGGCCGGCAGCCGGCTGGCGATGTCGAGCAGCACGCCGCCCGCCTTCGTGCCGCGGCCCGCCTTGACCTCGCTGTTGATCGCCCGGGCGACCTCGTCACGGGGCAGCAGCTCCGGGGGGCGCCGGTTGTTGTCCGGGTCGGAGTACCAGCGGTCGGCCTCCTCCTCGGTGTCCGCGTACTGCTTGCGGAACACGTCCGGCACGTACTCGAACATGAACCGCTTGCCCTCGGTGTTGCGCAGCACGCCACCGTCGCCACGCACCGACTCGGTCACCAGGATGCCCTTGACCGACGGCGGCCAGACCATGCCGGTCGGATGGAACTGCAGGAACTCCATGTTGATCAGCGTCGCGCCGGTACGCAGCGCCAGCGCGTGCCCGTCGCCGGTGTACTCCCAGGAGTTGGAGGTCACCTTGTACGACTTGCCGACGCCGCCCGTCGCGAGCACGATCGCCGAGCTCTCGAACAGCACGAACTCGCCCGACTCGCGGTAGTAGCCGAACGCGCCGGACACCGCGCCGTCCTCGACGAACAGCTCCGTGATCGTGCACTCCTGGAAGACCCGGATCCGGGCCTCGTAGTCGCCGTGCTCGGCGAAGTCCTCCTGCTGCAGCGACACGATCTTCTGCTGCAGCGTGCGGATCAGCTCCAGGCCCGTCCGGTCACCGACGTGCGCCAGCCGCGGGTACTCGTGGCCGCCGAAGTTCCGCTGGCTGATCTTGCCGTCCTTGGTGCGGTCGAACAGCGCGCCGTAGGTCTCCAGCTCCCAGATCCGGTCCGGGGCCTCCTTGGCGTGCAGTTCCGCCATCCGGAAGTTGTTGAGGAACTTCCCGCCGCGCATCGTGTCGCGGAAGTGGACCTGCCAGTTGTCCCGCGAGTTGACGTTGCCCATCGCCGCGGCCGCGCCGCCCTCGGCCATGACGGTGTGCGCCTTGCCGAACAGCGACTTGGAGATGATGGCGGTCTTCTTGCCGGCGAGCCGAGCCTCGATCGCCGCCCGCAGCCCGGCGCCGCCGGCGCCGATGACCACGACGTCGTACGTGTGTCGCTCGATGTTCGTCATGGGTTGTGTCCTCAGTTGAAGAACCGGAAGTCGGTGATCCATTCGGCCGAGACCGCCATCACGTAGGCGTCGGCGATGATCACCGAGAACAGCGATGCCCACGCGTACTGCTGGTGCTTGGCGTTCAGCTTCGAGACGAGCCCCCAGGCGCGGTACCGCACCGGGTGCTTCGAGAAGTGCTTGAGCCGCCCGCCGATGATGTTCCGGCACGAGTGGCAGCCCAGCGTGTACGCCCAGATCAGCACCGCGTTGACCGCCAGGATCAGCGTGCCGAGCCCCATGCCGACGCCGCCGTCCTTGCCGTGCCAGGCGATGACCGCGTCGTACGTCAGGACCGAGCCGACCAGGATCGCGGCGTAGAAGAAGTACCGGTGGATGTTCTGGAAGATCAGCGGGAAGCGGGTCTCACCGGAGTAGGTCTTGTGACCGTCCGGGACCGCGCACGCCGGCGGCGACAGCCAGAACGAGCGGTAGTACGCCTTGCGGTAGTAGTAGCAGGTCAGCCGGAACCCGCCGGGCAGCACCAGAATGATCATCGCCGGCGACATCCACGACGGCAGCTGCGGGATCGGCTGGCCGAGGAAGTGGCTCGACCCTTCCACGCAGCTCTGCGTCAGGCAGGGCGAATAGAACGGCGCGAGGTAGTGCTCGGCACCCGCCCAGTAGTAGTCGTTCATGATGGCGCGGACCAGGCCGTAGACCACGAAGGCCCCGAGACCGAGGAACACCAGCAGCGGCTGCAGCCACCACCTGTCCGTCCGCAACGTTTTCTCGCTGATCGCTGCGCGGGGCCCCGCGCCCGAGGCTGACCGAAGCCTGGCCGGCGTGGTCGTCATGGTGGTTGCTCCCTGGACGGGCCGATGTACCGATCTGTGGTCGGTGCACACGTTACGCCGGAACGCATCCGGCCTAGTGATCGCCCTCACCCACAGGCCTAACCACCGATTTTCCAGCCCGCACCCCGCCACTTACGTGTCCCCGCCCGCCACCTTTCACCCGCCCTTCACCCCTGCGCACCCCAACCCGCCGCAGCAACGCCCCGCCCGCCCGGCCCCACCCCTCCGCAGTCGCATCGTCCCAGCTCAAGGCCCAATCAAGTGGCCGCCCTCACTGAACCGGCCGCTGCGCCGCCGCCCCGCCCACCGCCGCCGTGTTCCTGACCGCCCTCATCCAGACACCCACCGAACCGCCCCCTGTCTTCCACCCCTCCCGAGCCGCCGGCACCGCCCACCCGCACCCCGCCGCCAGCAGTGGCATTTTCCACACCGGGCCCACCCGCCCACCAAGATCACCCCGCCGCGCCACCCACCAGCAACGCGCCGCCCCGAGTCACGGCACTGACCGGACCCGTCCTCTCCGTTCTCACTGGCACGTCAGACAGGCCGCGTCCACATCGGAGCCGCACGGGCCGTTCACCTGCGGACGTGGTCGTCGGTTCTGACTCCGCGGCTCGTCTGCAGGCTGCCGGGAGGGTCGGGCGGTTCATGCCGGATTTGCACTGGCGTTCACTGTGGACGTGCCTGCCAGCGGTTCGTCGCTGGGCTCGGCGGCGCGCGGCCCATCCTGACTCTGCGGCCCGCCCGCTGGCCACCGGCAAGTCGGACAGGCCGCGTCCACGTCGGAGCCACACGGGGCGTTCATCCCGGACGTGGTTGCGGGCAGTTCCGCGCTGAGGCTTGGTGGCGCGAGGAACTTCCCGACTCCGCATGGGTTCGATCGAGACTGGCCTGCAGAGGCGTCGCGGTGGGTCGGGGGCGTGCGGCGCCCGCCCGCCTGGCCCGCCGCTTCGAGACATGCCGCTCCCGGGATGAGCTCTGAGGACGTGATTGCTGGCGGTTCCGCGCTGAGGCTCGGCGGCGCGAGGAACTTCCCGACTCCGCATGGGTTCGATCGAGACTGGCCTGCAGAGGCGTCGCGATGGGTCGGGGGCGTGCGGCGCCCGCCCGCCTGGCCCGCCGCTTCGAGACATGCCGTTCCCGAGATGAGCTCTGCGGACGTGGTTGCCGGCGGTTCCGCGCTGAGGCTTGGTGGCGTGAGGATCTTTCCGATTCCGTACGAGTCTGATCGACGCCGGTCTGCCTGGCGCTGCGGCGCGTCGAGGGCGTGCGGCGCCCGCCCGGCGCCGCTTCGAGACACGCCGTTCCCCGGATGCGCCCTGCGGACGTGGTTGCCGGCGGTTCCGCGCTGAGGCTCGGTGGCGGCTCGGTGGCGTGGGGAACTTCCCGGCTCCGCACGGGACCGATCGACGCCGGTCTGCCTGGCGCTGCGGCGCGTCGAGGGCACGCAGCGCCCCTCCGGCCTCCGCCGCTTCGAGGGCATGCCGTCCCCAGCCATACGCCCAGCGGCGGTGCGTTCGGCGGCGGTGCGTCCGGGCGGCGTTGCGGAGTCGGGGGTGCGAGGGGCGCGAGGTCTGAGGGCGTCAGCCAGAGGCGCCGCCGGTGTAGTTCCACGAAGCGAGGCGCAGCGCCGGGGCGGACGCGCCCGACTCCGACCAGGCGCCCGGCAGCTCGACGGCGCGTGGGCCGACGCCCAGCACGGCGCCGGGGGCCAGGGCCTGCGGGTAGGACTGGGTGAAGCGGAAGTTGCGCACCGGGGTGGTCACCACGCCGTCCTCGATGAGCCAGACGCCGTTGCGCGTCAGGCCGGTGACGACCAGGGTGCGCGGGTCCAGGACGCGGGTGTAGTGGTTGTCGGTCACCAGGAGGCCGCGCTCCACGCCGGCGACCAGGCCCGCCACGCCCGAGTCGGCGGCCGGGCCGTCGACCTCGACCGGTGCGGGTCCGTCGTGCGCGAGCAGCCGCAGGCTCGAAGGCACCGCGCCGAAGCTGGCGCCGCCCGGGATCGCGTGGCCCGTCGAGGTCGCGCCCGCCTTCGCGGCCGTGCGCCGGTCGTGCACGAGGGCGGTCGACACGCCCGCGTCGACCAGGACGACCCGCTGCCGCGGGGTGCCCTCCACGTCGAACGGCAGCACCGTCGAGTCGGCCGCCGTCGCGTCCTCGACCAGCGTCACCGCGGGGTCGAACTGGGCCGCGCCCAGCTCCAGGAACGACTGGCGGTCCTGCACCATCTTGGCGTTGAAGCCATACATCGCGAGGAACTGCAGCACGTCGGCGACGGCCGTCGGCTCCAGCACCACCTCATACCGCCCCGGCGGCAGCTCCACGGGGTCGACGCCGGCCCTGGCCTTCGCCGCCGCCCTGGCCCCCAGGACCGCGCCGTCGAGGTCGGCGAGGCGCACCGACGCGAGCCGGGCCAGGCCGTCCGACGTCGCGGTCCGCGCGATGCCGTCCATCGCCGCGCCCGTCCTGCCGCCCGTGACGTGCTGGCCGGCGGAGTTGGCGTAGACGACCCGGGTCGACGACGTGCGGCAATACCCCGCCGCCTCCAGCCCGGCCGCCTCGTCGACGAACGCCCGCACCCTCGCCGCCCGGTCGTCCGGCGACGCCGCCGCGGTCGCCTCGTCGACGTTGCCACCGAAGGCGACGGGTGCCGGCGGGGCCAGGCCCGGCCAGGTCGGGTCGGCCGGCGCGAGCCGCATCCCGGCCACCGTGCGCTGGACGAAGTCCTCGATGCCCTCGATGCCCTTGACGACCGTGCTGGTCGCCGTCGCGGTCCGCCCGTCGGCGTGCAGCCTGAGCCGCACCTCCGTGGTCTCGTCGGCGACGTTCTGGTGGATGTACGAATTGGCGAACCTGGTCAGCGCCACCGCCGACCGGCCCACCAGCACCTCGGCGTCGATGCCGTCGCCGACCAGCTTCAGGATCCGCTCGGCGAGATCGGTCTCGCTCATGCCGCCACCTCCGCTGCGCTCCGGCGTCGGCCTGAGCCAACCTGCCATGCTGATTCGCGGCCCGGGCCGCTCCGCTGGCCGCTCATCCCCTGACCCCCACCCGCACGTTTTGGAACCGGGCCGCCGAGGCCGGATGGCCCGTGTGCCCGATCTGGCCCGGCTGGCCCTTGCCACAGTTGGGCGTGCCCCACGCCGTCGTCTCCGAGCCCAGCATGTCCATCGAGCCCCAGAACTTCGGCCCGATGCCGGTGTAGGTCGGGTTGCGCAGCATCCGCCCGAGCTTGCCGTCCTTGATCTCCCAGCCGACCTCGCAGCCGAACTGGAAGTTGAGCCGCTTGTCGTCGATCGACCAGGACCGGTTGAGGTCCATCAGCACGCCGTCGGCGGTCTCGGCGATCATCTCCTCGAGGGTGTGCGGTCCGGGGGTCAGCCCGACA
This sequence comes from Dactylosporangium sp. NPDC006015, assembly GCF_040614215.1. Lineage (NCBI taxonomy): Bacteria > Bacillati > Actinomycetota > Actinomycetes > Micromonosporales > Micromonosporaceae > Dactylosporangium > Dactylosporangium sp. NPDC006015. The sequence goes on from NZ_JBEXUD010000024.1 coordinate 149,555, forward strand.
TTCGTCATGCGCACCATCGGCAGCCGCGCCCAGCCGTCGGCCCGCACGCTGCCCGCATAGTCCAGGCCCGCGACCGCCGCCGACTCCCGGCCGGCCAGGGTGCCCACCCAGATCCCGTCGCGGACCGCGTGCCGCGGCTGCGCCGGCGTCCCCTCGTCGTCATAGCCGAACGAGCCGAGCGCACCCGGGATCGTCGGGTCGATCGTGATGTTCATGAGCTCGGAGCCATAGCGCAGCCGGCCGAGCTGCGCCAGGTCGAGCCAGCTCGTCCCCGCGAACGCCGCCTCCCACCCCAGGATCCGGTCCAGCTCGATCGCGTGCCCCACCGACTCGTGGATCTGCAACGCCATCTGCTCGCTGCCCAGGATCAGGGTCGTCTCGCCGGCCGGGCACTGCGGCGCGGACAGCAGCGCCCGCGCCTCGTCGGCGATCCGGGCGGCGTGCGCCGTCAGGTCGAGCTCGTCGACCAGCTCCCAGCCCCTCGTCCCATACTGCCCGCGATACGACGGATAGGACCTGCGCTGCGTCTCCCCGTCGCCGATCACCGTCGCGGAGATGCCCGCCCCCGCTTCGCGGATGTGCTGGTCGATGCGGTGCCCCTGCGACGACACGAACCACTTGCGCGTGTCCCAGATCTGATACAGCCCCTCGGCGATGTCGGCGCCGCCCTTGTGCGCCTCCGCCGTCGCGCCCGTCAGCAGGTCGCCCTTCGTCGACAGCGCCACGCTCAGCGGGTCGACCTCGCACGCGCTCGCCCACGAGTCGGTGCGGGCCTCGATCTCCACCAGGTCCACGGGCGGCCCGGGCACCGACGCCGACGCCCGCGCGATCGCCGTGGCCCGCTCACCCGCCCGCCGCGCGGCGTCGCGCCCCAGGTCGGGCAGGGCGAAGAACCCCCAGCTCGACCCGACCAGCGCCCGCACGCCGACGCCGGCGTCCTCGGACTGGCTCAGGTCCTCGATCGCGCCGTTGCGCGCGCTCATCGACTCGGACCGCCGGTGCATCACCCGCGCGTCGGCATACCGAGCCCCGGCCGCGAGGGCCGCCTCAACCGCCGCACTTGCCACGTCGAAGTGGGTCATGGTTGGACACTACCGACCCGCTACGACATTTTTCGGGCCCGGAACGAAAGCGCCTATCCGATCAGGTCGTTGATCTGGCCGGCGAGGGCGATGTCCCTACTGGTCACGCCGCCTTCGCTGTGGGTGACCAGGCGGAAGGTCACCGTCCGCCAACGGATGTCGATGTCGGGGTGGTGGTCGGCCTGCTCGGCCACGTGGGCCACCTCGGCCACCAGCCGGATGCCGTCGAGGAACGTCCCGGCCTTCACCGAGCGTTCGATGCCGGATGTGTCGCCGGCCCAGCCGTTGAGGTGGGCGAGGGCGGTGGTCACCTCGTCGCTGTCGAGAAGCGCGGTCATGCCGGAAACGCTACGCCTGCCGTAGAAAGAGAGCATGTCGATCGCCGGTGTCACCCGCGAATTGCTCGTGCGCTACCTCGACCTCTGGGTGCCGGGGGCAGTGCACTCGCCGCACGGGGCGACGTTCCTGCACGGCTCCGCGACGGAGCTGGACGGTGACATCGCGGAGGCGGCCCTGAGGGCGTGCGCCGAGTTCGGAGACCGGTTGTCCAGAAAGCGGCTGACACTGCTGTACGTCACGGCGGCGAAGGGACTGGAGCAGCGGCTCAGCGCCGTACAACGTGAGCTGCGGACACCGGCTGAGCTGTCGGTGCACGTCATGTCCGGCGACGTGGCGGTGCTGCTGAAGGCGCTCGGCGCGAGGTCCGGCCCGCTGCTGTCCATGATCGAGGGGATCGACCCGGCGGTCGTCGCCGACGCCAGGCCCGCCGAGGTGATCACCGTAGATGTGCCGCGGGACCGGTTGCGGGACTTCGAGCTCACCACCGCGGTGACGCTGGTCGGACCGCAGGCGGAGCGGACGATCGGCTTCGGCACGCGGTCGGCGAAGAGCCTCGAGGCGTTCAAGAACGAGATGTGGGCCCTCGACGAGTACGCCGGCGTCCGGTACCGCGACCCCAATGACCCCGAGGGTCACCTCATGGACATCACCCTCGACCCGAACCCGGGCGCGCTGCGGCGCGAGCTCCTGACCTACCTGCGCGGGGGCGACAGGTCCGTCACCGAGCTGAAGCGGTTCGCCCTCACGGAGACGGTGTACCGCGCCGCCGACGCCGTCAAGGTGGTCACCGCGCTGCTGCAGAGCGGCGCGGTGACCAGGGAACCGAAGGAGGGCCGCCTCGGCGGCGACGTCAGGATACGGATCGCCGGATGAAGTCCAGCTCGATGCGCAGCAGCTTCTCCGCCAGCCCGCCCGCGGCCATGTGCGTCGCGCCGGTCAGCGGGATCATCGAGTGCGGCCGGCCCGCGGCGAGCAGCGCCGCCGACAGGCGCAGCGTGTGCGCGGCGACCACGTTGTCGTCGACGAGGCCGTGCACGAGCAGCATCGGCCGGGCGTCCTCCGGGCGCACGGGCGGCTCGGCGGCCAGCTCGATCAGCGAGTTGTGGCTGTACACCTCCGGCGCGTCCGCGGGCAGCCCCAGGTAACGCTCCGTGTATGCGGTGTCGTACAGCGCCCAGTCGGTGACCGGTGCGCCGACGACCGCGCAGTGGTAGACGTCCGGGCGGCGCAGCACCGCCAGCGCCGACAGCCAGCCGCCGAACGACCAGCCGCGGATCGCGACCCGGTCCAGGTCCAGGTCGGGGTGCTTCTCCGAGAGCGCCTGCAGGGCGTCGGCCTGGTCGGTGAGGATGACGTCGGAGAAGCGCCGGTGGATCGACTTCTCGAACGTCGGCGACACCCCGGGGGTGCCCCGGTTGTCGATCGTGACGACGGCGAACCCGGCGTCGGCCCACCACTGCTTCTCCAGCCAGCGGGCCCGCGCCGCGACGACCTCCTGGTGGCCCGGCCCGCCGTAGATCGCCACGAGGACCGGCAGCTTCCGCCCGGCGACGTGCCCGCGCGGGTAGAGCACGGCGGTGGGCAGCCTCCGGTCGGTGACCCGCTCCAGCACCGGCCTCGGGGCGAAGGGCGGTGTCGCGGCGAGCGACGCGATGGTGCCGATCTCTGCGTCGTCGTGGCGGATGGTGTACTGCCAGCCGGCGTGCTCCAGCGTCTGCGACCCGATCACCACCGTGCGGGCGGCCGCGTGCGCGACGTGCCAGCCCGGCTCGGAGGTGAGCCGCTGCGCCTGCGCTCCGGCGTGCGAGACGGGGACGCAGAACACGTGCTGCTCGCTCGGCTCGCCCTCGCTGGCCTCGACGATGAGGTCGCCGGCGAGACGGCCGGCGACGCGCCGCACGTACAGGTCGGCCGGCGTCAGCAGGCTGCCGTCGGCGAACAGGCAGCGCGCGTCGTAGCCGTCGTGCGCGAGCTCGCCGCCGACGAGGACCCGGCCGTCGGCCAGGTGCTGCGGGGTGCCGGGGACCGGCTCGACCCAGCGCGGGTCGGCGAGCTCGGCGTGCACCTGCGTCTCACCGGTCCGCGGGTCGACCGCGATCACCAGGCCGTGCTGCTGCAGGCGGCGCAGCACCGTGAGCAGCGGGCCGCCCTGCTCGGTCCACGAGGCCTCCACCAGGTACGGGTACGTCTCCCGGTCCCAGTGCACGTCCACCCAGCCGCCGTCCAGGTCCAGCACGTGCAGGGTGACCTTCGCGTTGGTCGCGCCGGCGTGCGGGTACGCCACCGTCGTCGGCGGCTGGTCCGGCTGCGACGGGTCATGCAGGTGCCAGCGCGGCACCCGCGACTCGTCGACCCGGGCGGTCAGGATGCTGCGGCCGTCCGGCGACCACCAGTAGCCCCGGAAGCGGTGGAACTCCTCCGCGCCGATGAACTCCGCGAGGCCCCAGGTCACGCCCTCCTCGCCGGCCAGCACCGCGTCGGTCCCGTCGGGCTCGATCACACGGAGTGCGCCGCCCGTCACGTACGCCACCCGCTGCCCTGCCGGATCCGGTCGCGGATCGACGGCGGGCCCGGCCGTGCGCAGCTCCGTGAGGTCCCCGGTCAGCAGGTCCACCCGGAAGAGGCGCCCCCCGAGCGGGAAGACGGCCATCACGCCGGCGCTGTCCATGGCGTACGAGCCGATGCCGCCCGCCGACAGCCGCAGCCGCTCGCGCAGGGCCCGCTCCGCGGGCGGAAGGTCGGCTTCGACGCTCAGGAGGACGGCGGGGTCGGCGAGGAGCCGCTCCGCCCTGTCAGCCACATCGAACACCCACAGGGCGTCGCGGCTGTCCTCGGGGCCTGACGAGCGCAGGAACACCACCCGCGCCCCGTCCGAGGTCACCGTCACGGCGCGCGGAGCGCCATAGGAGAAGCGTCGGGTGCGCGCGGCCAACTCCGGATAGTCCACCCCGGAATGTTTACCCGAAGCGGCCCGATTGTCATGCTCCACCGGCGCCGCGCCGCGGGGGAAGTGTCATACGCACGTCGTAGAGTTGGCGCTGTGAGTGCTCGGAGCATCCTTTTCGTCCATGCGCACCCCGACGACGAGTCGATGGGGACCGGCGCGACGATGGCCCACTATGCGGCCGCCGGCGCGCACGTCACCCTGATCACCTGCACGCTCGGTGAGGAGGGCGAGATCCACCGGCCCGAGCTCGCCGGGCTCGCCGCGGGTGCGGCCGACCAGCTCGGCGGCTATCGCATCGCGGAGCTGGAGGAGGCGTGCCGCCGGCTCGGGGTCACCGACCACCGGTTCCTCGGCGGCGCCGGGCGCTATCGCGACTCCGGGATGATGGGAACCCCGCAGAACGATCACCCCCGCGCGTTCTGGGGCGCCGACCTCGACGCGGCCGCGACCGAGCTGCTGGAGGTGATCCGCGAGATCCGCCCGCAGGTCGCCGTCACCTATGACCCCAATGGCTTCTATGGCCACCCTGACCACATCCAGGCGCACCGGGTGCTGATGCGGGCCGTCGAGCTGGCCGACGCCGAGGGCATCGCGCCCACGAAGGTCTACTGGACCGCGGTCCCGCGCAGCGTCCTGGAGGCCGGCATGCGGGAGTTCCGCGACTCTTCGGACAACCCGTTCGCCGACGTGGAGAAGCCCGAGGACCTGCCCTTCGGCACCGCCGACCACGAGATCGCGGCCCGCCTCGACGGGCACGAGTTCGCCGAGGAGAAGACCGCCGCGCTGCGCGCACACGCGACGCAGATCCCGCCGACGTCGTGGCTGTTCGCGATCGCTGGCAATTTCGGCGCCGAGTTCATGGGTGTGGAGTATTACCAGCTCGCCCGTGGCGTGAAGGGTCCCGGCGTGGGGCCGCACGGCTGGGAAGAGGACCTGTTCGCGGGCCTGGACATCGAGGCGCCCGCCCCGCAGCTGGAGACCGCGGCGTCGTGACGAAGCGGAAGGCGGTGACCGCACCGCGCGCCGGCCAGTCCGGCGCCGCGCGGGCAGACCTGTCCAAGCCGGCGGGCGCCGACGCCACCGCGGCGGGCGCCAGCGCTGCCGCGGCCGGGAGCGGCCCGGCGGGCGACAGCGCTCCGGCGAAGGGGAGCGGCCCGGCGAGCGACAGCGCTGCTGCGGCGGCGGCCGGGAGCGGCCCGGCAGGGGACGGTCCGGTGGTCGGGGACGGTCCGGCGGTCGGTGGCGGACCCGTGCTCGGCAGGAGTCCGGCAGCGGGTGATGCCAGTGCCGCCGAGGGCGGCCCGGCCGGCGCCACCGCGGGCGAAACGGCGGTTGGTGGTCGACCCGTGCTCCACAAGGGTCCGGCGGCGGGCGATGTCAGTGCTCCCGAGGTCGGTGGGGACGGTCCGGGCGGCGGGGTGGAGCCCTATGCGCCCGGCAGTGGGTTCGCCGTGCCCGGTGGCGAAGAGGCGCCGAAGCCCGAGGTGGCCGGCGGGCCGCTCGACATCGTGATCACGATCGGCGGGCTGGTCGTCGCGGTGCTGCTGGCGGTGGCGCTGGCGGTGTTCGAGGCGTTCCTGGCGCCGTTGCGGGTGTCCGACCTCGGGCTGTCCGGCACCGGGACGAGCAACATGCGGATCCCGCTCGCGCTGGTGCTGGCGCTGGTGACGAATCCGATGCTCGGGTGGTTCGCGTTCACGACGACGGGCCGGCGGTTCGCGGCGCTGCTGCCGGCGGGTGCCTGGTGCGTCGTTTGGATCTTGGCGGCGGGTCGCACCACCGAGGGTGACCTGCTCATCACCAACGACAACTGGGTAGGGCTGCTGACGCTGTTCGCGGGGCCGCTGGCGTTCGCGATCGGCATCTACGTCACGGCGCTACGGCAGCGGGTCGCGGGCTCAGCGAACTCGAAGGCAACGCCTCTTGCGCCACAGAGCGTGGGAAAGGTAGACACGTTCCCGCACCGTCCGTGACCCTCGGCGGCGCACGGGGAGCGAACATCAGCGGAGGCTTGTGATGAAGGAGCGTTGGCTGCCGGTCGGCCTCATCGCCGGGGGGCTCTTCCTCGTCAACGTCGTCGCGCGGCTGGTCGTGCGGTTCGCCGCCGGCAACGACGACGACAAGCAGGTCACGATCGGCCTGTGGGCGCTTTTCGCGGTCGGTGCCGTGATGATCCCCGTCGCGTTCTGGTACGGGCGCCGACACCCCATGCTCCGCCTCGTGGCCGACCTGGGCATCGCCGTGGTGTCCGCGTGCGTGCTCGCGGTGCTGGTCGGGCCGTTCGTGTCGGGTGCCACCCCGTTCGGCGACGGCGTCGGGCTCGTCTTCCGTCAGTTCTTCTACTTCGTCGGCCTCTCCGCCATCGGCGCGGTTCTGGGCGTGCTCGCGCTGATGACGCTCGGCTGGGACTACCGGTCGCAGTCGTGGAAGCGGTACATCGACCGCGCCGGCACCAAGCCTCGCCGCATCGTCCGTCGCTAGCCGACCCGCCCTCGCCCTGCCCGGCGATGTGGCCGGCGGCCCGCAAGCCGACGGCTCTGGTGCCCGTCGCCAGCCGGCTGTGAGGCAGTCGTGGGGACGGCGCGGCGGCGTGCCCGGTAACTCGCGCAGCTTCGCCCGCCCGCCGTCCGGCTTCGCTGCCTGGATCAAGATCGAAGGACGACGGCTCGATCTGGGACGCCGTGACCAGTCAGCCGGTGGGCAGGACCCGTGTCTGGTAGACGTGGTGCGTGGTGAAGCCGAGCTTCTCGTACAGGGCGACCGCCCCCGTGTTGCGCTGCTCCACCTGCAGGTAGGCGTCGGTGGCGCCGGCTTCCATGGCCCACGCGGTCAGGGTGCCGAGGACGCGCCGGGCGAGGCCCTGGCGCCGGGCGTGTTCGTCGGTGCCGATCAGGGACAGGCCCAGCCAGCGGCCGTCGGGGTCGGCGACGCAGCCCCGGCCGGTGGCCAGCAGGGCGCCGGCCGGGTCGCGCAGCGAGGCGAACCGGACGGCCGCCACGCCGGTGAGGACGCCGCGGGCGGAGGGGGGCAGCGGGCCCTTCCGGCCGGCGACGGCGGTCAGCCACTCGTCCGACGGCGAGGCGTCGAGCGTCACCTGCGGATCGGCGGCGGCCGGCAGGTCGGCGAGGCGGGCGGTCATGAGCAGCGTCAGCGGCATCGGGGTCCAGCCCCGGCGGTCGAGCTCGTCGTCGATGCGCTGGAAGAGCGGCAGCGGGACGCTCATCGCCGGCGGGAGGGCGCGCTGCTCGTACCAGCGCGAAACCGCGTCGACGGCATCGGGCAGCGGCAGGTCGGGGTCGCCGACCGGGAGGGCCGAGTTGCCGCGCATGGTCCAGCCGTCGGTGGCGCGCAGGAGCCAGTCGCCGAGCTGGTCGCGCTCGCCCGCGGGCCAGCCGGCCGCGGCGGCGACCTCCAGGGACTCGGTGGGCGTGAGGCGGCGCCGGTCGGGCACGGGCTTGGCCCTGTGGATCTCAGCGATTGGAACGCGGACGGCGCCGGTCCGCCCACGCACTGTGAGATGCGTCTCGGTGATCTCGACGAGTCGGCCCAGAATGTCCGAGTAGAGGGGTCGATCGCCGCGCTGTCCCACGATGCGGCGCACGACGACCCGACTTCCCACATGCTGTGGACCGAGCACGCTGCACCTCCAGAACGGCGGGATACTAGGCTCGTACCGCCGCGGTAGGGATGCGGCGGGGTTCGCCAACCACGTTGGCAGCCTCAGGTGCGAAAGAGGGCGACCCGTGACATACATCATCGCCGAACCTTGCGTGGACCTGCTCGACAAGGCGTGCATCGAGGAGTGCCCTGTCGACTGCATCTACGAGGGCAACCGCATGCTCTACATCCACCCGGATGAGTGCGTCGACTGTGGTGCCTGCGAGCCGGTGTGCCCGGTCGAGGCGATCTTCTACGAGGACGACGTCCCGGAGAAGTGGAAGGACTTCGTCGGCGCGAACTACTCGTTCTTCGACGAGCTGGGCTCGCCCGGTGGCGCGTCGAAGGTCGGGAAGGTCGAGAAGGACGCGACGTTCGTCGCCGGCCTGCCGCCGCAGGAGCACGACCACTGACCGGCATCGTCTCGCACACGGGAAGTCCCGCCGCCCGGCGCTCGCTCGCCGCCGGGCTTCCGGACTTCCCGTGGGACCGCTTGGAGCCGGCGAAGGCCAGAGCCGCAGAGCACCCCGACGGGCTGATCGACCTGTCGATCGGCACGCCCGTCGATCCGGTGCCCGCGGCGATCCGTGCTGCCCTGGCGGCGGCGTCGGACTCGCCCGGCTATCCGCTGACCGCCGGCACCCCGCAGCTGCGGGCCGCGATCCGCGCCTGGGTGACCCAGTGGTGTGCGCCGGCCGGCGACGGCTTCGGCGTGCTGCCGACGATCGGCTCGAAGGAGCTGGTCGCGTGGCTGCCGACGCTGCTCGGGCTCGGGCCCGGCGACACCGTGGTCATCCCGCCGGTCTGCTACCCGACGTATGAGGCCGGCGTGCAGCTCACCGGCGCGACCGTGGTGCGGTCCGACTCGCTGACGGCGCTCGGCCCGGCGCGGGTCCGCCTCGTGTGGGTCAACTCGCCGTCCAACCCGACCGGTCGCGTGCTGCCAGCCGCCCACCTGCGCAAGGTCGTCGACTGGGCCCGCGAGCGCGGCGCCGTCGTGGCCAGCGACGAGTGCTACCTGCCGCTGCCGTGGGAGGCCGAGCCGGTCTCGATCCTGTCGGTCTGCGACGGTCGCTTCGACAACGTCCTCGCGGTGCACTCGCTGTCGAAGCGCTCCAACCTGGCCGGGTATCGCGCGGGCTTCGTCGCCGGCGACCCCGCCCTGGTCGACGAGCTGCTCGCCGTCCGCAAGCACGCCGGCATGATCGTCCCCGCCCCGGTCCAGGCGGCGATGGTGGCGGCCCTCGGCGATGAGGCGCACGTCCAGGAGCAGCGCGACCGCTATGCCGGCCGCCGTGCGGCCCTGCGCGAGGCGTTCACCGCGGCGGGGTTCACCGTCGAGCACTCCGAGGCCGGCCTGTACCTGTGGCTGACCCGCGACGAGGACTCCTGGGACACGGTGGCCTGGCTGGCGGAGCGCGGCATCCTGACCGCGCCCGGCGCGTTCTACGGCCCGGAGGGCAGCCGGCACGTCCGGGCCGCCCTGTCCGCGACCGACGAGCGCGTCGCCGAAGCGGTGAAGCGCCTGCAGTAAGGCCGAATCCCATGATCCGGTAGAGATGTTGTCGCCAGAGCGGCGATTTCTCTACCGGATCATGGGGAAGTCAGTTGGCGTGCAGTGCGGCGTTCAGCTCGATGCCGCGGCCCGCCCGCTCGCGGACCTCGAGACGGCCCGAGACCGAGTTGCGGATGAACAGCAGGTTGGACATGCCGGACAGCTCGCGCGCCTTCACGACCCGGTCGTCGGGCAGGGTGAGCTTCGAGCCGGCGGTGATGTAGCAGCCCGCCTCGACGACGCAGTCGTCGCCGAGCGAGATGCCGATGCCCGCGTTGGCGCCCAGCAGGCAGCGCTCGCCCAGCCGGATCACCTCTTTGCCGCCACCGGAGAGCGTGCCCATGATCGAGGAGCCGCCGCCGACGTCGGTGCCGTCGCCGACCACGACGCCCGCGGAGATGCGGCCCTCCACCATCGAGGTGCCCAGGGTGCCGGCGTTGAAGTTGACGAAGCCCTCGTGCATGACGGTCGTGCCGGGGGCCAGGTGGGCGCCCAGGCGCACCCGGTCCGCGTCGGCGATGCGGACACCGGACGGCGTGACGTAGTCGACCATGCGCGGGAACTTGTCGATGCCGAAGACGTTGAGCCGGCGCCCCGCGAGACGCTCGGCCAGCCGCAGCTCGTCGACCTGGTCGGGCAGGCACGGGCCGGCGGAGGTCCACGCGACGTTGGCGAGCAGCCCGAACTGCCCGTCGAGGTTGGCCTGGTGCGGCTGGATGAGCCGGTGCGAGAGCAGGTGCAGCCGCAGGTAGGCGTCGGCGGTGGAGGCCGGTGCGTCGCCCAGGGAGCCGATCTCGACCCGGACCACCTCGACGGACAGCGACGGCAGCGGCGCCGCGCCGGTCGGGGCGAGCGCCGGCGCCTCGGCCGGAAGCGCGCCGAGGCCGAGGTGACCGGTGGGGAACCAGGCGTCCAGGACCTGACCCGAGGAGGCCACGGTGGCCAGGCCAAGTCCCCAGGCGGGGGAGTCGATGTAGGCGGTCGTCACGTGACCGAACGCTACCGCATCTAGGGTATGGGCATGCTGACGCGTGACGTGCTCGAAGACCCGGTGGCCCTGACCCGAGCCCTCGTCGACATCGAGTCGGTGTCCGGCGACGAGGCGGAGATCGCCGACCAGGTCCAGCACGCACTCGTCGGCACGGGGCTGAAGGTGGAGCGCTTCGGGCACACGATCGTCGCGCGCACCGAGCTGGGCCGGCCGGAGCGCGTCGTGCTCGCCGGGCACCTCGACACGGTCCCGCTCAACGACAACTGGCCGTCGCGCACCGAGGGCGGCCTCATGCACGGCTGCGGCACGTCGGACATGAAGTCGGGCACGGCGATCGCGCTGCACCTCGCGGTCACCGAGCAGGCGCCCCGCCACGACGTCACCTACGTCTTCTACGAGTGCGAGGAGGTCGACTCGGCGCGCAACGGGCTGAAGATCCTCGCCGACAAGCGGCCGGAGTTGCTGACCGACGCGTCGTTCGCGCTGCTGCTGGAGCCGACGCACGGCCTCGTCGAGGCGGGCTGCCAGGGCACGCTGCGGGTCCTCGCCCGCACCACCGGCCGGCGCGCGCACTCGGCCCGTTCCTGGCTCGGCGACAACGCGATCCACAAGGCCGCGCCGATTCTGCGGAGCCTTCAGGTGTACGAGCCGCGCACGGTCGTCATCGACGGCTGCGAGTTCCGCGAGGGGCTGAACGCGGTCCGGATCGGCGGCGGCGTCGCGGGCAACGTGATCCCCGACGAGTGCGTGGTCGAGGTCAACTTCCGGTTCGCGCCCGACCGCTCCGAGGAGCAGGCCGCCGCTCATGTACGGGAGGTGCTCGCCGGCTTCGAGCTGGAGATCGTCGACTCGGCGCCGGGTGCGCTGCCGGGCCTGGACGCGCCGGCGGCCCGGGAGTTCCTCGCCGCGATCGGGCAGCCGCCGCGGGCGAAGCTCGGCTGGACCGACGTGGCCAGGTTCGCGACCCTCGGCGTCCCGGCGCTCAACTACGGCCCCGGCGACCCGAACCTCGCCCACAAGCAGGACGAGCACGTCGAGCTCGACAAGATCATCGAGGGCGCCGACGTGGTGCGGCGCTGGCTGACGGCAGGCGCATAAGGCCGCGCGGGACGCCGTAACCGGCCTCAGCGCTCGTGCGTTGAGGGATCCGGGGGTTCGACCTGCGGGCCCAGGGCGGCCAGCAGGCGGCGCACCGCGAGCACCTCGCGGATCCGCCGGTTCATCTGCCGCCTGCGACGGTCGTGCTCCGCACGAGTCATGCCGGTCACCCCCTACACCTTGCCGTCCGGTATATCGGGAATGACGCGATGAAACCGGCGAACGTTGCCCTCTGCACCTGATTTCTCACCGATGGCCGACGAACGACCTGATCACCGCGGTGCGGGCGGTCCCGTCACAAACGTCCTGCCGTCCGGGTACGGCCACGGGTTCCGCTCGCATCCCTCGAGACCGAACGTCTGCCGCGCCATCACCGGCGCCGGCGCGCCCTTGCGCGGGCAGACCGCGTGGCCGTTGCCGAGGAAGTGACCGACCTCGTGGTTGACGACCATGTCCCGGTAGTCGCCGAGCACCGGATACCAGGGGACGCCGAGCTGCCACCGCTTCAGGTTGATGATCACGTCGCGCCCGCCGCGGCAGGAGACCTCGCCGCGGGTGCGCACGCCCCGCCTCGCGCACATCGAGTCGGTCGTGGCGGGGGTCGCCAGGTGCACGGTCAGCTCGCTCGGCTGCCCGTCGGGCACCCGCTGGAAGGAGACCCGGCCACCGGCGATCCAGCTTCTCGGATCTCCCAGCGTCGCGTGCACCGCCACCGCGAACTCTTCCGGATCGACCCCTGAACCCTGTTCGGTGGCGACCGTGTACCGCACCAGCCGTCCGGCCCCGCCGGTCGGCTCGCCCGCGACGGCGCTGTAGTCGAACTTCCCGGTGCCGCTCGCCGGGACCGCGGTGACCACCGGCGAGGGCGTCGGCGAAGGCTCCGGCGATGGCGATGGCGAACGGGACGGCGAAGGGGACGGTGAGTCCGGGGGAGACGGCTGGGCCGCGATCGTGCCGTCCGGCACAGCCGCCGTGCCCAACCCGTACCAGACCGCGCCGACACCGGCGGTGACCGCGACCGCCAGTGCGACGACCAGTCCCCGCCGACGCCCCATGGCTGCATTGCATCATGACATCCACGTACGGTGGGGACCATGACCGAGGGTAGGACCAGTCAGCCGCGCGAGCGGCACCGCGGACCGGTGACGCTGCGCCGCGACTCGATTCCGCCGAGCACCGCCGACCAGCGGCTGCTCGACTCGCACCTGCGCGGCGAGTGGAAGACGAAGGACGCGTGGCGGGCGCTGCGGATCCTCAGCGAGTTCGTCGAGGGCTTCGACACCCTCGCCGACCTGCCACCGTCCGTGAGCGTCTTCGGTTCGGCCCGCAGCAAGCCCGACAGCCCCGAATACCGGCTCGGCGAGGAGCTCGGCGCGGCGCTCGCCCGGGCGAACTACGCGGTCATCACCGGCGGCGGCCCCGGCGTCATGGAGGCGGCCAACAAGGGCGCCGCGGACGCCGGCGGGCTGTCGGTGGGCCTGGGCATCGAGCTGCCGTTCGAGCAGGGCCTCAACGAGTGGGTCGACCTCGGCATCGACTTCCGCTACTTCTTCGCCCGCAAGACCATGTTCGTCAAGTACGCGCAGGCGTTCGTCGTGCTGCCCGGCGGCTTCGGCACCCTCGACGAGCTGTTCGAGGCGGTGACGCTCGTGCAGACGAAGAAGGTCACCCGCTTCCCGGTGGTGCTGATGGGCACCAGCTACTGGCAGGGCCTGGTCGACTGGCTCCGCGACACCATGCAGGCCGACGGCAAGATCGGCCCCGAGGACCTGGGCCTGCTGTACCTGACCGACGACGTCGACGAGGCCGTCCAGTACATCGTGGACGCCGGATCCGAGGAGATCGAGGTGGCGTCCGCCCGCCGGACCGCGCGGGAGGCGAGCGGCTGATGGCGGCGATCGGTGTGTTCTGCGCCTCGTCGCAGCGGCTCGACCAGCGCTGGCTCGACCTCGCCCACCAGCTCGGCGTCGAGATCGGCCGGCGCGGTCACGAGCTGGTCTCCGGCGGTGGCTGCGTCGGCATGATGGGTGCCGTCGCCGACGGCACCCGCGACGGCGGCGGCCGCACCTACGGTGTCATCCCCCAGTCCCTCGTGGACCTGGAGGTCGCCGACACGAAGTCCGACGAGCTCGTCGTCACCGACGGCATGGCGTCGCGCAAGACGCTGATGATCGAGAAGGCGGACGCGTTCGTGGTCCTGCCCGGCGGGCTCGGCACCCTCGACGAGCTGTTCGAGGTGTGGACGACCGCCATGCTCGACCTGCACCGCAAGCCGGTGCTGCTGTTCGACGCCGACGGCTTCTACGCCGGCCTGCTCGAGTGGCTGCGCGGCCTCACCGCCCAGGAGTTCGTCCGCCCGTCGGCGATGACGATGCTGCTGATCTCCCGGGACGTGCCGGAGTCACTCGACCTGCTGGAGGCGAGCCTCCTCGGAGGAATTGTCGGACGGTCGTGATTGCATAGCGGCGTGACCGCGACCGCTGCCCCCCGCCGTGCCTTCCGTTTGGTGCGGCGCCCCGCTCCGGCGGCGGTCGCGATCGAGGCCGACCCGTGGCAGCGGCTCGTCGTGGAGCACACGGCCGGGCCGCTGCTCGTCGTCGGCGGCCCCGGCACCGGCAAGACGACCACGCTCGTCGAGGCCGTCGCCGCGAGGGTCGCCGAAGGGGTCGAGCCCGACAGGATCCTGGTGCTGACGTTCGGCCGGCGCGGCGCGGTGCGGCTGCGGGACACGATCGAGGCGCGGCTGGGCCGCGCGGCGGGCCTGCGGACCACCGCCGAGCCGATGGTCCGCACGTTCCACGGCTATGCGTTCGGGCTGCTGCGCCGCGCCGCCGTCGAGCGCGGCGAGCCGTCGCCGCGGCTGCTCACCGGCCCCGAGCAGGACCTCGTCATCCGCGAGCTGCTGCAGGACTCGCGGGCGCCGTGGCCCGAGGCGCTGCGCGGCGCGCTCGGCACCCGCGCGTTCGCGACCGAGCTGCGCGACCTGCTGCTGCGCGCCGTCGAGCGTGGCGTCGGCCCGCAGGGGCTGGCCCGGCTCGCGGTCGTGCACCAGCGCCCCGACTGGGCCGCCGCGGCCGCGTTCTTCGAGGAGTATCTGCAGGTCCTCGCCCTGCGTGACGCGGCCGGCCGGGGCGCCGTCGCCTATGACTACGCGGAGCTGGTGCGGGCCGCGGCGGGGCTGCTGGCCGACCAGCCCGACCTCCTCGCCGCCGAGCGGCGCAGGATCGAGTGCGTCTACCTCGACGAGCTGCCCGACACCGACCCCGCCCAGATCGAGCTGCTCGACCTGATCGCCGGCTCGGGCGCGCACCTCGTCGCGTTCGCCGACCCCGACTCCTCGACGTTCGCGTTCCGCGGCGCAGACCCGGGGATCGTCGCCGACTTCCCCGACCGGTTCCGCACCGCCGGCGGGCGGCCCGCGCCGCAGGTGATCCTGCCCGGCTCGCGCCGGCTCGGCGACGGGCTGCTCGCGCCGACCCGGCGGGTCGCGTCGCGGCTGCGCGGCCCGTCCCGGCACCGGCTGCTGGAGGCGTCCCGCCCCGGCGGGACGGTGGAGACCGCGACGTTCGGCTCGGAGACGACGGAGGCGGCGTTCCTGGCGCACCGGCTCCGCGAGGCGCACCTGCTGCGCGGCGTGCCGTGGTCGCGGATGGCGGTCGTGGTGCGCTCCACCGCCCGGCAGCTCGCGCCGCTGCAGCGGGCCCTGCACTCGGCGGGCGTGCCGACCGTCACCGAGGCCGAGGACCTGCCGCTGCACCTGCAGCCGGCGATCGCGCCGCTGCTGCTGCTCCTGCGCTGCGCCCTGGACGCCGACCGGCTCGACGAGGACGCCGCGATCGCGCTGCTGCACTCGCCGCTCGGCGGCGCCGAGGTGGTCGGCCTGCGCGTGCCGTTCCGCAGCGACAGCGTCGTGAGCGTGCTCAACCAGGACCCGTCCCCCGACTTCGC
>NZ_JBEXUD010000025.1:0-164103 GCF_040614215.1 Dactylosporangium sp. NPDC006015
GAAGTCTTGTAGTTGAACGCGTTCGGCCCCCACTGGTAGGCCAGCACCCAGACGTTCTTCGGCGCGAAGTAGAACAGCGTCGGCGCCACCGTGCCCTGGCTCATCCCGGTCTGGGTGGCCGAACCCATGTCCGACCAGTTGGTGAAGAGGCCGAAGCTCATCGAGCCGTACGAGCCTCCACTGGAGACGTTCGACGCGTAGACCAGGTGCTTGCCGTTGTAGACGACATTGGTGAAGTCCTTCAGCGACACCCACCCGTTCTGCGGGTTGGTGAGGGCGCCCGTCGACGTCCACCGGTACGACGACGGCAGCGAGCACGACCCGCCCGGCGACTGCGACGGCGAGGACGGCGGCGGCGAGGTCGGGCCGCCGAGCGAGACGAGCTTGAACTGCTGGTTGGCCTGGCCGTGGCAGTCGTACAGCTGCACCTGCTGACCGTTGCCGGTGCCCCACACGTCCAGGCAGCGCCCGGACTGCACGCCGCTGATCGTGCCGTTGGCGTTGACGTTCCACTGCTGGTTGGTCCCGCCGTTGCAGTCCCAGATGATGATGGCGGTGCCGTTGGCGGTGCCGTTGGCGTTGGCGTCCAGGCACTTGTTGCCGTACACCTGCAGCGCCTTGCCCGACGTGTACGTCCATTGCTGGTTGGACTGGCCGTGGCAGTCGTACAGCTGCACCCGGGTGCCGTTGGTCTGCGTGGCGTTGGGGACGTCGAAGCACCTGCCGGACTGCGTGCCGACGATCTCGTTGGTGCCGCCCGGCGTGCCGGGCGGGGTGCTCCCGGTCGGCGAGGAGGTCGGGCTCGCCGTCGGCGAGGTGGTCGGGCCGGCGGCGTTGAGGGCGTTGAGGACCGAGGTGTAGGCGGCCTTCTTGTTGCCGCCGCCGTCGAACAGCAGCGGGCTCTCGTTGGACCGCCACGAGTCGCTGTCCCGCACGCCCCAGACGGTGATGCCGACGCAGCGGGGCACGTTCATGCATGCCTGGGTCAGCCCGCCGTACTGCGACGTCGAGGAGTTCGTGACGTCGACCTCGGTCAGCGCCACGTCCACCCCGAGCGCCGCGAAGCTCGACAGCGTCGTCTGGAAGTTCCCCGGCAGCGAGCTACCGCCGGTGAAGTGGGTCTGCAGCCCGACACAGTCGATCGGCACCCCCCGGGACTTGAAGTCCTGGATCATCCGGTAGACGCCCTGCGTCTTGCCGTAGGACCAGTTCTCGATGTTGTAGTCGTTGTAGCAGAGCTTGACGGACGGGTCGGCGTTGCGCGCAGTGCGGAACGCCACCTCGATCCAGTCGTTGCCGGTGCCCTGCAGGTTGGACTGCCGGCGGCTGCCGTCCTCGTTGAAGGCCTCGTTCACCACGTCCCAGTAGGCGAGCTTGCCCTTGTAGTGGCCCATCACCCCGTTGATGTGGTCGATCATCGCCTGCCGCAGGTTGCTGCCGGACAGGCTCTGCATCCACCCCGGCTGCTGCCCGTGCCACGCCAGGGTGTGCCCGCGCACCTTCATCCCCCGCTGGGTCGCCCAGTTGTAGATCTGGTCGCCCGAGCTGAAGTTGAACTGCCCCCGCTGCGGCTCCGTCGCATCGGGCTTCATCTCGTTCTCGGCCGTGATCATGTTGAACTCACGGCCGGCGATCGTCGTGTACGTCGAGTCGCCCAGCCGACCGGCCGCGACCGCCGTGCCGAAATACCGGCCCGACTGCGCCGCCGCCGCACCCAGCGTGCTCGCCGCCGCGTCCGCCGCCGGCATCATCACCGCGGCCACGGCGACGGCCACGACACCGACCACACCAGCGGTCAGCGCTCTGATGGCGGACGATCTCTTCCGCCGGCTTCCAGCCACCTCGGTCTCCCTTGCTTCCGGTAATCGATGCACCGCGTGAGCGCTAACATCCCAGACCGGGCGTGACCTTGGCGCCAGCAGCGCCGGCCAATCAGCGAGCGCCTGGCGGAACGTTCGCACCTGAGACCGCGACGCTGCCAGAATCGCCGGCAACATTCAAGTCGAACGACTGCAGAATCGTACCCGAAAATACATATCCCCAGTTGGGACGACCTGCCTGTCGATCCACAGATTGCGTAATTTTCGGCGACGACCCGGCCGCATGGTCACGAATAACAGTTTTCCGGAGCCAATTCCGGGGACCCGAACAGCGGCCACGGTTTTCGAAACAATTGACCCGCCAGACGCATGCACGCAGAATTAAGCAATCGATCAATATCGAATTCCAAGGAGCGCCATGACCGACTCGCACATCGCACCCGGCGGTCGCAGACGACCGGCCGTCGCGGCCGGCGCCCTCGCGGTGGCCGCGGCGCTCGCCGGCACGGTCGTGGCCGCCCGCACCCCGGCTCTCGCGGCGCCGATCATGCCGGGGCAGAGCACACCCATCGTCGGCGCCCAGTCGGGACGGTGCCTGGACGTCAACGGCGCCTCGACCGCCAACGGTGCACAGACGCAGCTGTGGGACTGCACCGGCCGCACCAACCAGCGGTGGACGTACACCTCGGGCAGGCAGCTGACGGTGTTCGGCACCAAGTGCCTGGACGCCTACGGGCGCGGCACCACCAACGGCACGGGGCGACCCACGACCAGCGCAGCGTCTCCGCCTTCAGCCTGGCCGACCGCTCCCGCACGACGGTCGCCGCCGACTACGACGGGCGGCTGTTCAACTCACCCAACGACCTCACCGTCGCCGCCGACGGCACCGTCTACTTCACCGACCCGACCTACCAGCGCGGCAACCGGCCCGATGCCATGAACGGCGTGACCGGCGTCTACCGCGTGCGCGGCGGCCGCGTCGAGCTCGTCGACGGCGGCCTGCGACAGCCCAACGGCATCGCCCTCGCACCGGACGGCCGCACCCTGTACGTCGCCGCCATGGGCACCAACCAGATCTTCCGGTACCCCGTCGGCGCCGACGGCAGCATCGGCGCGCGCACTCTGTTCGCGTCGATGAACGGCCCGGACGGGGTGACGATCGACTGCGCCGGCAACCTCTACTGGGCGTCGAACCCCGACGGCACCGTCCAGGTGTACGCCCCGAGCGGCACGCGGCTGGGCACCATCACCGTCGGCCGCGGCACCACCAACGCGGCCTTCGGCGGCCCCGACGGCCGCACCCTGTTCATCACCTCCGGCACGCCCTCGTCGGGCTCCGGCATCTTCAGCGTGCGCCTCAACCTGCCCGGCAATCCGTACTGACCCGGGCCGCGCCACACGTCACCCAGCGCCGCCCGCGACGTCCGCCAACGCCGCGGGCGGCGGGGCGCCGCACGGCCGACCGGTGGACCCGGCCGGCCGTGCGACCCAGGCAGCGAAAGCCCTCAGCCGCGCAGGCTCCACTGCTGGTTGCTGCCGCCGTTGCAGGACCACAGGATGATCTTCGTGCCGTTGCCGGTGCCGGCCCCGTTGGCGTCCAGGCACAGGCCGGACTGCACGCCGGTGATGGTGCCGTTGGCGTTGAGGTTCCACTGCTGGTTGGCCTGACCGTTGCAGTCCCAGATCACCACGGCCGTGCCGTTGGTCGTGCCCCGGCCGCTGGCGTCCAGGCACTTGGTGCCGAACACCGTCAGCTGCTTGCCCGAGGTGGCGGTGAACCGCTGGTTGGTCCCGCCGTGGCAGTCCCACAGCTGCGCCTGGGTGCCGTTGGCGGGGTTCGTGCCACCGATGTCGACGCACCGGCCGGACGCGCCCCCGGCCATCATCACGTTCTGCTGGCTGCTGCCGCCGCCCTGCTGCCGCACGAGCCACTTCGACTCGGCCGACCGGTTTCCCTGCGCGTCGAGCACGAAGAGCCGGTACTCCCCCGCCGACGCCGGCACGGCGATGGACGTCGCGGTGCCGCCCGCGCTGGTCATCGTCGGACCGGTGACGAAGCTGGTCGTGCCCGACGGGGCCAGCCAGACGGTCCTGGTCGCGTCGCCGGCACTGCGGATCGGGACGGTGGCCGTCGCGCCGGCGACGAAGGTGCTGGCCGGCAGCACGAGGTTCGCGGCCTGACCCGAGGCGACGATGTCGCGGTACGGCTCCTCGATCCCGGCGTTCACCGCGATGCCGTACGCGGCCGCCGGCCACACGTAGTCGGCGGAGACGACGATGTCCTGGACGGTGCTGTTCGGCAGCGTCTTGTTCGAGACCTTGTTGATGGCGCCGTACGTAGCAGTGATGCTCAGGTCGTGCTTGCGGCCCCAGTCGTCGGAGTTGATGAGCCACGTGACGTTCTTGTCGACGCTGAGCACGTTGTCCCTGAAGGTGATGTACGCCGATCCTTCGTCCGGGTGGAGTCCGTACTTGTGACCGGCCGGGACGCCCTCGAGGTAGTTGTTGGTGATGGTGGTGCCCGGCTGGCTGCCCAGCGTGTAGATCGGGGCCGTGTCGCTGAGGCGCTGCACGGTGTCGATGATGTGGTTGTAGCTGATGGTGTTGTTCCGCGCCGTGGTGGTCGGCCGGTTCGGCGCGATCGAGCCCGCCGACCCGTCGAAGTTCCACCAGCCCCAGCCGAGGGTGATGCCCGCCCAGGGCGCCTTCTCGATCCGGTTGTGCTGGATGCTCAGCGTGTCGGCGAAGTACGCGGAGACGGGGCTGTGCCCGTTGAACAGCACGGCGCTGTCGTAGAGGTAGTTGTTCTTGATCTCGATGTTCTTGCTCAGGCCCTCGACCTGGGCGGAGTACTTCTCGCGGTTCGTCGAGGTGCCGTCGCCGATGTACACGTGCTGCGGATGGCCCACCGTGACCGCGGAGCCGGCGATGTCGTTGGTGGCGTTCCCGATCAGCCGGCTGTTCTGCACGTCGTTGACCATGTTGACGCCGTCGGCGCCGGTGTGCTGGATGCGGTTGCGTTCCAGCACGATCCCGTCGGCGTTGTCGATCTGGACGGCACCGGGTGCGACGTCGACGTTGCGGTAGTAGTAGTCGTGGAAGTTGCCCTTCGCGTACGCGGAGGCACCGAGATTGCCCTGCTGCGCCTGCTTGAAGGCGGAGCCGGCGACGTTGAACAGGTTCCAGTCCGAGTGCTCGACGGTGAGCCCGGAGAAGGTGATGTTCCGGACGTGGCTGCTCGTGGACTGACCGGCGACCCGCAGCGCGGTGGTCACGTTGTTCGGCGCGTACACCGGCGCGGTCGTCATGTCCTCGGAACTCGACTTGTAGTAGTACAACACCCGGCTCGTCTTGTCGAAGAAGAACTCGCCGGGCGCGTCCAGGAACTCGTAGGCGTTCATCAGCTTGTGGCTGCCGCCGGCCTGGGCGTCGCCGTTGAACGAACCCTGGGCGATCGCCGCGCCGGGCTGCTGGAACAGCGCCACCCGGTTCGCGCCGTCCGCGCTCGTGGTGACCTGGCGGACCCCCACGATGGCGGTGGTCCAGGTCGTCGCCGTCTCGATCTCGATGTCGTCCTGGTTGCGGGCGACGGCGGGGAAGTCCGCGAGGCTGTACTTGGACCCGTCGCATTCCGAGCCGGACTCCCACGCCCAGGCAGCCTGTCCCGCGCTGACGGTGTAGGTGCCGTAGCACCCGGCCGAGTTGACGGTCTTGGTGGCCATGACCGCCCGCTTGCCGTTCACGTACAGCGACCGCAGCTTGTTGCTCCGGTTGAGCGGTGCCTTCCAGATGTTGCCGCTGTGCTGCGTCCAGCCGGTGACCTGAACGCCGGCCTCCAGCACGGGGCGCTCGTTCTGGTAGGCGGCGTACACGACGCGGTAGCCGTTCGTGCCGGAGTCGCTCGGCGCGAACTCGATGGTGCTGGAGATCGGATAGCTGCCGCCGCGGAGGTACACGTAGATGTCGCCGGTCATGTTCGCGTTGACGGTGCGGACGGCGTCCCGCGCGCGCTGCACGGTCTTGAACGGCGCCGCGATCGTGCCGGCATTGGTGTCGCTACCGTCGGGGGCGACGTAGAACGTCGCCTGCGTGGCGGCCGCGGCCGGTGGCGGGCTTGCGACGGCCGGCAGCAGCACGGCGGCGACGGACACCGCAACCGCCGTGAGCAACCTTCCAGCGGTGGAGAACGCTGACTTCACGTTTCGGTCCCTTCTTCTCTGCCCGTCGGCGGGGCTCGCCGGCCGTTCGTTCGGCGGTGAACGGCGCGCCGGCGGGTGATCGCGTCGGCTGGGGTGCCGGTCGGCGCAGGGCTCTCACAGGGCGGCCCGTCACCTCGGACCGGCGCGCCACCACGCAGAGAGTAAACATCATACGTATGAGGAGCAAGGTCTTGCATGTGTCGATGCTTCCCTCTGCGCGGAATGCGGCCGTGCGCGTCGAAGCCGCCGGGAAAGTTCCGGAACACCGCGCCGGCCCAGGACGGTGCCGCCGCCGGGAACGTCGGCTACGACGGCGGCATCGCACCGGTCCGCCGGGGAGCGCCCGGCACAGGTGACGCGCCCGGGTCATCGGCCGAGCCAGCCTCCGTCGACCGGGATGACGGCGCCGTGCACGTAGCTCGACGCGTCGGAGGCGAGGAACACCGTGACGCCGGCCAGGTCTTCGGCCCGGCCCCAGCGCCCGGCCGGGATCCGCTCCATGATGGCGCGGTTGCGGTCAGGCTGGTCCCGCAGCGCCTGGGTGTTGTCGGTGGCGATGTAGCCGGGTGCGATCGCGTTGACGTTGACGCCACGGCCGGCCCACTCGTTGGCCAGGGCGCGGGTCAGACCGGCGATGCCGGACTTCGCGGCAGCGTAGCCGGGCACCGTGACGCCGCCCTGGAAGCTCAGCATGGACGCGGTGAAGATGATCTTCCCGGCGCCGCGCCGCAGCATTCCCCGGCCGACGTCGCGGGCGAGCACGAACTGGGCGCTGAGATCGACCTCGAGGACGTGGTCCCAGTCCTCGTCGGTGTGCACCTCGGCCGGAGCCCGGCGGATCGTGCCCGCGTTGTTGACCAGGATGTCGACCGTGCAGGCCGGCCCGCTCAGCCACGCCGCGAGCTCGCGGACGGCACCGCGGTCGGACAGGTCGGCGCGGTACGGCGTGAACGACCGGCCTTGGCGCTCGACCCGTTCGGCGATCTCGCTGCCGGTGTCCTCCAGCGCGGCGCTGACGCCGATGATGTCCGCGCCGGCGCCGGCCAGCGCTTCCGCCATCGCCATGCCGATGCCGCGGCGGCATCCGGTCACCACGGCGAGCCTGCCGGTCAGGTCGAACGGGTTCGGGACCGACGGGCTCACGTGTCGCCTCCGCAGTCGACGAGCACCTTGACGTCGCCGCCGGCCTCGAGGGCCTGGAACGCGGCCGCCACGTGCTCCAGCGGCACGATGCGGGAGATGAGCCGTTCGGCCGGCACCTGCCCGCTGTACACGAGGCGGACGGCCTCGTCGTAGTCGTCGCGTTGGTAGACCCGGACGCCGATCATCTCCAGTTCGCGCCAGAAGACGCGGTGCAGGTCGACCTCGCGCGGGGCCGGGTGGATCGCGACGACGACGAGGCGCCCCCGCACGGCAAGGAGTTCCGTGGCCGTTCGTACTCCGGCAGCGGATCCGGACACCTCGAACACCACGTCGGCGCCCGCGCCGCCGGTGGCGTCCCGCACGTGGGCGGCGGGATCGAGCGCCACCGGGTCGACGGTCGGCAGGCCGAGGTCCGCGGCGACGGCACGGCGGTGCGGGTCGAGCTCCAGGACGGTGACCGCGGCGCCGGTGGTCTGGGCGACCTTGGCGATGAGCAGCCCGACCGGGCCGGCTCCGATGACGACCGCGTGCTCACCGGCGCGGAGCCGGGAGCGGCGCACGTCGTGCACCGCCACCGCGGTCGGCTCGATCAAGGCCGCGTGCCGCAGGGGCAGGTCCGCCGGGAGCGGCACCAGGATGCCGGCCGGCACGGTCCAGCACCGTTGCATCGATCCGGTCGAGTCGATGCCCACGAAGTCCAGCCGGTGGCAGATGTGGGTGTGCCCGGCGGCGCACGCGGGGCAGTTCCCGCACCAGTTCAGCGGCATGACCGTCACCGGATCGCCGACGGCGTGCCCGGTGACGCCCTCGCCGAGCGCTGCGATGCGGCCGGACATCTCGTGCCCGATGACCGCGGGCAGGCGCACCCGGTGGTCCATGGCGCCGTGCAGGATGTGCAGGTCGGTGCCGCAGATGCCGGTGTACGCCACGTCGATGCGCACCTGCCCCGGACCGGGTGGCACCGCATCGATGTCCTCGACGACGAACGTGCGGTCGCCCACGTAGCGGGCACTGGGGTTCATGCGTCCTCCTCGCTCAGGTGCCACACCTCGCGCATCGGGGCCCACCAGTGCCCGGAGCCGGGCTCGGCGAGGGATTCCTGACACGGGTCGGTGAGGGTCCACCACTGCTGGGTCTGCGGGTCCGCGGCGATCCTGGCCTGGTCGGCGGCGTGGTCGGCGCCGACGTACTCGTAGTAGCCGAACAGCAGATCGCCGTGCAGGAAGATCGTGTAGTTGCGGATGTTCGCCTGTCGCAGCGTCCGCTGGACGCTGGGCCACACGGCGGCGTGCAGCCGCAGGTACTCGTCCCGGTACTCCGGCCGGAGCCGGATCACGGAGCCGTAGCGTTGCATCTGGGTCCTCTTTCGGATGCGGTGTCGTTGTCCTCGCCGGAGCCGGCACGGCCGGGGTGTCCGACCGCGGCAAACATCTGATGTATCTATAGTGGAGGTCCGCCGGGACGCCTCCCGTGCCGGCGGGTCCAGGACCGGCTCGGAGGAGACGCGGTGGCACTGACCGACGAGGCGATCACCAGGATCCGCACCATGATCCAGAGTGGTGAGCTGCCGCCGGGTTCGCGGCTGCCCCCGGAGCAGCAGCTCGCCGCACAGATGGGGCTGTCGCGCAGCGGGGTGCGGGAGGCGGTGAAGGTGCTCGAGTCGGCCCGCGTGCTCGACGTGCGCCGCGGGGACGGCACCTACGTGACGAGCCTCGCGCCGCGGCTGCTGCTGGAGGGTCTCGGCGTCGCGGTCGAACTGCTGCGCGACGACACCCTGCTGGAGGTCATGGAGGTGCGGCGCATGCTGGAGCCGGTGGCGACCGGTATGGCGGCATTGCGCATGTCCGAGGATGACCTCGACGAGCTCGCGCAGATCCTCGAGGACATGCGCGGCGCCGCCGGCGACGCGGAGAAGCTCATCGGGTTCGACACGGCGTTCCACCGCACCGTGGTCGCGGCGACCGGCAACGAGACGCTGACCTCGCTGCTGGACGGGCTGTCGAGCCGCACCCTGCGGGCCCGGGTGTGGCGCGGGCTGATCGAGGGTAACTCGGCGCACAAGACGATCGACGAGCATCACGCCATCTACCTCGCGCTGCGGTCCCGGGATCAGCTGCTCGCCCACGCCAGCGCGTTGCTGCACGTCAACACCTCCGAGGCGTGGCTGCGCGCGGTGCTGTCCGCTCCGATCGGCGACGGCCGGTAGCAGGACGCGGCGCGGCAGGCGGCCCGCGACGGCGCCGCGGGTCATGCCGGCGCGCCGGACCGCCGTGCGGGCCGCAGCCGCCCGGCCAGTCCGTAGGTTCGCATCGCCGTCCCGGCGAAGATCTCGGCGTGGTCCCCCGGCGACAGCGCAGGCAACGCTTCGCGGAGGGCGGCGAGCACGCCGCGGTAGTCGGCGACCAGCAGGCACACCGGCCAGTCCGAGCCGAACATCAGCCGCCCGGGGCCGAAGCGCTCCACCGCGACGGCGACGAACGGGCGCAGCGCCTCGACCTTCCACCCGGGCCCGGCCTCGGTGACCATCCCCGACAGCTTGCAGGTGACATTGGGATTGGCAGCCAGGGCAGCGAACGGTCCCCGCCACCGCCGCAGTCCCTCCGCACCGTCGTCGATGCGCGGCTTACCCAAGTGGTCGAGCACGAAGCGGAGCTGTGGCACCGCTCGCGCCGCGCGTGCGGCGCTCGGCAGTTGGTCGGCCCGGATCACCAGGTCGAAGACCAGACCCGCCGCGCCTATCTGGGCAAGGCCGCGCCGCACGGCGGGCCGGTCGAGGTAGTCGGGGTCGTCCTCACCCTGCACCTGCGCGCGCAGCCCGACCAGCAGCTCGCCGCCACGCAGCCGGCGGTACCGCCGGATGGTCGCCGCCACACCGGTTGCCGCCACGTCGATCCACGCCACGACCCCGGCGATCGCCGGGGTGTCGGCGGCGTGTCCCAGGAACTGCGCGGCCTCGCCGGGGTGGCAACGGCCGCCCTCGACGAGGACGGTGCCGGCGACACCGGCCGCGGCGAGCTCGGCGGTCAGGTCGGCGGGTGTGAACGGCCGCCGGATGGCTTCCAGGCCCGGCTCGTCGAGCCAGTGATAGCCCTGTTCGGGCTGCCACAAGTGGTGGTGGGCGTCGAGGATCACGTCGCCTCCGTGGTCGTGGTGGATGCGGGCGTCAGGCGACGGTGGTAAGCGGCTGCGCCTCCGCGGCCCATTCCGGGCCGTCCGGGAAGCGGAACGCGGCCAGCGACGCGGGGACGATCTGCGCGCTCATGCCCGGCGCCGTCGGTGCCAGGTAACGGCCGCCGCTGATGCGCACCGGGTCGACGAAGTGCTCGTGCAGGTGGTCCACGTACTCGATGGCCCTGTCCTCGGTGCTGCCGCTGACGGCGACGAAGTCGAACATCGCCAGGTGCTGCACCAGCTCGCACAGTCCCACGCCGCCGGCGTGCGGGCAGACCGGCACCCCGAACTTCTGCGCGAGCAGCAGGATCGCCAGGTTCTCGTTGACGCCGGCGACCCGGCACGCGTCGATCTGCACCACGTCGATCGCGCCGGCCTGCAGCAGCTGCTTGAACATCACGGCGTTGTGGCCGTGTTCGCCGGTGGCGACCTTGACCGGCGCGACCGCTCTGCGGACCGCGGCGTGGCCCAGCACGTCGTCCGGTGACGTCGGCTCCTCGATCCAGTACGGGTCGAAGGCGCTGAGCTCGCGCATCCATCCGATGGCGTCGGGCACGCCCCAGATCTGGTTGGCGTCCACCGCGATGCGGATCTCCGGACCGACGGCCTGCCGGGCGATGCCCATCCGGCGCACGTCGTCGGCCAGGTTGCCGCCGACCTTCAGCTTGATCAGGTGATAGCCGGCGTCGACGGCCTCCCGGCACAGCCGGGCGAGCTTCTCGTCGTCGTAGCCGAGCCAGCCCGGGGTCGTGGTGTAGGCCGGATAGCCGCGCTCCAACAGGATCCGCTCCCGGTCCGCCCGGCCACCGGCGGCGCCCCGCAGCAGCGCGAGCGCCTCGTCCTCGGTGAGCGCGTCGCGCAGGTAGCGGAAGTCGATCTGGGCCACCAGCTGCTCGGGGGTGAGGTCGGCCAGCAGCTTCCACAGCGGCTTGCCGGCCCGCCGGGCGGCGAGGTCCCACACGGCGTTGACCAGCCCGCCGGCAGCCATGTGCACGACGCCTTTCTCCGGGCCGAGCCAGCGGATCTGGCTGTCCCCGGTGAGGCGCCGGGCAACGGCGCCCGGGTCGGCGAGCAGCTCCTCGACGGGCTGCCCGACGACCATGCCGGCGAGAGACCGCATCGCCGCGACCGCGATCTCGGTCCCCCGGCCGACGGTGAACACGAGCCCGTGGCCTTCCGCGCCCGAGGTGGTGCGCAGCACCACGTAGGCGGCGGAGTAGTCCGGGAACGGGTTCATCGCGTCGGACCCGTCCCGGTGACGGGAGGTGGGGAATCGGACGTCGACGGTGTCCACGGACGAGATGCGCTCAGTCACCAATGCTCCTTGGAGGGTCGTGGGGTCTCGGCGCTGCACGGCAGCACCGGGCGATCGCGGGCCGGCTTACGTTTGGGCCTTGCCCCCGGTGATCCGGGACAGCACCAGCGCGACGAGGATGACGGCGCCGTTGAGGAAGTTCGTCCACTGGGCAGGCACGCCGGCCAGCGTCAACACATTTATGATCATGAACAGCAGCAGGACTCCGGTGAACGCACCGAACACGGTGCCCTTGCCGCCGTTGAGGCTGACGCCGCCGATGACCGCCGCGGCGAAGACCTGGAAGATGGCGCCGTTGCCCTGCGCGGCGGGCACGGCGGCGAGCCGGCCGCTCATCATCAGGCCCGCGAGCGCCGCCAGCGCACTGGCGACGATCAGCGTGGTCCACAGGATCCGGTCGGTGCGGATGCCGGCCGCGCGGGCCGCGTCGACGTTGCCGCCGATCGCGTAGAGCGCGCGGCCGGCGCGGGTGTAGCCGAGCACGACGATCCCGGCCGCGAACAGCAGCAGCGAGATCCAGACCGATGCGGGAACCCCGAGCCAGGCGGTGGAGCCGAGGTAGGTCATCGACGTCGGCAGGGCGAAGAAGGTCTTGCCGCCGGAGATCCCGGTCAGCAGGCCGCGCAGGACGATGAGCATGCCGAGGGTGACGATGAACCCGTTGAGGCCGAAGCGGACGATGAGCAGACCGTTGAAGGCACCGACCAGAACGCCGACGAGCAGCACGACCGGGATGGCCAGGGCCGGCGGCAGGACGTGGACGCCGAGCCCGTGGGTGACGGCCGGGTCGATGATCAGCCAGGCGGCGATGCCGGGGGCGAGCCCGAACGTCGACTCCAGCGACAGGTCCATCTTGCCGGTGATCAGCACCATGGTCTGGGCGAGCACCAGCACGGAGATCTCCGACATGCTCTGCAGCACGTTGACGATGTTGTCCGACTGCAGGAACACCGGATTGACGATGTATCCGACGACGGCGACGGCGACGATCGCCGGCACCAGCGCCAGGTCCCGAAGCCGCGCGAAGGCCAGACTCCGGCGTACCTCGGACGGCGCGGACACCGCGGTCTCGGGCAACGTGTCAGTCATGGTCGACATCGACCCCCTCCATGGCGGCTACCAGTTCGTTGTCGGTCCAGCCGTGCGCCTTCTCCCCGACCACCCGGCCCCGGAACATCACCAGCACCCGGTCGCACTGGCGCAGGTCGTCCAGCTCGTCGGAGACGATGAGCACGGCGGTGCCTTGACGACGCACCTTTTCCACGACGCCGAGCAGCGTCTGTTTGGAGCGCACGTCGACGCCGGCGGTCGGCGTGATGAGCACGAGCAGCTTCGGGTCGCCGGCCAGGGCGCGACCCATCACGACCTTCTGCTGGTTTCCGCCGGAGAGCTCGGAGACCGGCACATGCGGACCGGGTGCCTTGACGGCGAGGTCGGCGATCGCGGCACGGGCGAAGACGTCGCGGCGGGCCGGGGAGATGAACCCGTTGCGTCCGATGCGATGCGGGACGGTCATCGTGACGTTCTCCCCGATGGACAGCTGCGGCACCAGGCCCTCCCGGTGCCGGTCCTGTGGCACCAGGCCGACGCCGGCGTCGAGCGCGTCCGGCACGTCGCCCGGGCGCAGCACCCGGCCGTCGAGCACGACCGTCCCGGCCGCAGGGCGGGACAGGCCGACGATCGCCTCGGCGACCTCGACCTTGCCGCTGCCTCCGCCGCCGGCGATGCCGACGACCTCTCCCGCCCTCGCGTCCATCGACAGCTCGGCGCCGGAGCGGGTGGCCAGCCCGCGGACGGACAGCAGCACCGGAGCGTCGGCCGCCAGCGGCCGGTGGGTGGCCTCGGGCATGCTCACGTCCTCGCCGGTCATCGCGGCCACCAGCGCCTGGCGGCTCAGGTCCGCCACCGGCGCGGTGAGGATGTGCCGGGCGTCGCGGAAGACCGTCACCTGATCGCAGATCTCGTAGATCTCCTGCAGGTGATGGCTGATGAACAGGAAGGTGACCCCTTGCGCCCGCAGGTCGCGGATCCGTCCGAACAGCCGGTTGATGCCGGCGGCGTCCAGCTGCGCGGTCGGCTCGTCGAGGATGATGAACCGCGCACCGAACGACAGGGCCCGCGCGATCTCCACGAACTGCCGCTGCTCCACGGACAGCGTTGAGGCCGGCTGGCGTACGTCGACGTCGACCGCCCAGGTGGCGAGCAGTTGCTCGGCCTCACGCCGCAGCGCGGACCAGCGGATCAGCCGGCCCGGCCCGCGTGCGTGCCGGTTGAGGAAGAGGTTCTCCGCCACGGTCAGCGCCGGGATGATGGTCGACTTCTGGTACACGCACGCCACGCGCCGCCGCCACCCGTCTCGATCGCCGAGCGACGGCGCCGGCGTGCCGTCGAAGGCGACGGCGCCGTCGTCGGGCGCCTGCAGGCCGGTGAGGATGCTGACGAGGGTCGACTTGCCGGCGCCGTTGCGCCCGACCAGGGCGTGGGTCTCGCCCTGGTGCACCACGATGCCGGCCTCGGACAGCGCGACGGTCGAGCCGAACCGCTTGGTGATGTTCACGGCCTCGACGACGGGCCGGCCGCTGGGGACCGGCCCGTCGGTCGTGCCTTGCCGGGTGGAGCTCATACGCTGTTGCCCCACAGGGACTTGTCGTCGAACTTGAGGCTGGGCTGGCCGCCGATGGTGGCCCCGTCCTGGGTCACCAGCGGCGCGGCGAGCTGGTCCTCGAGCAGGCCGTCGCGGACCTGGATGATGGTGCTGCCGTGGTCGGTCGGGCCGGGCTGGAACGTCTTGCCGTCGATCGCCGCCTTGACGTAGTAGAGCCCGTACTTGGCGTAGAGGTCGGCCGGCTGGCTGACGGTCGCGTCCATGGCGCCGCTGCCGATGTTCTTGAGTTCTTCGGGGATCCCGTCGTTGGAGACGATGAAGACGTGCTTCGGGTCCGACGGCGGGACCTGCATGCCCTTCTGCTTGAGGATCTGCAGCGTGCCCGACAGCGCGAACGACGACTGCATGTAGATGCCCTTGACGTCCGGGTCGGACGCGAACCGGGTCTGCAGCTTCGCCGCGGCGACGTCGGCCTTCCAGTCGGTGGCCTCGCCGAAGACGGTGATGCCGGGGAAGTCCTTCTTCATGCACTCGTTGAAGGCTTCGGTGCGGTCCCGGCCGTTGATCGAGGCGAGGTCGCCCTGCAGCATGACGACCTTGCCCTTGCCGCCGAGCTTCGTGCCCAGGAACTGGCACGCCTTGGTGCCGTAGGCGCGGTTGTCGGCCCGCACCACCATGAACACCTTGCCGGTGTCGGGCCTCGTGTCGATGGTGACGACCGGGATCTTCTTCGCCTCGAACTGGCCCAGGGTCGGGGCGATCGCCGCGGTGTCCTGCGGCGCCATCACCACACCCTTCACGCCCTGACTGATGAACGTCTGCGCGTTGGAGATGAGGTTCGCGATGTCGTTCTGCGAGTTGGTGGCCTTGAGCTCGACACCCAGCTCCTTGGCGAACTGCGGCGCGTACTTGATGTAGGAGTTCCAGAAGTCGGTGTCCGAACGCGGGTAGTCGACCCCGACCAGCGGCGCCGCACCTCCCGTGGTGCCAGTGCCGGACTTGCCGTCATCGCCGCAGCCAGTGGTGAGCATGGCCGCGCCGAGCGCGACAGCCAGACCGCAGCCGAGCAG
This sequence comes from Dactylosporangium sp. NPDC006015, assembly GCF_040614215.1. Taxonomy (NCBI): domain Bacteria; kingdom Bacillati; phylum Actinomycetota; class Actinomycetes; order Micromonosporales; family Micromonosporaceae; genus Dactylosporangium; species Dactylosporangium sp. NPDC006015. The sequence goes on from NZ_JBEXUD010000025.1 coordinate 15,324, forward strand.
AGCTTTACGGTGCACCGGTCTCCTTCCGTGGTGCGCTTCGATATGGGTGCGCGCCGCGAAGCGCAGGTCGGCACGGTCGACCGCCGCTACCCGCGGACGCGGGAGCGTGGACCGGATGTCGGGGTGTGGGTGGCGCAGGCGGCGCGCGAGGGGGTGTTGTGCGGGGCGTACAGCGGACCTGACTGACGAGGAATCCGCCAGACATCAGATGTATTTATAGACCAGGCCCTGGAGACTGTCCATAGCCCTGCGCTGATGACCCACCGTCACCGACACTACCGACGCTTTTCGACTGGAACATCTGATGTTCCTGCCATCGGCGCCGGCGGTCAGACCGCGGTGACGGTCCACTGCAGGTTGGTGCTGGAGCCCGCCGCCCACAGCTTCACCCGCGACCCGACGGTGGTGTCGCCGCCGCTGTCCAGGACGGTGCCGGTGCCGCGGTTGACGATCTGGTAGCGGCCGTTGCCCATGCTGTCGAGCCGCCACTGCTGGTTGTTGCCGCCGTTCCACGGCGCCTGCCGCGCGGTCGCGCCGTTCGCGGTGTCGCCCCAGCTGTCGGCGACCATCCCGTTGGTACGGTTCACGATGCGGTACCAGCCGCTTCCGGCGTCGACCAGCTGCCACTGCAGGTTCGCGCTGCCGTCCCAGCTCCACTGCTTGAGCTGCGATCCGGACGCGACGCTGCCGCCGCTGTCCAGCGCCAGGCCCGTCGCGACGTTGGAGATCCTGGCCCAACCGGTGGGGACACCGGTGCCGCCGCCGAGCGCCGGGATGGAGCCGGAGAAGGTCAGCTTCACCACGTACGCAGGAGCGCTGTACGGCGCCGTGCCCGACGGCATGGTGATCCGCAGGCCGCTGCCGTCCTGGGTCCGGGTGGGCAGGTTGATGTACGTCCCGGCGGTGGAGCCCAGCAGTTGCACGGAGGTCAGCGTGCCGAGGTTGATCCGGCCCGCGGACAGGGTGGTGATGTTGACCGTACTGCCGGGCCAGCCGAGGATCGTCGCGTACAGCACCCGGTTGTCCTTGCTGCGGGTGAACCGGATGTCCTGCGCGGTGCCGGTCCGCGGCGTCTGGAACGTCCCGCCGCCCATCTGCGTCGGCCCCTCGCCGTAGGCGCTCCAGGCCCGGGTGCTGTAGACGGACTCGCCGAAGCGGCGCAGGTAGTCGCCGATGCTCAGCAGGACGGTGCGCTGGCCCGACGGGATGGTGCCGTCGGCCATCGGCGCGATGTTGAGCACCATGTTGCCGTTCTTGCTGACCCGGTCGATCAGCGCGTGCAGCAGCGCGTTGGCCGAGTAGTAGCCGATGCCGACCGTGTAGCACCAGCTCGAGCTGGAGATGCTGTCGTCGGTGAGCCAGTACGGGCTCTGGATGCCGGCCGGCCCGCCGCGCTCGAAGTCGAAGACCTCGCCCCTGGTGTTGAAGCCGTCCTTGTAGGTGGCGACGACCTCCTTGTTCCAGGCGACCGCGCGGTTGTAGTAGTACGACAGGAAGTCCAGCCGCCGCGACTCCGGCAGCTGCGACAGGTTGAAGTCCTGCCACAGGATGTCGGGCTGGTACCCGTCGATCACCTCGCGCAGTTTGTCGTACCACAGCTGCTGCTCAGCGGCGGCGCCGAGCTGGCCGTAGAGCTTGCGCAGGCTCGCGTCGGACTGCGCCGGCACCCACTGGTAGAAGCCGGTGAAGTTGTACGCGTGATGCATCGCGACGAGCAGCTTCAGGCCCTTGCCACGGATCGCGTCGGCGTGCAGCCGCAGCAGGTCGAGCCGCGGTCCCCTGCTGACCGAGTTCCACTCGTTGACGGTGCTGTTCCACATGGAGAAGCCGTCGTGGTGCTCGGCCACCGGCCCGGCGAACTTCGCGCCGGCGTCGAGGAACAGCTGCGCCCACTCGTCCGGGTCGAAGTTCCCGCCGGCGGAGCGCAGCTTGGGCGCGAACTGCACGAAGTTGCCGGCCTTGTCCCGGGCACCGTCGATGAAGTTGTGGTACGGCCACACCGACGGATCGCCGTACACGCTCTTGTGATGGTTGTTCTCGTTCGAGCCGCTGTTGTACATGTTGCGCGGGTACCACTCGTTGGCGTACGCGGGCACGCTGAACACGCCCCAGTGGTAGTAGATGCCGAACTTCGCGTCCTGGAACCACTCAGCGGCGGGTGGATGCTGGTCGACCGACGCCCACGTGGCGGAGTAGCTCGCCGGCCCGGGGATGGCGGCCGCCGCGGGCAGGGCGCGGATGAGCTCCGCGCCGCCGGCGGCCACCGCCGCGCCGGTAGCGCCGAGCACGGTCAGGAACCGGCGGCGGGAGAACGGGGATCGAGGCATGTGATCCTCCAAGAGACGGTTGCAGCACACACCTGCCGGACGCACGTCTCTGGCCGGTGCGCGGCAACGGATGCCGTTGTGAGCGCTCACACGCAAGGCGGTGCGGTGCAGCGGATCAACGACGGCTTCGGCGGAATCGCTCGGATCGAGCGTCCACTGACAGTGCCAGAATGTCGCGCGGGCTTCAAGGGGTGAACAGCAGCGGAACAGCGCGCGGTCCACATCGGCACGACTCGGCGAGGAGGCGTCAGATAACGCTTTCCTCGCGGCCTGCACATCCACCTCGGCTGATGTTTGCGTTCTCACGCACGGCATTGACGAGAGACATCAGATGTTTGTAGCCTGGCCGCCGCAAGGGCCCATCGGCTTTGGAGACCCAGATGCCTGAAGTTTCACGACGGCACGTGCTGATGTTCGGAGCGGCCGGAGCCGGCGCCGCACTCCTGCCGTGGACAGCCGACCCGTCGGCGGCCGCGGCGCCCCCCGAGGTGCGCGCCGCCGGCGACCTCGCGTTGTGGTACGACCGTAGTGCCGGCACCGACTGGCTGCGCGCGTTGCCGATCGGCAACGGCCGCCTCGGTGCCATGGTGTTCGGCAACTCCGATGTGGAACGGCTCCAGCTCAACGAGGACACCGTCTGGGCCGGCGGGCCGTACGACCAGAGCAACCCCCGCGGCGCCGGGTCCCTCGCCCAGATCCGCCAGCTGGTCTTCGCCAACCAGTGGAGCCAGGCACAGAGCCTGATCGACCAGAACATGCTCGGCATCCCAGCCGCCCAGCTCGCCTACCAGACGGTCGGCAACCTGCGGCTCACGTTCCCCAGCACCGCGGGGGTCTCGGAGTACTCCCGCTACCTCGACCTGACCACCGCCACCACCGCGGTGTCCTATCTGCAGAACGGCGTACGGTTCCGGCGAGAGGTCCTCGCCAGCGCGCCGGACCAGGTGATCGCGATGCGCCTGACCGCCGACAGGTCCGGCTCCGTCACGTTCTCCGCCCGGTTCGACAGCCCTCAGCGCACGACGCTGTCCAGCCCCGACAGCTCGGCCGTGGCCGTCGACGGCATCTCCGGCGACCAGCGCGGCCTCGCCGGCAAGGTCAGGTTCTACGGACTGGCCCGGGCGATCACCGACGGCGGCACCGTCAGCAGCTCCGGCGGCACCCTGCAGGTGACGGGCGCCAACAGCGTGACCCTGCTGATCTCCATCGGCTCCAGCTACGTCAACTACCGCGACGTCTCCGGCGACTACCAGGGCATCGCCCGGCGCCACCTCGACGCGGCCCGCACGCGGACCTGGGACGACCTGCGCGGCCGGCACGTGACCGACTACCAGCGGCTGTTCGCCCGCACGACGCTCGACCTCGGCCGCACGGCCGCGGCCGACCAGCCCACCGACGTGCGGATCACGCAGCACGCCACCGTCAACGACCCGCAGTTCTCGGCGCTGCTGTTCCAGTTCGGCCGGTACCTGCTGATCTCCTCCTCGCGGCCGGGCACCCAGCCGGCCAACCTGCAGGGCATCTGGAACGACTCGCTGAGCCCCTCGTGGGACTCCAAGTACACGATCAACGCCAACCTGCCGATGAACTACTGGCCGGCCGACACGACCAACCTCCCGGAATGCTACGAACCCGTGTTCAAGATGATCGGTGAGCTCGCGGTCACCGGCGCCCGCACGGCGCAGGTGCAGTACGGCGCCGGTGGCTGGGTGACCCACCACAACACCGACGCCTGGCGGGGCTCATCCGTCGTCGACGGGGCCCTATGGGGCATGTGGCAGACCGGTGGGGCATGGCTGGCCACCATGATCTGGGATCACTACCGCTTCACCGGCGACGTCGCGTTCCTCCAGGCCAATTATCCGGCGCTGAAGGGCGCCGCCCAGTTCTTCCTCGACACCCTCGTGCAGGAACCTGCGCTGGGATATCTGGTCACCAACCCGTCCAACTCCCCGGAGCTGGCGCACCACTCCGGCGTCAGCGTGTGCGCCGGACCGACGATGGACAACCAGATCGTGCGGGACCTGTTCACCGCCGTCTCCCAGGCCGCCCAGGTGCTCGGCGTCGACACGGACTTCAGGACCCGCGTGCTGGCCGCACAGGACCGGCTCCCCCCGATGAAGGTCGGCTCACGCGGCAACATCCAGGAGTGGCTCTACGACTGGGTCGAGCCCGAGCGCACCCACCGGCACATCTCCCATCTGTACGGCCTGCACCCCAGCAACCAGATCACCAAGCGTGGCACGCCCACGCTGTACACCGCCGCGCGACGCACCCTCGAGCTGCGCGGGGACGACGGCACCGGCTGGTCCCTCGCCTGGAAAATCAACTACTGGGCGCGGATGGAGGAGGGCACCCGCGCCCACGACCTCATCCGCATCCTCGCCACCCCGGCCAAGCTCGCACCGAACATGTTCGACCTGCACCCGCCGTTCCAGATCGACGGCAACTTCGGCGCCACCTCCGGCATCGCCGAGATGCTGCTGCACAGCCATGCCGGTGAACTGCACATCCTGCCGGCGCTGCCGGCCGCCTGGCCGAGCGGCAAGGTCCAGGGGCTGCGCGGCCGCGGCGGCTACACCGTGGGCGCGACCTGGAGCAACGGCCAGGCCACCGAGATCACCATTCGGTTCGACCGCGACGGCACGGCCAAGGTGCGGTGCCGGGCCTTCACCGGCACCGTCACGGTCACCGACACCACCACCGGCGGCACCGTCACCGTGACCCGGCCGGAGACCGACGTCGTGCAGCTGCCGGGCCTGTCCGGACGCACCTACCGCCTCACGGTCCAGACGCAGGTCCAGGGGTACGTGCGGATCGCCAACGCCACCACGGGCCTGGTGCTGGACAGCGGCGGGAACGTCGCCTCCGGCAGCGGCGTCAAACAGTGGAACTGGGACGGCAGCACCAACCTGCAGTGGCAGATCATCGACCTCGGCAGCGGCTGGTGCCGCATCGTCAACCGCACCAACGGCCTGGTCCTGGACAGCCAGGGCAACACCGCCAACGGCGCCCCGTGCCGGCAGGCGGCGTGGAGCGGCGGCGACAACCAGCAGTGGCGCCTCGACGACGCCGGCAGCGGCCGCCGGCGGATCGTCAACCGTGGCACCGGAACCGCGCTGGACGGCATGGGCAGCACCACCGCCGGCTCCGCCGTGGCGCTGTGGGCACCCAACAGCAACACGAACAACCTCTGGATCGTCACAACGCTGTGATGCCACGCCACCCGGCACCGGGCGCCGACGGTGCGTGGCGTCAGCCGGACCCGCGGCACCGACCAGCGCCGCGGGTCCGGATCGTCCGGTTGCAGGTCGCCGGTGCGGACGGCAGGAATGGATGGTGCGCGGCTCGCCCGCCGGGTCAGTCCGCCGCCAACGGCAGGCCGACGTGAACAACGAACCTCCCGGTGATCATGCCGGCCGTGAACCGGCCGCCGGCCGACTCGGCGCGTTCCCGCATGCCGATCATGCCGTGCCCCGTGCCCGGTCCTTGCACGCCCGGCTGCGCCGGATTGGCGAGCATGATGTCGAGTGTGTCCTCGCTGTACCTGACGTCCAGGTCCACGGCTCCCCCGCCACCGTGCTTGCGGGCGTTGGTCAGTGCCTCCTGCACGATCCGGTAGGCGGCGAGGTCGGCGGTGCCGGTGAGCGGTCGCGGGGCGCCGGCGCGGGTCAGGCGGACTTCGAGCCCGGCCTGGCGGAACCCGTCCAGCAACGCGTCGAGCCCGGCGAAGGTGGGTGCCGGTTGCCGGTCGTCCGGCTCGTCGTCGGCCCGCAGCAGGCCGACCGTCGCCCGTAGCTCGTCCAGGGCCGCGCGGCTGGTCTCCTTGATGCCGGCGAGGGCCTGGTAGGCGCGGTCCGGATCGGTGCGCAGCAGGTGGTGTGCGACGCCGGCCTGTGCGTTGACCAGGGTGATGTGGTGAGCGACGACGTCGTGGAGGTCGCGGGCGATACGGACGCGCTCCTCGCGCACCTGCCGGCGGGCCTCCGTTTCGCGGTCCCGTTCGGCCTCTGCAGCCCGGCGGCGTTCCTGGGCCAGGAGCGTGCGCTGGTTGCGCACCGAGTCGCCGATCGCGACCGCGGCAGCGATGTAGTTCAGTGGCAGGAGGTTGCGGATGTCGAAGAGATGCCCCGGAAGCCACCACATGGAGCTGCCGGTGAGCAGCAGCACGGCGACGGCACCGTACGCCGCCGCGGTGCGCCGTCCGGCCCGCAGCGCGAGGGTGTACAACGCCACCATGGTCGGCACGTCCGCCAGCACGAGGTGCGGCGGGAACGCCGGCAGGGCCGCCCCGCACAGCACCGTGACGACCACGACCGCGCGAGGGTGGCGCTGCCGCAGCAGCAGCGCCCCGGCCCCAACCAGCACGAGCACGAGCTGGGGAATCGTCGGCTTGAACAACCCGGGGCCGTGGCCGTAGGCGATCTGCGCCAGACCGATCAGCACGACCACCAGCGAGAGCCCGCCGGCCCGCAACCCGCGCACGGTCAGCTCCGTCCCGGTGTGACGAGGCCCGTCTCGTAGGCGAACACCACGAGCTGGGCGCGGTCGCGCGCGCCGATCTTCATCATGGCGCGGTTGACGTGTGTCTTGGCGGTCGCGGCGCTGATCGACAGCCGCCGGCCGATCTCGTCGTTCGACAGTCCCGTGCCGGCCAGCGCGACGATTTCCCGCTCTCTCGTGGTGAGCTCGTCCAAGCGAGCGTCGGCGCCGGCGGTGGCCTGGTCCGGCATCGTGAGGAACCGGCCGATCAGCGCGGTCGTCGCGGCCGGCGACAGCAACGACTCACCCGCGGCGACAGTGCGGATCGCCTGCAGGAGGTCGGCGGGGTCGACCCCCTTGCCGAGAAAGCCGCTGGCCCCGGCGCGCAGCGCGGCAAGGACGTGCTCGTCGGTCTCGAACGTGGTGAGGATGAGTACCCGGGTGCCGGTCAGGCTCTGCGCCCCGGCGATCCGACCGGTGGCGGCGATGCCGTCGCTGCCGGGCATCCGGATGTCCATCAGGACGACGTCAGGGCCGGTCTGCAACGCCTTCGCGACGGCCTCGTCGCCCGTGGAGGCCTCGGCGACGACCTCGATGTCCGCGGCGGCGTCCAGCAGCAGCCGGAAGGTGGCCCGTAGCAGCGCCTGGTCGTCGGCGAGGAGGACGCGGATCGTCACGTGCAATGCCTTCCCTGGTCATTCGGTCGGTTCCATCATCCGCTGACGGTGGGGTGCCCGGACACGGGACGCATGTCCGGGCACCCCGTACTGCACTCATCCGACGGCGGCCGGCTCCCGTTCTTGTGCCGGCTGCGCCTCCGGGGTGCCCTCGACCGCCACATGCGGCGTGACCTTCTCCGCCCAGCGCGGATACCACCAGTTGTATCGGCCGAGCACCGTCATCAGCGCCGGGACGAGGGTCATCCGCACGACGAAGGCGTCGATCAGCACGGCGACCGCCAGGCCGACGCCGATCGCAGCGACGATCCGCTGGCCACCGAACGCGAAGGAGGCGAACACACCGACCATGATCAGCGCAGCGGTGGCGATGACCCGGCCGGTCTCGCTCACGCCGACCCGCACGGCCCGGCGGTTGTCGCCGGTGTGCCTCCACTCCTCATGCATCCGGCTGACCAGGAACACCTGATAGTCCATCGACAGACCGAACACGATCCCGACGATCATCACGGGGACGATGTACATGATCGGCCCACCGGAGCCGACCCGCATCAGCTCGCTGCCCCAGCCGAACTGGAACACGGCCGTGATGGCGCCGAGGCCGACCAGGATGCTCGTGATGTTGCTCAACGCCCCCACCAGCGGCACCAGGAAGCTGCGGTACGCCACCGCCAGCAGCAGGAACCCGAGAACCGCGATGATGCCCAGGTACAGCGGAAGCCTGCCCATCAGCGCGTCGGCCAGGTCCTGACTCGAGGCCGCCTTCCCACCGACGTAGACGCGCAGGCCGGTCCCGGCTTCCGCTGACGGGATGACGTCACCACGCAGACGCTCGATGAGGTCCGCCGTCTCCGCGGCCTGCGCGCTGCCGGCGGGGACGATCGTCGCCATACCGGCCGTGCCGTCCGCCGACGCGCTCACCGGAGTCACCGAGACCACACCGGGCACCCCGGCGAGCCGGTCGGCCAGCTGCGCGAACGCCTGCTTCGACCGGGCGTCGGGAGTGCTCGCCGCGACGACGAGCGGGTTGTCGAAGCCCGCGCCGAACGCGGTCGACGTCATCACGGCGTACCGGTGCGACCGCGACCCGGACGGGTCGCTGCTCGCGTCGGTGTCACCGACGCGCATCTGCAGGACCGGCGCCGCGAGCACCACGACCGCCACCAGCGCGAGCGGAACCACCAGCCACGGCGCCCGCTGGACCAGACGGGCCCACCCGGCGGCGAGCCCGCCCGGCCGGTGGTCCTCGACGACACCCTCGGCCAGCCGCGCGCGCTGCCGCTTCGACAGCACCTTCACCCCCAGCGTGCCCAGCAACGCCGGCAGCAACGTCAAGGCGGCCAGCACCGTGCACGCCACCGTCACCGCGGCCGCCTCGCCCATGCCGGTGAGCACCCCCATGCCGACGACCCGGATCCCGGCCAGCGCCACGATGACCGTCAGCCCGGCGAAGACCACCGCCCGGCCGGAGGTGTCGGCCGCCCGGACCACCGCATCCGCGACCGAATGACCGGCGAGCAGCCCTTTGCGGGTGCGGTTGACGATGAACAGCGCATAGTCGATGCCGACGGCCAGACCCATCATCGACGCCATGGTGATCGACGTCGCATCCAGCGTGACGACGTGCGAGGCGACCACGACGAGCAGCAGCGACACGACCACGCCGGCGATCCCGGTGATGAGAGGCAGCCACGACGCCCACCACGACCGGAACATCAGCATCAGCAGCACCAGCGCCACGACCAGGCCGACGGCCTCACCGCCGTGGCTCGGCTGCGGCTGGTGGTCGAACGCGGTGCCGCCGTAGGTCAGCTCCACTCCCTTGAGCGCAGCCCGGTCCAGGACCTGCTCGACGCCGGCGACGTCTGCGTCGGAGCGCAGGATCACCTGGGCATACGCCGTGTTCGCGGACGGTGCCACCTGTCGAGCGCCGGCCTCGCCGTACGGACTCACCACGGAGACCACGCCCGGCTGCCTACCGACCTCGTCCAGCAGACCATCGATCTGCTGTCGCACCTGCGCCGACGTCACCGAACCAGCCGTCGCGTGCCATGCGACCCTGCCTGCGGTCGTCGCCTCGCCCGCGCCGCCGGACACCCGAGCGAGCAGCGCATACGCCTTCGACCACTGGCTGTCGGGCATCTCGGCAGAGGTCTTGAACGCCGTCCCGCCGACGATCACCAGCGCGAGCAGGCCCACCACCACCAGCAGCCAGCCGGCGAAGACGGTCTTGCGGTGCCTGACGCACCAGCGTGCCAGCACAGACATGGAGCAGGTCCCTTCGTCACCACGGTGGAGCAGAACGCCTCCACTGTCGCGACCAGACCCGTCCCACGTCGTCGGCCGACCACGGTGATCGCACATACCGCGGTCGCCGCAGCCGGGCCCTGCGTACCGCCGATGCGGTATCCGGCGAGCCCGGGCAGCATCGACGACGTCAACCCGCCGCGGCTACTTGACCGCGCCCATGGTCAGACCCGAGGACAGCAGCCGGAGGCTGGCCACGTACACCACGAGCACAGGCACCGCGGAGACGACGGCGAACGCCATCATCGCCGGCCAGTCCGCGCCGTAAGCGCCGGACTGCACCGCGATCAGCGACGACAGAGGGTACTTCTCGGGCGAGAGCATGAACGTCATGCCATAGAGGAACTCGCCCCACGAGACGAGGAAGATCACCGAGGACACGGTGAGGATCCCGTTCCGGGCGAGCGGCAGCGCCACCGACCAGAACGTGCGGATCGTGGAGCCACCGTCGACGCGTGCGGCCTCTTCGATGGCGGTCGGGATCTGCCCGAAGAACGGGCGCAGCAGCAGGATCGCCCACGGAAGGAACATGGCCGCGTCCGCGAGCACGAGGCCGAGCGTCGTGTCGAGCAGTCCCCACTTCGACAGCAGCCAGAACAGCGGGATGAGATTCGCGGTCTGCGGCACCATCTGGAGGACGACGAGAAGGACGAGCGCCGGCACGACGATCGCGCTTCGCGCTCTGGCGAGCGCGTACGCGGCGGGCGTCGCGAACGCGAGGCACACGGCCGTCGTGCCGATCGCCACGGTCGCCGACTGACGTACAGCGGCACCGAGCGCCGGATCAGCGATGGCGGCGCGGTACGCGTCGAGCGTCGGATGGAACATGATCGAGGCCTGACTCGACAGCACCTCGCCCTGGCTCTTGAGCGACGTGAGGACGATCCACAGCAACGGAAGCCCGTAGAGCACATAGAGCACGGAGCGGAACGAGAAGGCGACCGGCTCGCGGCGGCGGATCATGCCTCCCCCTCGGTTCGGCGGACGTCGCGGGAGTAGATCAGCGCGAGCACGACGACAACGGCGAGCGCGATGAGCGCCGTCGCGGCCCCCCGTCCGTAGTCGAGCGTCAAGAACGCTTCGGAGTACGCGAGAAACGGCAGCGTCGTGGATGCCGTTCCCGGTCCGCCGGACGTCATGACGTAGATGAAGTCGAAGCTGCGGAAGGCGTACACGATCGTCAGGATCGTGAGTACGGTCGCCGCGGTGCGTCCCGCGGGCATCAGCACATGCCATACCCGCTTCCACGGCCGCGCCCCATCGAGCTCCGCGGCCTCGAGCACCTGCGGGTCGACGCCGAGCAGTGCCGCGCGCAGAACCAGTGCGTTGAACGGCACGACTGCCCAGGCATTGACCAGCGCGACCGACCACAGGGCGAGATCGGAGTCGTAGAGGAACCCCACCCCGTGACCGCCGAGGGTTCGGAGGATCTGGTTGACCAGGCCCTGGTCAGCCAGGAGGAACTTCCAGATCGATCCGTTGACGACCGGTGGCAACGCCCAGACGAACACCATCAGACCGAGCAGGAAGGAGCCACCGCGGGTCGACGACAAGACGGCGACCGCGACCATGAAGCCGCCGACCATCCCGATCGCGGTCACGATGATGACGAACGCCAACGTGTTGGCCAGGACCTGACCGAAGTCACGCTCGCGCAGCATCGCCGCGTAGTTGTCGAGACCGACGAGGTCCCAGTTGGAGTTGAGGGTCGCCGCACTCACCGCGTGCAGGCTCATGCTGCCGAGCTGTACGAGCGGCCAGACAGCCAGCGCGAGCAACAGGGCGCCTGCGGGAGTCGCCAGGGCGATACGACGGTCGACGGTGCGGCCGTGGCGCCGGCCTCTCCGCGCCCGTGCGGGTGCGGAGAGACCGGCGGCGGTCGTGCTCGTCGGCGTGGGCACCGGGGGCACGCTCGAACTCATCCGACCTCAGCCCTTCAACAGGGGCGTGAGCTGGTCGATCAGCTCGTTGGCGAGTTGTTCCGGCTTGCCCTGACCCGAGATCGCCTTCGACCAGGAGTTGCCGACAAGCGTCTCAACCTTGTCGACGTTCTTGGACGGCACCTGTGGGCTCGGCGACGGGCGCCCCTGCTGCTGCACGATCTTGCCGAACACGCTGAGGACTGGGTCACTGCTGATCTTCGCGGACGCCGCGGCGTCCGCTCGCGCCGGGATCGAGCCGAACGCGTCGAGCAGCGTGAGCTCGCCGTCGACCGAGAAGAACGCGTCCTCGAGGAACTGCTTCGCCAGGTCGGGGTGCTTCGAGAACGCCCCGACGTTCTGCACCTCGCCGCCCAGCAGGACGCCGCCCTGCGAGGTGATCGGCAGAGGTGCGACGCCGTACTTGAACTTGGCCTGGGCCGCGGCGGCGATCTGCCAGTTGCCGTTGACCGCGAACACCGACGAGCCGCCGGCGAACTGCTGGAACGGGACCACCTGGTCCCACGCCGCCGCCTCTTTGGACAGGTATCCCTTGGCGGTCCAGTCCTGGAGCATCGTGTATGTCTGCGCCATGGGCGCGGCTTGAGCGTTGCCGTAGGTGAACCCGTTCGACGTGAACCAGGGGAAGCCCTGCCACTGGCTCTCGAGGCCCGGCTTGCCGGTGAGCGTTATTCCCTGCTTGCCGGCCTTGACGGCCTTCGCCATCACGCCCTCGAGCTCGGGAATCGTGGTGGGGACCTGGGCGCCGAGCTGGTCGAGCAGGTCCTTGTTGTACCAGAGGCCGAGCAGGTTGACGTAGCCCTGGACGCCGTACAGCTTCCCGTCGACCTTCTGCAGCACGCCGTCGGGGAACTGCTTGGCGTCGGAGTAGGTGGACCACCAGTCGTCCATCGGCTTGATCGCGCCGGCCTGTGCCAGCGGGTAGGTGCCCGAGGCACCGAAGACCAGCACGTCGGGGCCCGTCTTGGCGCCCGCGGCGGTGACCGCCTTCGTCGTCATCTGCTCGACCGGCACGTACTGGAACTGGACGTGCACGCCGGGGTGTTTGGCCTCGAACGCGGTCGCAAGCCGCTGCAGGCCCTGCACCTGTCCGTCGGTGTTGTAGTAGTGCCAGACCGTCAGCGTGGTCGAGCCCTCACTGCTCGGACTGCCGGACGAGCAGGCCGCCAGGCCGAGCGTTGCGGCCCCGACCAGCGCGACGAGCGCGCGGGCGAGGCGTGCGTTTCTCATGAGCTGTCTTCCTCCTGTCGCCATGGACCGTGCGGCGATGCCGCCGAACCCCAGGTTTGTTTCATCGATGAATCGGCCCTGTTAGGGCAGTGACTTTGCACGCCGAAAAGCTTTTCGTCAAGCGTCCACGGCAAAATGCCGCTTGGTCAGCGGTCACGTTGACGCTGCAACTTCTGTCGCCTAATTTCATCGATGAACAACCGAGAGAGGTAGATCGTCGACGTGGATGACCACACCCCCGCCGTGCCCGTGAGGCTCCGGCTGGCCCGCCGGATCGGCACTGCGAACCCGCGCCTGTTCGGCTCGTTCGTCGAGCACCTGGGCCGCGGTGTCTACGGCGGGCTGTTCGCCCCCGACGACCCGTCCGCGACGCCTGAAGGCTTCCGCGGCGACGTGCTCGAGCTCGTCCGCGAGCTCGGCGTCACCGTGGTGCGCTATCCCGGCGGGAACTTCGTCTCCGGCTACGACTGGCGCGACGGCATCGGCCCGCGAGACGCCCGCCCACGCCGCCTCGACCTCGCCTGGAAGACCATCGAGCCGAACATCTTCGGCACCGACGAGTTCGTGGCATGGTGCCGGCACGCCGGCGTCGAGCCGATGCTCGCGCTCAACCTCGGCCTCGGCGACACACGCTCGGCGCTCGACCTGCTCGAATACGCCAACTACCCGGGCGGCACGACGCTCTCCGACGCGCGCGTCACGAACGGCTCACCCGAGCCGCACGACGTGCGCCTGTGGTGCCTCGGCAACGAGGCCGACGGCCGGTGGCAGCTCGGCCACCGCTCCGCAGCCGCCTACGCTGAGCACGCGGCCGTCACCGCCGCCGCGATGCGCCGGTTCGACCCCGCGCTCGAACTCGTCGTGGTCGGCAGCTCGCACGAGCGGATGCCCACGTTCGGCGCGTGGGAGCGGGAAGTGTTGACCCGCACGATCGACCTCGTCGATCACCTGTCGTGCCACATCTACTTCTACGACGAGGGCGACCGCGCACGGTTCCTGCGCTCGTCGGACGTGCTGGACCGGTTCCTCGACGACGTCGCCGCGACCATCGCGCACGTGCGGGCCGCGACGCGCAGCGAGCGCGACATCCGCATCAGCCTCGACGAGTGGAACGTGTGGAACTACACGTCGTACGACGAGATCGAGCCACACCGCGTGTTCGAGGAGGCGCCGCGCATCCTCGAGGAGACGTACACGCTCGCCGACGCGGTCGTGGTCGGCACGTTGCTGCAGAGCATCCTGCGCCACGCCGACGTCGTCGCCGTCGCCGCGATGGCACAGCTCGTCAACGTGATCGGCCCGATCCGCGCCGAGCCCGGCCGGCCAGCCTGGCGGCAGACCACCTTCCACCCGTTCGCCGCCGTCGCCCGCAGCGCGGGCCACACCGTGCTGGACACCCTGCCGGACACCCTGCTGGACACCGCCGCGGACGCGACGGGCGGCGCCGACGCGACCTGCGTCGTGACCGTCTCCCCAGGCGGCGACCACGCGCTCGTCCATCTGGCCAACCGTTCGACGAGCACGGTCACCGACATCGCGCTCGACCTGTGCGAGCTGGCCCCGCGCGTCGTCGAGCACGCCGAGCTGTTGTGGGCGCCGGACCCCACGGCGACGAACACGGCCGACGACCCCGACGCCGTCGTGCCGCGACCGCTGGACACGCGGCTCGACGACGGGACGCTCGCCCTTCGGCTGCCGCCTGTATCGTGGGCCACCGTCCGCATCGGCTGCGCAACCGGAAGTGGGTGAGCAGATGGCACGCAAGGACGAGAGCGTCACGATGGCCGACGTCGGCGCCCGCGCCGGTGTCACGGCCCGGACCGTGTCCAACGTGCTCTCCGGGCACACGTCGGTGCGGCCCGAGACGCGTGACCGCGTGCTGCGCGCCGTCGACGAACTCGGCTACCGCCTGAACACGTCAGCGCGCAGCTTGCGCACCGGGCGAACCGGCACGATCACGCTCGCCATCCCTGACCTGACGATCGACTACTTCACCGACCTCGCCGGGCGCATCATGACCGAGGCCGAGCGGCACGACTGGACCGTCGTCATCCAGCAGACCGGTGCACGCCGCGACATCGAGATCGCGATCCTCTCCGGCGCACGCCGCCAGCACTCCGACGGCCTGATCTTCCAGCCCCACGCGCTCGGGCCCGGCGACGAGCGGTACCTCACGGGCAACGACCGGCTCGTCATCCTCGGCGAGCGGATCTTCCGCGGACCCGTCGACCACGTCACCATGGCCAACACCGAGGCGGCCCGGCTCGCCACGCAGTACCTCATCGACCGCGGCCACCGCCGCATCGCCGCGATCGGCGCGAACCCGCGGGTCGCCACCACGTCGGCCGCGTCGCTGCGCCTCGATGCGTTTCGCGACACGCTCGCCAAGAACGGCCTTTCGCTGCCCGCCGAGCACGTCGTCACCGCCGAGGAGTGGCACCTGCGCGACGGTGCCGCCGGGATGGCGCGCCTCCTCGGCCTGCCCCAGCCGCCAGATGCGGTCTTCTGCTTCAACGACACGATGGCGTTCGGCGCGCTCCACACGCTCGCGGCCCGCGGCGTACGCGTGCCCGACGACGTGGCCGTCATCGGATTCGACAACGTGGCGATGGCGGAGTTCACCACGCCGCCGCTCACCACGATCGAGCCGGGCACCGCGCAGGTCGCCAAGCAGGCCGTCGACATGCTCGCAGCACGCGTCGCCGGCCGTGGCACACCGCCGACCGAGGTGCTCACGGACTACTCGCTCGTGGTGCGCAGGTCGGCCTGACCGCGCTGAGTCCAGGTGCGGGGCGGGGCGGACTGGTTGCCCTTGACCTGGACCGGCAGGTCCGCACCCCGGGGCGCCTGCGACTGCGGCCCCGGGGTGCGGAAGATCGCATCAGCTGTACGAGGCGGAGAACTCCGCCGTCACCGCCTGCCCATCGATGATGCCGGTGGCCTTGACGGTCACGGTGCCGGCCGGGATCGACGCGGCCCGCGAGTTGAACGACTGGTACGCCGACTTGCCGGGCGCCACCCCGGCGACCGTCCGCGAACCGTACGCCGTGATCAGCTCGATGGTGAGCGACACGCTGTCGTCGTTGCGCGCACTGACCGAGACGTACCTGGTCGCGCCGATCGTCTGCGTGCGGGCCTCGACGGCGACGCTGAGCGACGGCCCGGTCGCGAGCTCGTGCTCGGCCGCGACCGCCGCGGCCACCACCGCGTCCTTCTCGGCCCCCGTGTACAGCTGGGCCGCGAGGTCGTTGACCGCCGCCATGAACTGGCCGTGGGTCGCGAACGGCGCCCGGTCCCACAGCAGGTCCAGGAACGTCGGGCCGTCCGTGCCCGGGGACGTGACGCCGGTGACGGGGACGTCGTAGTTCGGCAGCCCGTCGTTGCGTTTGCGGTTGGGCACCCCGGAGTCGATCGAGCCGAAGACGACGGTCGGCTCGACCCGGCGGAAGTACGACGAGGCGGCCTGGGTGTCACTGATGTAGTACGGCCGCAGCGTGAACCCGCCCGCGGTGAACGTCTGGTCGCCGGCGGCCGTGACCGCCCCGGCCGTGACCGCCGCGCGCGAGTAGTC
The DNA here is from genome assembly GCF_040614215.1 of Dactylosporangium sp. NPDC006015. Taxonomy (NCBI): domain Bacteria; kingdom Bacillati; phylum Actinomycetota; class Actinomycetes; order Micromonosporales; family Micromonosporaceae; genus Dactylosporangium; species Dactylosporangium sp. NPDC006015. The sequence goes on from NZ_JBEXUD010000025.1 coordinate 31,858, forward strand.
GCCGTCGCGCTTCAGGAAGCGGTACAGCGACAGCTCCCGCCAGGCACCGCTGCCCGGGTTGCCCATGATCTGCAGCAGCACCGGACCCCAGAAGATCGCCTGGGTGTCAGGGCGGTCGATGGCCCGCTCGATGTGGATGCTGAACGGAATCTTGATCTCGACGACGTCGCCGCGGCTCCAGCTGCGGCTGAGCGTCACGTACGAGCCCGGCTGCGCGTTCAGGTTCTGTGCGACGCCGTTGACCGTGACGGCGAAGCCGCGCCGGCACCACCCGGGCACGCGCAGCTTCAGATCGAGCGGGCCGGTGCCGTCGATCGTGAGCTTCGTCTGGTCCGCGCGCGGGTACGTCGTCGCCTGCGTGACGGTGAAGCCCTTCTCGGCCCAGGTCAGCGTTGACGGCAGGTAGAGGTTGACCCACAGCGTGGTGTCGTCGTCGGACTTGAGGTAGATGGTCTCCTGGTACTTCGTGTGGTTCTCCAGCCCGGTGCCGCCGCAGCAGGTGCCGGTGTTGCCGTAGCTGCGCACGGTCCCCGGCGCCAGCGGCTGGAAGTACGTCACCTGGGGGTCGCCGGTGGAGGCGGTGTCGGCCCGCGACCCAGGGATCATGTTGAGCAGGCCGCGCTCGTAGTAGTCCATGTACGCCGGGTCGTGCTCGTGCAGGAAGAGGTTGCGGGCCAGCTTCATGACGTTGTACGTGGTGCAGGTCTCCGCGCCGCTGGTCGGCACCGAGTTGGCGATGTTGTCGCGGTTCTGGAACAGCTCGAGGTTGTTGTTGGAGCCGGGGTAGTTGCCGCCCGTGCCGCCGTGGGCGAACATGCGGTGCGGCACCATCATGCCGTAGAAGTTCTTCGCGGCGGCGAAGTACTCCTGTCCGCCGCCGTGCTCGAAGACGCGCAGGTATCCGATGAACTGCGGCACGTGGGTGTTGGCGTGCAGCCGCTCGCCACGGCGCCGGCCGGGCCGGTTCTGCGGGGTGACCACGAGGATGTCGCGGTTCTCCACGCAGGCACCGAAGAGCGACTCGCGGTTGTCGAAGGCCTTGGCGGTCTCCAGGTGCTTCGCCTCGCCGGTGAGCGCGTAGATCTCCGGGAAGATCTCGTTCGCGCCGCCGAACTCGCCGCCGATGTAGAGGTCCCACATGTAGTTGAGGTCGTCGCGGGTCAGCGGGCCCTTGTAGTCGGGGTGGTTCTTGTCGCCGATGGTGAGCGCCAGGTGGGCCCAGTCCGCCATCTTCGTGGCGACCTCGAGGGCCTGGGCGTTGTCGGTGTTGTAGTACGCGTCGAGCAGCCCGCGCATGATCTTGTGCTGCGTGTACCACGGCGCCCAGGTGTTGGTCTGGGCGTTGCCGCCGTAGACCGCCCAGCGCGGCGGGCCGAGGCGCAGCACGGCGTCCTCCGGGATGGCGCCGAGGTAGCCCGGGAACGTGGGGATCCAGTCGGCCGGCCCGGCCGTGGAGGCGGCCACGATGCCCGCGTCGCGGCCGTTGGGCGAGGAGTCCTTGAGCGCGGTGCCGTCGGCCTCGTCGAACTTGTACCACGCGATGTTGCCGCCCCCGGTGCTCCCGGCCGGGGAGTCCAGCATCGACAGCAGCTCGGTCTGGCTCAGCGCCCGGTCGAAGATGTGGAACTCGTCGATCGCCGCGTCCAGGAACGGGTCGCCGTACTGCGACCGCCCGATCCACCGGTTGCCGGGGTTGCCGAGGTTGGACGGGTTCAGCGTCATGTTGGCGTTGGTGCCGGCCGGCTGGGCGTTGACGTACAGCGTCCCCGTCTTGCCGGACAGCGTGACCGCGATGTGCACCCACTGGTTGGTGGGCAACGCCGAGCTGCCGTTGATCTGCTGCTCCTGACCGGACCCGCCGACGGTGATGGCGAAGCGCGGCACGTTGCCGGTCACGCCGGCCCGCGGGGTCAGGAACATGTTGACGGTCGTGGACTGGCCGAAGTCGAACAGCCGGGTCCAACTGGTCGTGGACGCGAGGTTGATCCAGGTCGCGATGGTGAAGTCGGTGAGCTGGTTGATGGCCTCCTGGGGCAGCGTGCAGTACTGCGCCTTGCTGGTGCCGTTGAGCTTCAGCGCGTTGCCGAAGCGGCCCGGCACGCGGCCGATCTGCGGGGCGGGCTGCTCCCCGCCGCCGGTGCCGCCGGTGCTCATCCGGGCCGTGATGGCGGCCTGGCACGCGGCCAGCTCCCCCACCATCCAGTCGAGCTTGGACTTGTAGACCGCCTCGCCCTGGTCGGCGTACGCCTGTGCGAGGGCGGTCATGTGGTGCCCGGCCCAGTGGCCGCTGAGCAGCCCACCGTCCTCCCAGCCGCCCGGGACGTTGACCCCGGACGGGTTCGACCGGCCGGCCTGGTTGTTGAACAGCACCAGGAAGCGGCGCTCGTCGTAGGCGCGCAGGAACGCCTTGGTCCGGTCCCGCTTCTCCTGCAGCACGCCGCTGCCGAGCCGCACGTCGCGCAGCTGGAAGGGGCGGACGGGCGCGGTCCCGCCCGGGCCGGGCTGGGGCGGGGCGGCGGCCGCCGTGGTGACGGCCGCGGCGGCGGAGGCAGGGTCGAGCAGGCCCGCGCCGGCGATGGTCGCGGCGCCGAGCGCGGAGGCCTGCAGAATCTGACGTCGATTGGCCACTGAAGGTCATTCCTTCCCGAGGGGTGTACTGCATCCCATTGTTAGCGCTCACTTCGGATTGGGTCAATAACCCGTTTGAGGTGCGACCTCCTCAATTGTTAGCGCTAACAATACTCACTTCACCGCGAGTGCCGAGGCCCGTCCTTCCCGCCGCGCCTCGTCCAGCAGGCGGGTCAGGCGACGGCGCCGGGTGCGCCGGAGGGTGCGCTGGACGAAGAAGAGCGCCACGAGCACCACCAGCACGAAGAGCTGCGGCCAGGGCACGATCCAGGCCGTCACCTCCGCCGTCGCCGGGCTCGCCCGCGTGCCCGCCCCGGCATCGCCGAGCACCGACGGGGTGAGCACCACCGTGGTTCGCACGCGGACCAGGCCCCACACGCCGCCGATGCGGGTGTCGGCCTCGCGGCCGCCGCCGGGCAACAGCTCCCCCGTCTCCACGCCTGCGTCGCGGCGGTGCGCGCCGAACAGCTCGGCGACGGAGGCGCCGGCGCGGGCGTCGACCCGCACGTTGCCGGTGTTGACCAGCGTGTAGGTGACATGGACCGCGCCGGGGCGAAGCGGGTTCCACGAGCGCTCATAGCGGGCGGTGAGGCCCCGCGCGGCCAGGGCGGCCTGCACGCTGCCGCTGGCGCGCAGCATCACCCGGAACCCGACCCGGCTCTCGACCTGGACGGTGCCGTTGCTGCTGAGCACCGAGGCGGCGATGCCGGCCGGGTGGTCGCCCGGGGCGGCGTCGCGCGGGACGGTGATGGTGAACGGCACGACCTTGGTCTCGTTCGCGCCGACGGTGATCTGCGGCTGCACCGCGATCCAGGTGCCACCGTCCTTGGAGGGCTGGTCGGCGGGCAGCATGTTGAAGCGGCCCTTGTCGGTGAGGTAACCGTCGGCGGCCGACAGGACGAAGACCGCCGGGATCTTGCCGAGGTTGCGCACGGCCATGTGCTCGGTGACGACCTGACCCGGGTCGAGGGTGCGCTCGACCCAGCGGCGGCCGTCCGGCCCGCTCTCGGTGGCGGGCTGGACGGTCCAGGTGAGCTTGCCGGCGGGGCTCGGGCTCGGGTCCGCGACGGCTGGGGTGGGGGCGAGGGGGGCGGCCAGGACCGCGGTGAGCACCATCACCGCGGTCCGGGCCGAGCGGGACAGGATCATTACTCGAACAGCGAGATCGTCAGGGTGGCGTGGTAGGAGCCGGCCGCGACGTCGGCGGGGGTGCGCAGGAACAGGTCGGCGTTCACGTCGTACGAGCCGCCGGCCACCGCCGCCGAGTCGTACGTGGAGACCAGCAGCTCCTGGTCCTTGAGGCCGACGTTGTTGCCCGGCTGCGTCGGGTCGTCGAGCACCGTCACGACCTCCTCACCCTCGCTCACCTGGCCGGTCTCGCCGCCGTCGATCAGGCGCGGCTTCCAGCCGAGGTGGTCGGCGGTGATGGCGGGCTGCCCCGCGGTGCCGGTGAAGTTGCTGGACGTGCCGAGCACAGCCCACGCGGCCCCGGGCGGGACCTCCTCCGCGGTGCGGGTGTCGGTGACGGTGACCGTCGGCAGGGTGCCGGTGAACTGGCGCACCAGGGCGGTCGAGCCGTTCTCCGTCAGGTTCACCGCGTTGGCGGCGACGCTCAGGGCCAGGACGCCGGGCTGGTGGATCGCGGGGATGTCGACGGTCACGTTGACATCGCTGGAGTCCCCGGGGTCGGCGGCCGCGACGCCCGCGAAGGCGGTGCTACCCGCCAGCACGGCCGTGGCGGTGGCCAGGTGAAGTCGAGCGCGTGTGTTCATGCTGCTCCTAACAGGTGAGGGTGCCGTAGTCGGCGGTGATGGGGGTGGTGACGTTCTTGCCGCCGACGGTGCCGGTGGCACGGACGGTGACGGTGCCGGCCGGGATCGACCCGGCACGGACCGCGAAGGACTGGTAGGCGTTGGCGCCGGGGGCGACGGCGGCGAAGGCCCGGTCGCCGTAGGCGGTCTCGACGGCGATGTCGACCGCCGAGTCGTGGTCGTTGCGGGCCTGCACGGCGAGGTACGCCTTGCCGGCGATGCAGCGCGGCTGGACGGTCACCGTGACGGGCACGGTGGCCGGGACGGTGCCGGGGTCGTCGGCGAAGACCCGCCACTCGGTGACGGCGACCGCCGAGTAGGTGGTGCCGTTGCCGTTGGCGTTGACGGTCGCCCGCAGCCGGCTGGTCGTCACCGGGGTGAACGACACGGTGTTGAACGCCGTCGTGGACGTGCCGTAGGGACCGGCGGCGGCGACGTCGAGCCAGGCGGCGCCGTCCCAGTACTGCAGCTTCCACCCGTCGGGTTCGGCGACGCCGTCGCCGGTGCCACGGTTGGAGTCCTTCCAGAACTTGAGCTCGGCGCCGGTGAGCCGGATCGGCCGCGCCCAGTCGTACTGCACCCACTGCGTCGCCGGCCGGGTGCCGGACCACGTGCCCCAGATCTGGGCCTGGGCCGGGTTGGCGGGGTCGGCGTTGTCGTTGAGCGCGGTGACGCTGTTCCAGGAGGCGGTGTACGACGCCGTCGGGGTCGCGATCGGCCCGACGTTGCCCGACATCGGACCGGACAGGTCGGCGGCGATCGTGGCCGTCCTCGCCGTCTCGAGGTTGCCGGCGTTGTCCAGCGCCCGGAACGACACCGTGTGCTTGTTCGAGTCCGGCGCCGCGATCGCCCCGGTGTACGTGGCCCACGCCCCGGTGTCGACTGCGTACTCGATACGGGCCACGCCCGAGGTGGCGTCGCTCGCCGTGACGCTGACCCTTCTCGCGGCGGCGTCGACCGTGCCCGTGCTGACGGGCGCCGTCGCGTCGATGCGCACCGGCAGCGTGGCCGCGGCCGAGGTGTTGCCGGCCCGGTCCGTCGCCGTGGCGCTCACGGTGTGCTGCCCGTCGCCGGAGACGGTGACGTCGGTGTACCGCACCGGCGACGCACTGGCCGCCGCACCACCGTCCACCTTGGACTCGATCGTCATCCGCCCGCCGCGGTCGTCGACCGCCGCGACCCGGACCTTGACCGTGGAGCGGAACCAGCCACCGGTGCCCGCGCTGCCGCTCGGGGTGAGCGTCAGGGTCGGCGCGGTCACGTCGCCGGCGGTGTCGCCGGGCGAGACCACGGTCACCGGGGCCGAGACCTGGCCGGCCGCGTAGCCGAGCACGGATCCCTTGACGGTGAACTGGTGCGGCTCGGCGACGTCGGCCGCGGTGACCGGGTCCCAGTAGACCGGCACCTGCAGCGTCTCGGCGCCGAACGTGACCGGCACCGTGCCGGGCAGATCGGTCTCGCCGACCTCCACGGTGATCGCCGGGGCGGTGACGGACGCCGGCTGCGCGGCGAGGACCTTCCACTCCTCGACGGCGACGGCCGAATAGGTGCTGCCGTTGGTCGAGGCGTCGAACGTGGCCCGCACCTGCGTGGTGGTGACCGGATCGAAGGTGGTGTTCTGGAAGCCGGCGGTCGCCGTCGGGTACCCGCTCGGGTTGGGCACGTCGGCCCACTGCCCCGTGCCGAGGTTCCAGTACTGGATCTTCCACTTGGCCGGCGCGGCGACGCCGACGCCGCTGCCCTGCGGCTGGTCGTTCCAGAAGTCGATCTGCGAGCCGCTGACCCGCATCGGCTGGTCCCAGGTGTACTGGACCCACTGCTGCGCCGGGTTGTTCCCGGTCCACGTGCCCCACATGTCCGGCGGGAGCGGGTTGGCGCGCACGATCTCGTCGTTGAGCGACTTCACCCAGTACTGCGTCGGCACGGGGTCGTTGGAGACGGTGACCTTCGCCTCCTGGGCGACGTTCGCCCGCGGGGTGCGGTCGCGCTGCTTCACCGGCGTCTGCACGACCATCTTCATCCGCGGCGGCGACTGGGTGTCGTCCCACTCCACCTTGTCGATCGCGACCGAGCGGCGGAAGTGCCCGCCGCCGACCGCGTCGGCCGTGTGGTACGTGATGTACCACTGCCCGTTGAACTGGATGATGCCCGGGTGGCTGGTGGTCGACGACACCGGCGTGAGCACGGTGCCGCGGTAGGTCCACGGGCCGGTCGGCGAGGACGACGTCGCGTAGGCGATGCAGGCGTGGTAGTTCGCCGGGGTGCACGACGAGGTCGGGCCGGCGTTGTTGCCCGCGTACGCCAGGTAGTACGTGCCGTTGCGGGCGAACAGCCACGGCGCCTCGAAGAACCCGGTGAGGCCCGTGACGGACTTCTGGGTGCCGACCGGCGTCTTCATGTCCGGCTGGTACTCGAGCACCCGCAGCTGACCGAAGGTGCCCCAGTAGACGTAGACGTGGCCGTTCTCGACGAGGACGGTCGGGTCGATGTTCTGGATGTCGTTGGCCGCCGGCACCCGCTGCGAGATCAGCGGGCCGCCGATGTGGTCGGTCCACGGCCCGGTCGGGCTGTCTGACACGGCTAGGCCGATGGCGAACTTGTCGGCGGCGGTGCTGTTGCGCTCGCTGACCGGCAGGTACCAGTAGTAGCGCCCGTCAGGGCCCTGGACCACCTGGCCCGCGTAGGCGCGACCGGCCGTGGCCCAGCTGAACAGGGTCTCGGGGCGGGCCAGCGACGGGAAGTGGGTCCACTGTCCACTCTGGACGTCGCCGGTGCGCAGCGTGCCCCACTCGTTCATCTGGAAGTCGTTGGTGGTGGGGCCGGCCTGGTCGTGGCCGGTGTAGATGTACAGCTGGTCGCCGGCGACGAGCGGGGCCGGGTCGGCCGAGTAGTAGCTGCCGTCGGCGAGGATCGGGTTGCCCTGGTGGGTGAAGGTGTACGAATCCGCGGCGTGGGCCGGACCGGCCGGGCTGACGAGCAGCCCGGCCAGCACCAGACCGGCGACCGCGATCATGCGGAGCGGTCTCAAGGTTTGCCTTCCTAGCAGCTGGAAGCGGTGTAGGGGGCAGTGATCTCCATGCTTCCGCCGGTGCCGGTGACCTTCACCGTGGCCGTCCCGGCCGCCACGGCGGCGGAGCGGGTGGTGAAGGACTGGTACGCGGTCTTGCCCGGGGCGACCCCGGTCACCGTCCGCGACCCGTACGGCGTGACCAGCTCGATGGTGAGCGTCTGGTCGTCGGCGTTGCGGACGTTGACCGACACGTACGCGGTGCCGGCGATGCACTGCGTCTTGGCCTGGACCTCGACGTGGAACTTCGGCGCCGGGTTGCCCGGCACGTCGTACACCTCCCACTCCTGCACGCCGGGTGCGCCCTTGCCCTCCTCGGTCCCGCTCGCGGTGAGCAGCGCCCGCAGCTTCGTGGTCGTGACCGCCTTGAACGTCACGGTGTTCCACTCGGTGGCGGAGGTGCCGTAGGCGCCGGGCTGCTCGACGTCGGCCCAGGTGCCGGCGCTGGTCCAGTACTGCAGCTTCCAGGTCTTCGGCGGCGCGACCCCGGCTCCGGAGTCGTCGACGTCCTGGGTGAACCAGATCCGGCTACGGTCGACGGTGACCGGCGAGGCCCAGTCCAGCTGGATCCACTGCTCGCCCACCTGCGGCCAGGTGTTCCACACGTCGGTGTTCGGCCCGACCGGCCCGGTCGGCTGGACGCCGTCGTTGAGGTTGTCCGCGGTGACCCAGGCCGGGGTGTAGGACGCGGAGGCGGTGGCCGTGCGGGCCACGTTCACCGGCGCCTGACCCGCCGCGACCGGCAGCGAGCCGGTGGCGGAGGTGTTGCCGGCCTTGTCCACGGCCCGGTAGTCGACGATCGTCGCCGCCGAGCCGATCGGCACCGCGCCGTTGGCCGTCGTCCAGTCCTGGGTGACCACGCCGCCGACGGTGAGGCGATACTGCACCGCCCCGATGCCCGACAGCGCGTCGGTGCCGGTGATGGTCACCGAGCGGCTGGCGGCGTCGAGTGCCGCCGTGGCCGTCGGCGCGGTGCGGTCGATGCCGATGGTGCGCTCGGTCACCGGCGAGACGTTGCCCGCCTTGTCGGTGGCCCGGGCCTTCACCGGCGTCGAGCCCTCCGCGGAGATGGTGACCGGTCCGGTGTACGCCTGGAAGGCCCCCGTCCCGACCGCGATCTCGAGCTTCGGCGCCGGGTCGGCGTTGTCGGTCGCCGTCGCGGTGACGGTGACGTTCGACGTCGTCCAGCCGCTGGCCGGCGCCGGGTCGGCGGCAAGGACCGCGACCGGCGGGGCGGTGTCGCTCGGGCCGCCGTCGCCGACGGTGACCGTCGCGGTGGCCGTCTTGTCGGTGCCGGCCACCTGGCCGCTCACCTCGAAGGTGCTCGCCGACGCGTACTTGGCCGGGTCGATCGCCGCCCAGGTGACCGCGATGCCGCTCTGCCGGGACCCGTCGTTGTACCCGACGGTCACCCCGGTGGGCAGCTTCGGCGCGACGCCGACCTTCGTGGCGACCGCCACCGGGTCGATCGTGTTGATCTGCACCGGGTCTGGGCCGCGCACCCACACGTGGGCGGTGGCGGTGAGCGTGGTGCCGGTGACGAAGCCGGAGACCGTGAAGTCGCCGACCGCGGCCACCTTCGCCGGGTCGATCGCGCCCCAGGCCACCGCGACCGGCAGCGTGGTGCCGTCGGCGTAGGTGACGTCCACAGTGGACGGCAGGGTGGGCACGACGCCGACCTGGGTCCGCGCGTCCACGCCCTTGACGGAGCTCGCGGCGGCGGCGAAGACCCGCCACTCGGAGACGCCGACCGCCGAGTACGCGGTGCCGGCGGCGTTGGGCAGCGCGTTGAGCGTGGCCCGCAGCCGGGTGGTGGTGACCGCGTCGAACGTCACCTGGTTGGTGCGCCCGCGCACCGCCGGGTCGAAGCCGGCCGCGTTGGTCACGTCCTGCCAGGCCGTGCCGTTCCACCACTGCAGCTTCCACGACTTGGGCACCGCGACGCCGCTGCCGCCCGTGGTGCTGTCCGACCAGAAGTCGATCGAGGCGTGGTCCACGCGCACCGCCGACGGGAAGTCGTACTGCAGCCAGCGGGTGGCCGGCTCGCTGCCGGTCCACGTGCCCCACAGGTCGGTCTGCACGCCGCCGCTGAACAGCGCGGGCTTGCCGTCGTTGACGGCGTTGACGTTGTTCCAGCCGGCCGTGAAGCTCGCCGACGCCGTCGCCGTGCTCGCCACGTTGATCTCGCCCTCGGCCAGCGCGGTCGCGTTGACCACGAGGTCCTTGGTCGAGGTCGCCTGGCCGTTGGAGACGCTCAGGCGCAGGGTGTACCGGCCGGACTTGGTGAACCGGGCCACCGTGCTCGGCGCGTTGGCCGGGTCGAAGGCGGCCGAACCGCCGTCGGGCGCGTCGACGACCGTCCATGCCGAGCTGAGCGCCGCGCCCGGGTCACCGTCGTCCTGGGCGAGGCCGATGATGCGGGCCGAGCCGGCCTGGCTGTAGGACGAGTCGAGCCACGCGTCGGCCAGCGGCGGGTTGTTCACCGCCGCTGGGGCGGCCGCGCCGGTGCCGAACGCCTGGACCTCCTTGACGCCGGTCTTCGCGCCCGGCGCGTGCTGCACGGTGATGCGCAGCTTCTTCGCCTTGACCGCGGGGAACCGGACCTGGTTGAGGTTGCCGCGCGGGTACGCGGGCGCCCGGAACTCGCTCGGGACCAGCTTCCAGCCGGAGCCGTCGTCGTAGGAGACCGTGAACTGGGCCGGCGGCGCGTAGCCGGCGACCGTCGCGGTCGTGGTGGTGTTGTAGAAGTACACCCGCACGTCGTCGATCGACCGCTCGCCCTGCAGATCGATGTCGATCGAGTCGCTGGTGTTGGGCGATCCGGCGGTGCCCCAGAAGGGCTCGTTGATCGTCGTGCCGTTGACGGCGCCGGCCGGGGCGCGCCCCGCCGCCGAGAACGTCGCGGTGGCCGGGCGGCCCTGGGCGAAGTTCTCCGAGCCGGTGCTGGCCGGGGCGATGTCGGCGCCCGCCTTGGCCATCACGTCGACGACGCGGTCGCCGGCGGCGTAGGTGACGTCCTGCGGCGCCTTCACCGCGATCGCGGTGTGGGTCAGCACCTGCACGCCGGGTGCGGCCTCGACCGTGCCGGTGGCCGGGTCGTAGACCAGCTTGCCGAGCTTGTCCGCGGTGAACGCGAGCTGCCCGTCGAGGTAGACGGAGTAGCCCTCCGGGACGCCGGTGCCGTAGTACCGCGTGCCGCCGGGCGCGTCCCAGACGATGCTGAGGTCGCGGTCGCGGTAGCGGATGTTGTTGGCGGTGAAGTGGTCCCAGCCGATGTCGATCGGGTCGAGCTCCACCTTCGCGTCGGCGCGCGGGCGCAGGCCCATCGCGTCCTCGATGACGGTGAAGTTGGTGGCGCCCAGGATCGTGTGGTGGATCCAGGAGCGGTAGCCGATCGTCCCGGCCGTCGCGGAGCCGTCGGCCCAGAACTCGTTCTGGTCCGGGTACCGGTTGTCGCCGTTGTTCTGGTACTGCGCCCAGGCGTTCCAGTACAGCAGCTTCTTGTACCACTCGGCGTCGATGTAGCTCGTCGGGTAGTTGCGCAGCACCGACGACAGCATCCGGAACGTCACCGTGGAGTTGATGATGGAGAAGTTGTTGCTGCCCGGGTAGCCCGCCGCCGCGGCCGCGGCCTTGTCGGCCTGGTTCGCGGTGGTGAACGGGAAGATCGGGTACTGGGAGCTGTCCGCGAACAGCCGCAGCGCCTCGACGTAGGGCTGGGTGTAGTCGGCGTCGCCCGGCTTCGGCATCAGCCCGACCGAGAACGGGTAGTAGTTGTTGATCTCCTTCCACGGCACGAGCTGGTTGCCGGAGACCAGGCGGTGCTTGAGCAGGTTGCCGTAGAGCCCCATCTGGTCCGGGGTGCTGCGGGCGGGCTCCCACAGGTACTGCAGCACGGCCGCCTTGATCCGTGCGGCGAACGCCTCCATCTCGTCGGCCTTGGCCGTGTCACCGGCGGTGCGGTACGCGGCCGCGGCGGCCTTGGCATTGGAGTACAGGTACGCGTTCTCGGCGCGGTCCATGTAGCCGGACTTCCAGTCGAACGACACCGCGTCGGCGTCGTTGCCGGTCATGGCGCCCCAGTTGTACTCGATGAGGCCGTTGCCGTCGAAGTCGTACGCCTGCTGCAGCCCCTTCACGTCGTTCTCGGCGTACCCGGCGAGGTTGCGGGCGATCGCCTTCGGCCCCCCGTGCAGCTGGTACGAACGCCAGGCGGCCTCGGAGATGTACTCGGTGTAGGAGTTGGACCAGTTGGCCGGGTCTCCGGGGTTGTCGACGTACTTCGAGCTCTTCGACACCTCGCCGGCCGACACCCACGGGCCGTAGGAGTAGACGGGGTCACGGAAGTACTTGAGGTCGTCGACGAACATGCCGGCGGTCAGCACGATCGCGTTGTTGTAGCCGAGCACGCCCTCCATCGACGTCGGGAACTGGTAGTCGTTGCCCGGCAGGTCGGCGTCGAGGAAGTTGTACCGCATGAGCCACCAGCGGTAGAACAGCGTCTTGTCGATGTTGTTCTCGGGCGTGTCCAGGTAGGGCACGTTGTCGGCCCACCATCGGTTGTAGGCGGTGACGTGCTCCTTGTAGGCCGCGGCCGGGGTCAGGCCCCGGTAGCGGGTGTACTCCGTCTCCGCGGCCGGCTGCTCCTTGGTGATGAAGCCCAGCTGCACCTTCGTCGTCACCGCGCCGGACGCCGGCACGCTCAGGGTCTGGCGCAGCGTGCCGTCAACGGGCGCGAAGCCGTCGCCGGAGAAGCGCGGGAAGAGCGTGGTGAGCTGGTTGAACGCGCGCACGGCGCCGGTCAGCTCGCCGTTGTCGCCCGCGACGGTCTTGGCGAACGCCGAGCTCGCGGTGAGCGTGACGCTCTTGGCCGCGCCGTTGGTGCTGGCGACGTCCACCGAGGTCACTGCGACATTGGCGTCGGTGATGTACTTGGTCTCGGTGATGCGCAGCCCGCTCGCGGTGTTGTTGAAGACGGTGCGGAAGTAGCTCGGGGTCTGCTTGCGCTGGTTCACGTCCTCGGTGAGCGCGACGTCGGCGCCGTTGACGGAGGCGGTGATGGTGTACGCGCCCTGGCCGCCCGCGATCGACTCGATGTAGGCGACCTCGCCGCCGAAGCCGAGCACGTTCGGGGTGTGCGTCTTCATGAACACGGCGCGGCCGCGGCTGAAGAGGTACTGGTTCGCGTCGCCGTTCGACCCGCCCGGCTGGTTGCCGGTGCGGGCGAGCATGCGGTCGATCCAGAAGTCGTTGTCCGGACCCGTTCCGGCGCCGGCGGTGACGTCGGCGTCGAAGATGGCCTGGAGCTGGTTGCGGGGGTGGTAGCCGGTGCGCTCGTCCGGCACGGGGTTGGCGCCGCCGGTGAACGTCGGATAGGGGGTGGCGGTGTTGGGTGCGGCATGAGCCGGCACGGGGGTCAGGGTGGTCAGCAGCAGGCCGGCGACCGCGGCAGCGGCCGCGACGCGTGGCCGGACTGTTCTCACGAACGGGCACCTTTCTCGGTGGGGGTGAATTCGTTCGTCTTCAGGTCGGCCCGCGCGACCTCGTCCCCGTTGCGGGCGAGCACTTGCACCTGGGCCTCGTCGGAGAGCACCCAGGCGATGAAGTTCCACGCCTGGTCCGCCTTCTTCGAGTCGCGGGAGATGCCGATGCCGTCGCCGCCGTCCTTCGCGAGCACGAACGGCACCGCGTGCTTGGCGCCGTCCCTGGTCCCGGCCTGGATCGACGGCTGGTCGAGCTGAGCGGCGAAGGACAGGCGCGCGACTCGCCCGGTGATGTCCTGGTAGAGCCCGCGCCCGGTCCACCCGGGCACATCCGCCAGGCCGCCGGCGAGCAGGTCGGGCAGGGCCCCGGCCTGCGCGGCGCCGTCGATGCGAACGTTCACATCGGCGCCGTTCACCAGCGCCAGCTCGACCTGGTTGGTATGGGTCGCGTTGTACGCGTCAACGAGCAGGGTCGCCTGGACCTCGAGTTGGGACCGGGTCCACAGGACGAGCCGGCCGCCGCTGTCGGCCCCGTCGACGGGCGGCGGCGGTGCGGACTTCGGCGACCCGGAGCACCCTGCGAGGACCACGACCGCGGCGACGGCGACGAGCGTGCGACGAAGCATGAACACCTCCCTCGAAAACCTTTTCGGAAAGAGTGGCAACACGTTACGGCCATGTCAACGGTTGATTTCCGCCGTTCTACGGGTTGTTACAACTGAGACAGTCGCCGTTTGGGTCCTTACAAACCGAAACGTTTTCGGTTCGAAGCGCCCACCTGCCTGGAAGTGCTCCCACCAGCGCGATCGCCGACAAGGAACGCAAATGTATGAATGTGACGAGTTGTCGACGCCCTCCTTACCGGCAATTCGGAAAGGTCGGGCCAATCGGACGCAGCCCTGCTCCACGATGGTGGCGGTGAAGGCTGGAGAACTCGCCCGGGCGAAGCCCGGCAGCCCCGCACGCAGCGGCGATCCCGTCGCAATTCCTACCGGCTGCGCCGCGTTCCCGAGCCGGCATCCGGGTCGTCGACATGGCGGCGCGGCGCAGCCGGCCGATCAGCCGCGCAGTGCCGAACTCCCCCGGTTCGGCAGGGCGCCCGGCCCCGAGTCAGCCCGCATCGCCGCACGCCGCACGGTGATGACCATCCGGCCATGCGGCAGCGAACAGGTGGCAACGGACGCCTGGTGGACGAGCCGATGTACGGCGGGTGGTCGAGTGCCCCGGGAGTCAGCCGCGCACTGCGCCCGACATGAAACCACGAACGTAGCTGCGCTGCAGAACGAGGAACAGCACCAGACAGGGCACCGCCATGAATGTCACGCCGGCCTCCAGCGCGGCGTAGTCGATGGCGCCGAACGTGGCGGTGCGCATGTTCACCACGGTGAGCATCATGGTGAACTTGTCGGTCGAGTTGAGCAGAATCAACGGGGCGAAGAACTCGCTCCACGAGGTGAGGAAGGCGAAGAGCCCGACGGTGATGAGGCCCGGCTTCACCGCGGGCAGCATGATGCGGGTCAGCGCCCGGAAGCTGCCGCAGCCGTCGAGCAACGCGGCCTCCTCGAGCTCCTTGGGCACGGCCTCGAAGGAGTTGCGCATCATGAACACGGAGAAGGGCAGCTGGAACATGATGAGCACGAGACTCAGGCCGATGAGCGAGTCCTGCAGACCGATCCAGCCCAGCAGGACGTACAGCGCGATGAGGATGGTCGCGTAGGGCACCATGAGGATCGCGAGGGTGAGCAGGAACAGCGCGTCGCGGCCGGGAAAGGTGAACCGGCCGAACGCGTAGCCGCCGAGGGTGCTCACGACCAGGGTGCCGCCGACGGTGAGGACGCTGACGGCGACGGAGTTGAACACCTGCTCGAAGTGGATGCCGTTGTCGGCGTTGAACAGCCGTGCGTAGTTCTCCAGCCCGAACCCGCTCGGCGTGCGCACCGAGGCGAACGCGCTCCAGGCGAGCGGGAACAGGAACAGGATGGCCAGGGCGGCGCCGGTGAGCCGTCGCATGTCAGCCCTTTCTGCGCAGCATGCCGAGCTGCACCACGTTGAACAGAACCAGGACGACGAGGAGCACGACGGAGATGGCCGCGGCGGATCCGAGGTCGAGCTCGATGAAGGCCTTGCGGTAGATGATCATCACCAGCGAGGTGGTGGAGTTGTCGGGCCCGCCGCGGGTGAGGATCCAGAACTGGTCGAAGGCGAGGAGGGAGCCGGTGACCATGAGCGTGAGGACGAGGGCGAGGGTGGGGCGCATCAGCGGCACCGTGATCCGCCGGAATGTCGCCCAGCGGGAGGCGCCGTCGAGGCGGGCGGCCTCGTACACCTCGACAGGAATCGCTTGCAGGCCGGTGAGCAGGATGAGCATGTTGAACCCGGCGAAGCGCCACAGCACGAGCCCGACCGCGGAGCCCAGCGCGCTGCCGGGGCTGCCGCTGGTCCATGACACGTAGCCGTGCAGCAGACCCAGCGACTCGAGGATCCGGTTGACCGGGCCGATCTCGTCGCTGAGCAGGCCCAGGAACAGCAGGGAGGCGCTGGCGAAGCCGACCGCGGCCGGGATGAAGTACGCGGTGCGCAGCAGCCCGACACCCCGGCCCGGGTGCTGCACGAGCAGCGCCAGCCCGAAGGAGAGCCCGAAGAGCAACACCGTGACCACGACGGTGTACTTGAGGGTGAACCAGGCCGCGGTGGCGAGCAGCTCGTCGTCGGCCATGCCGGCGTAGTTCTCCGGCGCGTTGAGCTCTGGCGCGCCGAGCAACGGCCAGTGGTGCAGCGACATGTACGCCACGAGGCCGAGCGGGACGAGGAAGAACATGCCGACCATGAAGGCGGTGGGTGCGGCGTACAGGGCGCCCACCCACCGGCGGGTGCGTCGGGTGCGGGGCCGGGCGGCCGGCGGGGAGACCGCCGGCCGCTCGTCGACGAGCAGGGTCATCGGTCTCTACTTCACTTCTTCAGGGAGGCGGTGAGCGCGGTCGCGCCGTCGTCGAGGGACTTCTGGGCGTCGCCGAACAGCGCACCCCGGAACGCGGTCACCCACGGGCTCTGCGGGTCGTTGTAGGTGACGTTGAAGTTCTTCGCGTACGGCGTGCGGCCCTTGGCCATGAGATTGTTGATGGTGACGGTCCGCGGGTCGGCGGAGGAGTACTTGTTGGCGGCCAGGTCCGTGCGCACCGGCACGCCCTTGTTCTTGGCCACGACCTCCACCTGGGCCTCGTCGCCGAGGGTCCAGGCCAGGAAGTCCCACGCCTCGGCGGCGTGCTTGCTGGTGGCACCGATGCCGATCGCGTCGCCGCCGACGAACGTCGACTCACCCCCGTCGATGCCGCTGATCGGGGCGATCCCGAGCTTGAACGTCGCCTTCTCCTCGATCAGGCCGAGCCAGGCCGCCGGGCCGGGCGCGATGCCGATCTTGCCGCTCTGCAGCGCGCCGAGCCACGTCGGGCCGGCCTCGTCCTTCGACGCCGGCGCGGCCACGCCCTCGTCGTAGAGCTTGCGGTACAGCGCGAAGACGTCGGCCATCGCCTTGCCGTTGACGGTGCTCTCGGTGCCCTCGGCGTTCATCACGTCACCGCCGGCGGCCCACACCGACGGCCACAGGGTGAACACGTTGCAGCCACCGCAGTTGCCGCCGAAGTAGGTGCCGTTGACGTCGCCGCCGAGCTTGTCCACGGCGCGGGCGGCATCGGCGAACTCCTGCAGGGTCGTCGGTGGCTTCTCCGGGTCGAGGCCGGCCTTGGCGAAGAGGTCCTTGTTGTACAGCATGACCGACATGTCGATGGTGTGCGGGACCGCGTAGTTCTTCTTGTTCCAGGTGCCGTTGCGCACGTGCGCGGGGGCGACCTTGTCCTTGACCGGCAGGGCGTTGAACTTGTCGGTGATGTCCAGCCACAGCCCCTGCGAGGCGTACTGCGGCGCGAACACCACGTCGGAGGCGAACAGGTCCGGCAAGGCCTTGGCGCCGGCGGCGGACGCGAGCTTGGCCGGATACTCCTCGTTCGGGTACGCGGTGACCTCGACCTGGTTCTTGTGGGTGGCGTTGTACGCGGCCGCGTAGGCCTTGGACTGCGATTCGGTGGCGGCCCGTGTCCACAGCTTGAGCGTGGTGCCACTGTCCGCGTCGGCCGGGGTGCCGGCCTTGGTGTCGTCACCGCACGCGGCGGCGCCCAACAGTAACGTCGCAGCGACGATGCTGCCCATCCAGCGTTTCACGATCGTTTCCTTTCCCAGGTGATCCATTGTTTGTGAGCGTTCTCAAAGTGCAAGGGGTGTCGCCGTGGAACTGCGCACGATCAGGCTCGGCGCGGAGCGGAACTCCCCGCCCCGCCGCGAGCCCGTCGAGATCTGGTCGACGAGCAGGTCCAGGCTGCGCCTGCCCAGCTCGGCGAAGTCCTGCCGGACCGTGGTGAGCGGCGGCAGGAGGTACGGGGCCTCGGGCATGTCGTCGAAGCCCACGACGCTGACGGCGTGCGGCACCGAGCGGCCGGCCTCGTACAAGGCGCGCAGGACACCGACGGCCACCTGATCGTTGGCGCAGAAGACCGCGGTCACCTCCGGCCGCTCCGCCAGGGTCCGGCCGGCGGTGTAGCCGGCCGCGGCGCTCCAGTCGCTCGTGAGGGGCGCCGGGGCCGGGCGTCCCGCGTCCTCCAGCGCTGTCCGCCAGCCGGCCATCCGCTCTCTGGCCTCCGGCCAGTTCGCCGGTCCCGCGACATGGTGGACGGTGCGATGGCCGAGTTCGAGCAGATGCCGGGTGGCCAGGGCCGCCCCGGCGGCGTTGTCGATCGCCACCATGGGGACCTCGGAGTCGTCGCCGGCCTCGGCAGTGATGCCGAGGCCGACGATCGGCACGTCCAGGGGCACCTGCCGCAGCGCCGTCCAGGCCGCCGCGACCGGCGCGAGCGTGACGATGCCCTCGACGGCCTGCTCGCGCAGGCGCCGCACGGCGTCGCGGACCTGTGGCACGTCGGGCTCCCGGGCGCTGGCGATGCTGACGAAGTAGCCGGCCTCCCGGGCCGCCCGCTCGATGGCGTGGACCATGAACGAGGGCCCGAAGAGGGTCGTGTCGAAGGTGACGAGGCCGACCGTCTGGGACCGGTTGGTGGCCAGGGTCCGGGCCGCGATGTTGGGCTGATAGTCCAACGCCCGCATCGCGGCCAGGACCCTGGCCCGGGTCTGTGACCGGACGTTGGGGTGGTCGTTGATCACCCGCGAGACGGTCTGGTGCGAGACCCCGGCGAGGTGAGCGACGTCCCGCATCGCCGGGGGCCTTCGGGCGGTGTGCATGCTCAGCCGAACGCCTTGACCTCGATCGGCCCCGCCGAGGCCGATCGTCTGGGGCCCTTGGTCGCTGCTGGCGGAGGCATGACGGCGGCGGGAGCGGTAGTCAACGCGAGTGCCGGCCGAGACTTCCGGCGGGGGTGTGGCATCGCGTCACCTCCTTGTCAGGACGGGATGATGGGAAGCCAGACGCGCATCGTGGATGGGCCGCGGCGGGCCCAGCGGTGATACGGGACGAGCGGAACGAGGACTGGCTGCACATTCCCGGCCGGCACGGGCCGGTCACCGTACGGCCACCTGGCCTTACCCGGGTCGGCGGTGCGCCCCTTCACCGCGCTCTCCTCGGGCGCGACGCCGGTGTCGACCTGCAGCTCATCGAGGTCGACGCCGTCCTCCTGGTCGATCGACTCGGCGCACATCACGATCGGACCCGCCTCCACGGCGGCGCAGCCGCGCACCGCGTCCACGCGCGGGTCCGGGAACGTCCATCGAGGCCGCACGGACAGGTCCAGTCGGATCTGCTCGCCGGGAACGAAGACGCGGCGCTCGACCCGGGTCCCGCCACCTGCCCAGTCCGGCACCCGCAGCGTGATCGTCCGCTCCTGAGCGGGTGCTTCGGCCACGGTGACGATGACGGTGCCGTTGTCCGGGTACGCCGTGTCGACCTCAAGTCGCATGCCCGCGGCCTGGACGGTCATGGGAGCGAACTGGTGAATCTGCACACCGGCGTCGTTGCCGGACTCGGTCGCGGTCACGAAGTAGGTGCCCAGGGAGGCGACGAGCCGGGACACGTTGGTCAGGCAACAGGACACCTCGAACCACGGCGCACGCTGGCCACCGCCGAAGCGCAGCTGCTCATGCTCGGCCGAGGGAGTCTCGGGCCGGGTGCGCTGGTGCAGGGTGTGGGCGTAGAAAAAGGAGCGGCCGTCGTCGGCCACCGCGGCGGCGATCACGTTGTGCAGCACCCGATCGACGATGTCGCCGTAGCGGGTGTCGCCGGTGGCCAGCAGCAGCCGGTGGGCGAGCATGACGGTGGCCACGCCGGCGCAGGTCTCGGAGTAGGCCCGGTCCGGCGGAAGCACGAAGTCGTCGCCGAAGGACTCGTCGAGATGGCGCGAGCCCATCCCGCCGGTGATGTAGGTGCGCCGGGCGACGGTGTGGTCGAACTGCCGCACGACCGCCGCGAGCAGCTCGTCGTCGCCGGTCTCCACGGCCACGTCCACGGCGCCGCAGGCCAGGTACAGGGCGCGCACGGCGTGGCCGCCGAACGCCTCCGCCGCACGGATCGGGGTCTCGTCCTGGAAGTACCGCCATCCGAACTCGTGCTCCGGCAGGCTGCGGTGCCCGCGCCGGCCGATGAACGCGACGGCCGTGTCGAGGTACCTGCGCTCGCCGGTGAGCCGATAGAGCTCGACGAGCCCGGGCTCGATCTCGGGGTGCCCGCAGAAGCCCTCCTGGGCGAAGCGCTCGCAGACGTGGTCGGCGACGCGGCGGGCGACCTGCAGCAGCTCGGGAGCGGCGCCGGTGCGGTGCGCGGCCACCGCGGCCTGCAGGAGATGACCGGCGCAGTAGAGCTCGTGACCGAAATTGAAGTCGCTGTACCGCTCCGGCTGGCCGGGCCGCCCGTAGCCTGTGTGCAGGTAGCCGTCGGCGGCCTGGGCGCCCGCGGCGAGCGCGACCAGCTCGGACAGCAGCCCGGTGTGATCGGTGCCGCCGGCCCGGCCGGTCTCCCAGCTGGCCGCCTCGGCGAGCTTGTACACCTCGGAATCGGAGAACTCACGCCCGCGGCGGCGCAGCGCAGCGTCGGGGTCGCGGAAGTTGCCCGTCCAGCCGAGCCGGTCCAGCCACTCGCGGCAATGCTCAATGGTGGCGGTGCCGATGACCGCCTGACGCTTCCCCCAATACCCACCGGTGAGCTGCACCTGGTGCAGTCCGACGGGGTGCAGCTCCCCGCTCGAGGGCACAACGGGTCCTGGGACGGCCGCCACCGTCACCACCTTTCCGAAATGTTACGAAAACCTTTTCGGGAATCTTGGCAGCGCGAGACGCACCTGTCAACGGCTGTTTTGCAGCCATCGCGCAGCACCTGTCGTTGCGAGGTTCATCCACAAGCTATGCTCGCCGAAACGTTTTCGAGAGGACTGAACCGGTGGGCAGAACACGCGCGCGGGCGACCCTGACCGACGTTGCCAAGCGGGCAGGGGTCTCCGTCGCCACCGCCTCGAAGGCACTCAACTCGCGCGACGAGGTGGCCCCCGCGACCCGTCGACGGGTGCAGCAGGCCGCGGAGGAATTGGCTTTCTACCCCAACGTGTTGGCTCGGGGACTCGTCTCCGGTAACACCCGAACCATCGGTTTGCTCACTGACGAGCTGACCAGCGCCCGCTTTGCGATTCCGGTGCTGCTCGGCGCCGAGAACGCCCTGGGCAACGAACAGATGAGCGTCCTGCTGTGCGATGCCCGCGGCGATGCCATCCGCCGGCGCCACTACATTCAAACGTTGCTGGCCCGCCAGGTCGACGGGTTCATCATCCTCGGCGACGCCAACGACCTGCGCCAATCACTCACGCGCGACATCCCGATTCCGGTCGTCTATGCCTACTGCGAGTCCGACAACCCCGCCGACCTGTCTGTCATCGCCGACGACGCCGGCGGCGCCCGCCTTGCCGCCGAGCATCTCGTCGCGCTCGGCCGCAAGCGCATCGCCCACATCACCGGCGACGACACCTACCGGGCCGCCCGCGACCGAGCCGCCGCATTACGGGAGGTCCTCGACAGCGCCGGCCTGCCACTCATCGGCGATCCGCTCTTCGGCCAGTGGTCGCAACGCTGGGGACGGCACGCCGCCGCCCGGCTCCTGAGCGCACACCCCGACATCGATGCGATCTTCTGCGGCAACGACCAGATCGCCTCGGGGGCGGCCGACACCTTACGCGAACTCGGCCGCCATGTACCCGACGACGTCGCGCTGGTCGGCTACGACAACTGGGAGGTCTTCGCCACCGAGTGCCGACCCCCGCTGACGACCGTCGACCTCAACCTCGAGCAGCTGGGCGCGACCGCGGTCGGACAACTCTTCGCGATCCTGGATGGCGAGACCCGCTCTGGCGTCGTCCGTCAGCCCGGTCGCCTCGTCGTCCGAGGATCAACAGTCCCATAGACGAGCCGCACGTCCGCAACCCATCGACTACGGGCAATGCGAGGGTCATCGGAACGCCGGGATACCGGTCATCAACTGCCCCAGAACAAGGGTGTGCATCTCCACCGTTCCCTCGTAGGTCAGCACCGACTCCAGGTTGGCGGCGTGCCGGATGACCGGATACTCCAGCGAGACGCCATTGGCGCCGAGCAGGGTCCGGGCCGTCCTGCAGATGTCCAGGGCCTCTCGCACGTTGTTGAGCTTGCCGAGGCTGACCTGCGCCGGGGTCAGCACGCCGGAATCCTTGCGGCGGCCGAGATGCCAGGCGAGCAGCACGCCCTTGGCGTACTCGACGTTCATCTCGACGAGCTTGTGCTGAGTGAGCTGGAACGCGGCCAGCGGACGGCCGAACTGTTCGCGCTGGCGGGTGTAGTCCAGCGCGACCTGCAGGCAACTGCGGGCTGCCCCCATGGCTCCCCAGGTGATGCCGTACCTCGCCTCGTTCAGGCAGCTCAGGGGACCCTTCAGCCCGCGCACGTCGGGGAAGGCGAACTCGTCCGGGATCCGCACGCCGTCCAGGACCAGTTCGCTGGTCACCGAGGCCCGCAACGATCCCTTGTGCTTGATCTCCGGAGCCGAGAAGCCCGGACTGTCCGTCGGCACGGCGAAGCCTCGCACCCCTTCGTCCGTGACGGCCCACACCACGGCCACGTCGGCCACGGACCCGTTGGTGATCCACATCTTGCGCCCGTCGAGGATCCAGTCGCTCCCGTGACGGCGCGCGCGGGTGCGCATCGAACCGGGATCGGAGCCGTGATCCGGCTCGGTCAGGCCGAAGCAGCCGATCGCCTGGCCACTGGCCATGCGAGGGAGCCACTGCTGTTTGGTCTCCTCGCGGCCCCACCTCCAGATGGCGTACATGGCCAACGAGCCCTGGACCGACACCAGCGAGCGCAGCCCCGAGTCCGTCGCCTCGAGTTCGAGGCACGCCAGACCGTACGCGACGGCGCTCAGTCCGGCGCAACCGTAGCCCTCCAGGTGCATGCCCAGCAGTCCCATGTCCCCGAGCGCGACCGTCAGCTCCCGAACCTGAGGCACCCGCCCGTGCTCGTACCATTCGGCGACGTGCGGTTCGACGAGGTCGTCGCACAGGCGACGGACCGCGTCCCGGACCGCTCGCTCGTCATCGGTGAGGAAATCCTCGAGGTCGAGCAGGTCCAAGGGGTCGGGCTGGCGCGTTGCCGAAGTGGTCACGTGCTCCTCCTGGAGGCATAGGTGGTGCGGACAAGGGCGTTGTGCTCGCCCAGCCGCGGCGGTCGCCGGTACTCCCGCACCGGAGTGCGCGAGTAGGTCACGGGATGCCGGACCTGGTCCATCGCGTCGTCGCCCAGCGAGACCCGGGGTTGCAGGCCGAGCCGGGCCGCGAGCTCGAAGGCGGAACCCACGTCGCCCACCCGCCCGGCCGGTACGCCGGCGCGCTCCAGTACGCCGACCCACTCGTCGACGCCGGCACGGCGCAGCGCCGGCTCCAGCTCCCGCACCAGCTCGGCCCGGTGGGCCACCCTGGCCGGGTTGGTGCGGAACCGGTCGTCCTCCGGCAGCGTGGGCAGCCCGAGGGCCTCCGCGAGCCGCCGGAACTGGGCGTCGTTGCCGCACGCGACGGCGAGCTGCCCGTCTGCGCACTCCAGCGTCTCGTACGGGGCGATCGATGGATGCTGGTTGCCGAGACGACCCGGAGACGTGCCGGTCGCCAGGTAGGTCGCCGCCTGGTTGGCCAGCGAGCCGAGGAGGCTCGACAGCAGGTCGACGCGCACGTGCTGGCCGCGCCCGGAGGTGGCGCGTTCGAGGAGGGCGGCCAGGATGCCCCCTACGGCGTCCTTGGAGGTCAGCACGTCGACGAGGGCGACGCCGACCTTCACCGGACGTGCCTGCGGGTCGCCGGTGATGCTCATGAGCCCGCCGACGGCCTGCACCAGGAAGTCGTACCCCGGCAGCGACGAGTCCGGGCCGAAGCCCGAGATCGAGCAGTAGACGACGCTGGGGTTGCGTTCGGCGACGGCGTCGTACCCGAGGCCGCGCGCGTCCAGGGCACCCGTGCGGAAGTTCTCCACCACGACGTCCGCGCCGGCCGCCAGGTTGACGGCGACCTCGAGATCCCGGGGGTCGTCGAGGTCGAGCTCGACACTCAGCTTGGACCGGTTCGCCGCCTCGAAGTAGGCGCTGGTCGCCGCGGTCCACGGCGGTCCCCACTGGCGGGTGTCGTCCCCGACGCCCGGCCGTTCGACCTTGATCACGGTCGCGCCGAGGTCGGCCAGCATGACGGTGGCGAGCGGCCCGGCGAGCACCCTGCTGAAGTCGGCCACGACGACCCCGTCGAGCACCGGCCTCATGATGCCCCGGCCCGGATCCAGTCCCCGCCGACCCGGCAGGGAAGCAACCACGGGTTGCTCCGCCGCGCGACCGGCGGCAGCAGCTCGTCGCGGAATCCCTGGAAGGCGACCGGGCGGACGAAGCGTTCCAAGGCGCGAGCCCCGATCGACGTGGCCGTCGGTTGCGTCGTCGAGGGCCAGGGCCCTCCGTGCTGCTGGGCGCGTGCGAGCGGCGCCCCCGTCGTCCAGTCGTCGAGGACGACCCGCCCGACCTTGCCGCTCAGCGTCTCCAGCCATCGAACCGCCCACGGATCCTCGCCGGGTCCGGCGAACAGGGTCGCGGCCAGCGCTCCCGGCAGCTGCGTCAGCGTCGCGAGGACCTGCTCGGGCGCGTCGTATTCGGCGACCGCGACCACGGCCCCGAAGACCTCTTCCAGCAGCCTGCTCCCCGCCCGCACCTCCGCCAGCGGCGCCTCGAGGACGGCGGCGGGCGCCGACCAGCCGGGACCGTCGCCGCCGAGCTGCACGGCGACCGTGGCGCCGGCGTCCCGCATGGCCTCGACGCCGGACCGGACGCCGTCGGCGATGCGGCGGGTGAGCATCACGGGCTCGGGCGCGAGCCGCTCCAGCTCGCCCGCGACGCGGGCCGCGAGGCCGCTGCCCTTCGGGGCGAGGACGAGGCCCGGCTTGGTGCAGTATTGCCCGTGCCCGAGCGTGAAGGAGGCGACCAGCCCGCGGGCCACCTCCTCGATCCGCGTCGCACCCAGCGGTGTGACGACGACCGGGTTGACGGTGCCCATCTCGGCGAAGACCGGGATGACCACCGGCCGTTCGTTGGCCAGCCGCCACAGTGCCATCCCACCGGTCTGGGAGCCGGTGAACGCGACCGCGGCCAGGTCGGTGTGCTTGACCAGCTCGACGCCGGTCTCGAAGCCGTGGACGATGCCGAGGGCACCGTCCGGGGCTCCCGCGGCCGCGAGGGCGGCCCTGGCGAGCCCGAACAGCTTGCCGCTCACCCCGAGGTGTGCCGGGTGCGCCTTCACCACCACCGGGCACCCGGCAGCCAATGCGGACGCGGCGTCGTGGCCCAGCACCCCGAACGCGAAGGGGAAGTTGCTGGCGCCGAAGACGGCGACCGGCCCCAGTGGCACGTTCACACGGGTCAGGCTCGGGGTCTGCCCGTCGGCGGTGTCGTGCTCGACCCGCAGGAAGTAGCCGGCCGCGGCCTCGTCGGCGTAGAACCTGATCTGGGCAACGGTCCTGGTCAGCTCCCCCTGCAGCCGCGTGGTGCCCAGCGCGGTCTCCCAATCGGCCAGGCGGACGAGATCGCCTCGCGCGCCCTCGACCGCATCGGCGACCGTGTGCAGCCACCGGGCCCGGTCGCGCGGTGCCGCGCGGGACAATGTGGGAGCCGCGGCTACCGCCCGCGCCATGGTCCTCTCCAGCTCGGCGCGGCTGGTCGGGCGAGCTGTCGTGGTCGGCAGACCCGTGCGCGGGTCGTGGCTGGTCTCGGGCGACGTCGGCGTCATCGGGCCCTCACCGCCTCCTCGATCACGCTCAGTGCGTCGTCAAGAAGTTGGGGTTCGATGACGAGGGGCGGCAACAGCCGGAGCACGTTGCCGTAGGTGCCGCAGACGAGCACCAGCACGCCCTGCCGGTGGCAGGCGGCCGCGACGGCTCGGGCCGCCTCCGGGTTCGGGGTCCGGCTGCCCGGCCGCACGAACTCGACGGCCAGCATCGCGCCCCGGCCCCGCGCCTCGCCGACGCACGACTGTGGGCCGGCCAGGGCGCGCAACCGCGGGAGGGCGAGCGCCTCGATGTCGCGGGCCCGCTCGACCAGCCGCTCCTGCTCGATGACCTCCAGCGTGGCCAGTGCGGCGGCGCAGGACACCGGGTTTCCCGCGAACGTACCGCCGAGCCCACCCGGGGGCACCGCGTCCATCACCTCGGCGGATCCGGTCACCGCGGCGATGGGCATGCCGCCGCCGAGGGCCTTGGCCGTGGTGATCAGGTCCGGGACGACGCCTTCCCGGTCGCAGGCGAACATGTCACCGGTACGCCCCAGCCCGGTCTGCACCTCGTCGGCCACGAACACGATGCCATGCCGGTCCGCCAGCTCACGGACCCGCGGAAGGTACCCGGGCGGCGGCACGATGAACCCGCCCTCGCCCTGGATCGGCTCCAGGACGATGGCGGCCACCCGATGGCCGCCGATCTGGGTCTCGACGAGGTCCCGGAGGGCTTCGGCGGCCTCCTCCGCGCAGCGCTCGGGGCCGCCCTGCCAGCGGTAGGGGTAGGGTGCGGGCGCCCGGTAGACCTCCGGTGCGAACGGCCCGAACCCGTCCTTGTAGGGCGCCACCTTCGCGGTCATGGTCATCGTCATCAGCGTCCGGCCGTGGTACGCGTTGCCGAGGACGACCACCGCAGGCCGGCCGGTGGCCACACGCGCGATCTTGACTGCGTTCTCGACGGCCTCGGCGCCGGTGGAGAACAGTGCGGTGCGCTTTTCGTGGCTTCCCGGTGTGATCCGGTTCAATGCCGCGGCGACCTCGACGAACCCGTCATACTGCGTGACCAGGAAGCAGGTGTGCGTGAACCGCTCGGCCTGTTCGCGAATCCGGCGCACGACGTGCGGATGGGACGCGCCGACGGCGGTGACGGCGATCCCGGAGGCGAGATCGACGAGGTGGTTGCCGTCCACGTCCACCACCACGGCGCCACCGGCGCGTTCGACGAAGACCGGCATCGTCTGCCCCAGGCCCGCGGCGACGTGCGTGTCACGGGCCGCTTGCCGTTCGCGGGAGCGGGGGCCCGGAATCTCGGTCCGCAGGATTCGCCGCTGTTGCGGCAGACCTGCCGTGCCGGCGGTCGTCATGCTGCTGTCGCCTCCTGCTGCAGGTAGCGGGGTTCGGCGAAGACTCGGCGCAGCGCCGGTTCGAACGCCTCCAGGGCCAGTGCGTCGTATCCGGGATCGAAGCTCTCCTGGTCGTACAGTTCGCAGAACTCGGCGCAGTCGTCGAACCAGGGAGCGTCGCGGTACCGGTCGCGGGCGTTGCGCGCCTCCGCGGGGAGGTTGGTGTAGTAGTACTGCTGGAAGATCCCGTGGTGGCTGGCGATCCACGTGAGCTGCGGTCGCACGAACGGCCGCACCAATGCTCCCGCCAGCTCGCTGTGCGTGTACGGCGCGAGATTGTCCCCGACGTCGTGCACCAGCGTCATCACGACGTACTCGTCGTCACGGTCGTCCCGTAGCGCGCGGGTCGCCGCCTGTAACGAGTGTTCCAGCCGGGTCACGCGGTGGCCGCTGAATGATCCCGCCAGCTCCCGCAGCGCGCCGAGGATCCGGTCCGGCAGTCCTTCGTTGAACACGCGCTCCTGGTGGTCGAGGTAGTCGTACTCATCCGGGCCGCCGTCCTTCATCCGGACGAACTGCACGGTCATGCGGCTGCCTTCGCGGCCCTCGGCCGGCTGTCGCCGTGGGGGGTCAGCCCCTCGTCGAAGATCCTCATCCAGTTGCCGCCGACGAGCTTGTCGACCTCGGCGTCGTCGAAGCCCCGGTCCCGCAGCCCCTGCTCGAGCGCGGGAAACATCGCGGGGGTCTTGAAGAAGTCGGGCCAGGGCAGCCAGCCCTGCGCGTCCGCGGTCGCCGGGCCGAGCTGGGTCACGTGCGACCACCGGCCCTTGCGGATCCACTGGAGCTTCTCGTCGTTCCACCCGTGGCTGGCGTCGCTGCCGATGCCGACATGGTCGATGCCCATCAGGTCGACCGCGTACGCGACCATGCCGGTCCACTCCTCCAGGCCGACCGGGCCGCCGCCGGTCAGGTGGGCGTACGGTGCGACGCCGAGGACGCCGCCGCGGGCCGCGAGCTTGCGCAGCACCTCGTCGGACTTGTTCCGCGCATGGGGCCAGACCGTCGCGGGGTTCGCGTGGGTGATCGTGACCGGTCTGGCCGAGCGGTCGATGGCGTCCAGCGACGTGCGCTCCCCCACGTGCGACAGGTCGACCAGCATGCCGAGCCGGTTCATCTCCTCGATGACGTACCCGCCGAAGCGCGTCAGGCCGGCGTCCTGCGTCTCGTAGCAGCTCGCGCCGACATGGTTCTGGATGTTGTACGTGAGCTGGGCGACCCGGATGCCGAGGTCGAAGAAGACCTCCACCAGGTCGAGGTCGTCCTCGAACGACGAGGCGTTCTGGAACCCGAGCACGACCGCGACGCGCCCGCCGGCGACCACGTCGCGGATCTCCTGTCCGTCACGGGCCAGGGCGATCAGATCCTCGTTCGCGCGGAACATCCGGTTCCATGCGCCCAGCAGGTCGAGCGTGGTCCGAGCGTCCTCCCAGATGACGACCGTCGCGTGGATGCAGTCGATGCCTCCCGCACGGATCTCCAGGAAGCGTTCTCTGGTGAAGTTGCTGCTCTGCAAGCCGTCGACGACGATCCGGTTGTTGGCGTTCATGACAGGTCGGGTCTCCTCGAAGGGGTTGGGTCGGTCTTGCGGATCAGAAGCTCTGCAGGGGCTGGGGATTGTCGGCCTCGGCCGACAGCCCGTACTTCTCCAGGATCTTGCGGAACTCGCCACTGTCACGCAGCGCCTTGAGACCGTCGTTGATGGCCTCGTTGAGGGTCGTGTTCTGCAGGTTCACGGGGAAGTTGGTCTGCCCTGGCTGCAGGGTCGCCTTGACGGCCTGGTTCGGCTTCGGGACCACCACCTGGACGTCGTTCTGCAGGCCGGCCATCTCGATCTGCCGCACCGCCGTGGGCTGGGAGTTCACGATCGCCTCGATCCGCCCCGCCTTGAGGTCGGCGTAGGAGGCCTCGAGCGTGTCGTAGAGCTTCTGGTTGTTGCCGATGAGCTTGTTGACGTCGTCCACCCAGAGGGACCCGATCGCGGACCCTACGGTGTGACCTCGAAGGTCATCGATCTGCTCGATGCCGCTGCCCTTGCGCGACGCGATCGCCAGGTAGACGGTGATGACGGGGTCGCTGAGCCGGACGACCTTCGCGCGTTCGGCGGTGCGGTACCAGCTACCGAGCGTGGTGTCGGCCCGCCCGGACTCCACCGACGGGATCATGCTCGCGACGTTGCCCCGCACGATCGTGATCGAGAGGCACTCCCGCTCGGCGATCCGGGCGAGGATCTCGCCCTCGGCGCCGGTGAGCTTGTTGCCCTCGCTGTCGGCGAATGGCGGGTTCGGGAAATGCGCGACGGTCAGGGTTCCTTTGGCGACCGTCTGCACGTTCGGGTGCACGGGTGTGCAGTTCTTGTCCGGTGCGGCGGACCCGTTGTCCGCGGTGGGGTCGGCGCAGGCGGCGAGGGCCAGCGAGGACAGCAGGGCGATGACGGCGAGGGCGGTACGGGCTCTCTTCACGGTGGTCTCCAGATATGGCGCGAAGTCGGATCGGAACCACGGCGTCAGGACGCCGTTGGGGGAAATCCCGTCCATGGGGTCAGAGGTGACGGCTGAGCTTCCGCTCGAACCGCCGGACCAGCACCGATGCCACGATGGCGATGGCCGCGTACAGCACGGCCGCGGCGACGAAGGTGCGCAGGTACTCGAACGTCACGCTGCCCCGCAGATACGCGGCCTGCATGACCTCCGAGAGGGTGATGGTGTAGGCGAGAGAGGTGAGCTGGAATGCCTTGATGGCCAGGTTCATCAGCGGTGGGATGGCGATCCGGGCGGCCTGCGGCAGCAGGATGTCGCGATACGCCGACCGCGGCGTCAGCCCCAGCGCCTTCGCGGCCTCGCGCTGCCCGGGCGGGACCGCGTTGAGGCTGGAGCGCATGATCTCGCACGCGTAGGCGCCGATGGACCAGGTGAATCCCACCACTGCCGCCGGCATGGGGTCGAGGGAGACACCGGCCTGCGGCAGGCCGCGGTAGATGAGGTACAGGATGACGAGGAGCGGCAGTCCGCGACCCACCTCGACGACGGTCAGGGCGACGATCCTCACGGCCCGCCGCTTGGCGTCGACGAGCAGTGCGAGCACAAGGCCGAGCACGAAGGCGAGAGCAAGGCTCAGGCCGGCCAGCTGGAGCGCCGTGCCGAGCCCGGGGGCCAGCGTCTTGAAGTCAACGAGAAGTCCGTGCATCGTCGTCTCCTCAGCCGACCGAGAACTTCGCCCGCAGGCGGCTGTCGACGCGGCGCGACCCGTACGCGAGCGGGAGGCTCAGGAGCAGGTACACCACGCCGACGACGACGAATGTGGTGAGGCCGTCGCCGGTCCGCTGGGTCACCAGCCCGCCACGGAAGGTCAGCTCCATCACGCCGATCGCCGACGCGAGCGCCGACTCCTTGAGCAGGCTGATGGCGTAGGTGGCCATGGTCGGGCTCACCACCCGGGCGAGCTGCGGCGCCAGGACGTACCGGCCACGATCCCAGGTGCTCAGGCCCAGTGCTTTGGAGGCCAGCCACTGGCCCTGTCCCAGGCCGCTGAGGCCGCCCCGGTAGATCTCGCCGAGGTAGGCGGAGCTGGTGACGCCCAGCGTGAGGATGGCGGTCGTCCACGGCCCGAGCCGGATGCCGATCTCGGGCAGCCCGAAGAAGACCAGGAAGAGCCAGACGAGGTTCGGGACCGACCTGAACACCTCGATCAGGCTGATGGCCGGCCAGCGCAGGAGCCGATGGGCGCTGCGACTGGCCACCGCCAGTGGCACGCCGAGCACGGCGCCGATCAGGAAGGCCGCCGCAGTGATCGTGACGGTACCGATCGCGCCGGTCAGGATGTATCCGGTGTATTGGAACATCAGCGGTCCAGCACGGCGCTCAGGAAGGTCCGGGTGCGCGGATGGCTCGGACTCGCCATGATCTGGTGCGGGTCGCCCGCTTCGACCACGCCCCCGTCGACCATCACCACGATCCGGTCGGAGACGTCGCGGGCGAACGCCATCTCGTGCGTCACCACGATCATCGTCATGCCGTCGGCGGCGAGTTCTTTCATGACGGCGAGGACTTCGGCCCCCACCTCGGGGTCCAGGGCCGAGGTGGGCTCGTCGAACAGCATCACCGCCGGGTCCAGCGCCAGGGCACGGGCGATCGCCACCCGCTGCTGCTGCCCTCCGGAGCAGCGCCCGGGATAGGCGCCGGCCTTGTCCGCCAGCCCGACGCGTTCGAGCAGCGACATCGACCGCGCCTCGGCTTCGGCCGGGGAACGGCCGAGCACCCGCTCCTGGGCGAGCGAGACGTTGCGCAGCACCGTGAGATGCGGAAAGAGGTTGAAGTTCTGGAACACCATCCCCAGCCGCCGGCGCAACGCCTGAATGTCCCGTTCCCTGGGTGTGGCGCCCGGGCCCACGCTGAGCGAGGTGTCGCCGACCCGCAGCGTGCCCCGCGTCGGGATCTCGAGGAGATTGACGCAGCGCAGGAACGTGCTCTTGCCGGCACCGCTGGGACCGATGATCGAGACGACCTCTCCCCGGGCCAGGCCGAGCGTGACGTCCCGCACGGCGACGTGGTCGCCGAAGCGCATGGTCACGCCCGATGCTTCGAGAAATGCCGGCTCCGCGCGGCGATCAGGCTTCACACTGGTCTCCCTCGTGTCGAGTCCGGGCATCAGCTCGCCCCCGCCGTGCCGAACTCCGTGTAACGGTCGGGGTCGGTGCGATCGGCGAGCAGCCGCCGGGCGGCGTTGCGGCCCGGCAGCCCCGAGACGTAGTTGCCCGGCCAGGTCCCCACGCTGCCCAGGTAGAGACCCGCGACCGGGGTGGCGTAGTGGCTCAGCCCGAACGTGGGCCGGGCGTCGAACATCTGGAACGCGGTGATGTCGCCGTGGGAGACATGGGCGCCCATGAGCCCGAAGTCGCGCTGGAGGTCCTCCGGCGAGAGGGCGCGATACCCCACGATCATGTCCTTGAGACCCCGGAAGTACACCGCGTCGAGATGCTTGATGATGTGGCGGGCGAACCTGTCCTTCTCGACGTCCCAGGTGCTCCCCGACAGCCGCAGCGGCGCGTGGAAGACCGTCAGACTCAGCACGTGCCCGCCCTCGGGCGCCAGCGTGGGATCGATGGAGGACGGGATGAGGCCCCAGATGATCGGCTCGCGCGACCATTCCCCGGCGAGCGCCGCGTGGTACCCCCGGTCCATCCCGGAGATGGTCGTTCCCATGCGGAACCCGCACCGCAGCAGCCTGTCGTTCTCGGCGTCGTCCACGGCGCAGGTGAAGCGGGGCGTGCCGTCCACGGCCAGCATGAGCTTGAAGGCGGTGCCGTCCATCTTGATGGCGCCCGCCTGGGCAGCCAGGTCCTGGCCCAGTTCGTCCGGCGTCAGGAACTGGGTCAGGGTCAGCTTCGGGTTCACCGCCGACAGGACCGCGCCGGCGGTGTACTCCTCCCCGTCGTTCGTCACCACGCCGGCGACGCGGCCGTGCTTGACAACGATGGAAGCCACACCCGACCCGGTACGGATGACCGCCCCGGCGGCGCGAGCGGACGCCGTCATCGCGCGAGCGATCTCCGCCATGCCGCCGATGGGCGCGACCTTGCTGGTGCCCAGGGTGTGGAAGCGTTCGCCGCTGCGGGTCGCCGAGGAGCCTCGGTACAGCGGCCGGTGGAAGAGCATGTAGGCGGACCCCGGCGTGCTCGGACCCAGGTAGTTGCCCGAGATGGCGACCATGCCCAGCAGGGACATCACCTCTTCGGAGGTGATCCGCTCGGCGAGGAAGTCGGTGGCGCTGCCGAACATGAGCCGGTTGAACAGTGCCCGATCCGCGTCGTTGTCGAGCCGGC
Organism: Dactylosporangium sp. NPDC006015; assembly: GCF_040614215.1. Lineage (NCBI taxonomy): Bacteria > Bacillati > Actinomycetota > Actinomycetes > Micromonosporales > Micromonosporaceae > Dactylosporangium > Dactylosporangium sp. NPDC006015. The sequence continues at coordinate 64,367 of NZ_JBEXUD010000025.1, forward strand.
CGTAGAGGTCGGCGACGCTCGGCGGGGCCTCGTAGAAGGAGACGTCGAGCTTCTCGGCCAGGGTCGACATCGCCTGGAGCGTGGCGAAGTAGCCGTCGACGTCGCCCGCGTTGAGCGACTTGAGCTCGTCGGCCAGGCCGCTGCGGGAGTTGGCGGCGACGAACCGGCGCCCGTCGGCGAAGGCCATGACCGAGCTTGGATCGGGGTGGGCGAACCGGAGCCCGAAGTCCTGCAGTCGCATCTCGGAGACGATGGAGGGCTCGAGGTTGTGGCACGAGTTCGACACCGCGTTGGTTCGGTACCCGGGAACGATCTCGGCCGTCGCCAGGAGCCCGCCCGGATCGTCGCGCTGCTCGAGCACCAGCACGTCGAGGCCCGCCCGGGCCAGATAGAAGGAGGCGACCAGCCCGTTGTGGCCGGCGCCGATGACGATGGCGTCGAAGTTCCTGCTTATCCGGTCCTCGTCAGGCACCGCAACCTCCTCTGAGTAGCGAACGGGATCACGGTAAACCGCCAAGAGGGCTTTTGCTAGACTTTTGACACGACCGATCTGGACCAGGGTCCCGAATCGGGAAACTGCCATGTAGCATCCTGTACTGCTCGGGTTCGCTGCAGAGTTCACCAGGATGGGACTTATGTCTGACTTCAAGGCAGCGGGACGCACGTGACCAACAACGGGGCGGGACTCAAGCGCGTCCGCAAGGCCTATGAACAGATCGCGGACCAGCTCCGCGACAACATCCTGCAAGCGAAGCTGCGCGCCGGTGAACGCCTGCCGCGGGAGGTGGACCTCGCCGAGACCTTCGGCGTCAGCCGGGCCACGGTCCGGGAGGCTCTTCGCGTCCTCGCGAGCGAAAATCTGATCCGCACCTCCAAGGGCGCGACCGGCGGCTCCTTCGTGACGCGCCCGACGATCGACTACGTGTCCGAGTTCATGACGACACAGATCAACCTGCTGACCGCGGCCGAAGAGGTGAGCATCGCCGAAACCGTGGAGTTGCGGGAGCTGATCGAGGTCGAGGCCACTCGGCTGGGAGCGCTGCGCCGCACCGACGAGCAGCTCACGCGGCTGACTGAGACCGTGCCCGATCCCGCCGCCGGCCTGTCCCACTCAGAGATCAGCGACCTCAACCGCGCGTTCCACCTGACCGTGCTGGAGCTCGCCCACAACCGCCTGATGGTGCTCTCCGCCCAGCCCGTGTATGCCGTCCTCGAGGCCCGCTCGGAGCGCAGCCTGCTCAACACCCGCGAACACGACGCCATCCTGCGGGAGCACGCGGAGATCCTTGCCTGCATCCGCGACCAGGACGGGCCTGGTGCAGCCGAAGCCATGCGGAACCATCTCGTCCACCTTCGCCCGCTCTCCGAACGGACCTGGCGAAAGGCCCTTCCCCTAACATGACATCGCAGCTGTTGGAGCACTGCGCGGCGGGCTGACCAGCACGCGAGCGACAACAGCCTCGTCGGCGTACGCGACCTGGCCGCCGGAGCGGACGAGCGCCTGGCGTTCCAGAACGCGCACCCGGGCCGAGAACTGACCTCAGCCGGCCCCGGGGTGGAACGCCGCGGCCGGGGCGAGGCCGGCGAAAGCGAAGCACGTACCGTGGGGTCATGGCTCTGACCGTCGGGGACGTTGAGCGGTTCGAGGTGGCCCGGCCACGGCTGGAGGCCATCGCCTACCGCATGCTCGGCTCCGCGGCGGAGGCCGAGGACGCGGTGCAGGAGACGTTCCTGCGCTGGCAGGGCGCGGACCACGGGCGCATCGAGGTGCTCGAGGCGTGGCTGACGAAGGTCCTCACCAACCTGTGCCTCAACCAGCTCACGTCGGCGAGGGCACGGCGTGAGGTGTACGTGGGGCAGTGGCTGCCGGAGCCGCTGCTCGCGGGGGATCCGATGCTCGGTCCGGCCGACACCGTGGAGCAGCGCGAGTCGGTGTCCTACGCGGTGCTCACGCTGATGGAGCGGCTCACGCCGAACGAGCGGGCGGTGTACGTGCTGCGCGCCGCGTTCGACTACCCGCACCGGGAGATCGCCGGGATCCTCGACATCACGGAGGCCGCCAGCCAGCAGATCTTCCACCGGGCCAAGCAGCACGTCGCCGAGGGCCGGGCGCGCACGGAGATCGACGAGGCCGCGGCGCGGCGGATCGTCGAGGAGTTCCTGGCGGCCGCGACCAGCGGGCGGACCGAGCCGCTCGTGCGGCTGCTCACCGGGGACGCCGTCTCGATCGGCGACGGCGGCGGGAAGGTGCCGGCGCGGGCGAAGGCGTACGAGGGTGCCCTCGCGGTGGCGAAGTTCGTGCGGGGGCTGTTCGCGCCCGGCGAGGCGAAGCGCGCCGCGGCCGGCGGGTCGCCCGGGATCTACGCCACGACCGCCAACGGGGAGCCGGCCGTCGTGGCCGTCGTGGACGGGCGGGTCGTGGGGGTCATGTGCCTGGAGGTCACCGCCGGCGGTATCGCGGCGCTGCGCAACCAGGTCAACCCCGACAAGCTCGACCGCGCGACCGAGCGCTGGACGGCCGCCGGCGACCACGGGAAACCCCTGTTCACCGCGTTTCAGTGAGCATGTGAGCTGCTTCACACCACGTTCCTGTCAGCAAACGGCGGGCCGCCCGGTTCAAGGGGCACACCGCCAGACAGGAGCAGGGACATGCAGCAGCACCGCATCATCGTTCTGGGCGCCGGGTACGCCGGGGCCATCGCCGCCGGCCGGCTCGCCAAGCGGCTGCGCCGCGAGGACGTCGCGATCACCCTCGTCAACGCCGAGCCGGACTTCGTCGAACGGGTCCGCATGCACCAGCTGGCGACCGGCCAGACGCTCAAGCCGCGGCCGTTCAGCGCGATGCTCGCCGGCACCGGCGTCCAGCCGCGGATCGCCAAGATCACCGCCGTGGACGTGGAGCGCAGGACCGTCACAGCCGGCGGCGAGGAACTCGGATACGACACCCTCGTCTACGCGCTCGGCAGCGGCTGGAACGCCCAGGGCGTCCCCGGCACCGCTGAGCACGCCCACGAGCTCGCCAGCCGCTCCGGCGCGCTGCGGCTGCGGGACCGCCTGGCCCGCCTCGACGCCGGGCAGCCCGTGGTCGTCGTCGGCGGCGGCCTCACGGGGCTGGAGGCCGCCACCGAGATCGCCGAGGCCCGTCCGGACCTCGAGGTCGCCCTCGCCGCCCGCGGAGAGCTCGGCGACTGGCTGTCGGACAAGGGCCGCACGCACCTGCGGAAGGTCGCCGCCCGGCTCGGGATCACCGCGCACGAGCACACCGCCGTCGCCCGGGTCGAGGCCGACACCGTCGTCACCGCCGACGGCCGCACCATCCCGGCCGCGGTCACGGTATGGACCGCCGGGTTCGCGGTCCACCCGATCGCGCAGGCGAGCGGCCTGGAGGTCACCGACACCGGCCGGATCGTCGTCGACGGCACCATGCGGTCGGTGTCCCATCCGGAGGTGTACGCCGTGGGCGACGCCGCCTTCGCCATGGGTGCCGGGGACAAGCCGCTGCGGATGTCGTGCGCGTCCGGCACCCCGATGGCGTGGCAGGCCGCCGACGCGATCGCGGCACGCCTGACCGGCGGCAAGCTGCCGAACGTCCCGCTGCGCTACTTCAACCAGTGCATCTCACTGGGCCGCAAGGAGGGCCTGATCCAGTACGTGACCGCCGACGACCGTGCCGTCTCCGCGGTCCTCACCGGCCGGCTCGCCGCGCTCTACAAGGAGCTGATCTGCAAGGGCGCAGCCTGGGGCGTCGCCAACCCGACGCTGGGCCTGCCCACCCGCCGCCACCCCGTCACCGTGGAAAGCACGGTCGGGGCGACGGCGTAGCGCTACCAGAGCCGGGCTCTACCGCGTCTCAGCAGTACACGTTGCCGCGGGTACTGAATGATGAACCCGCTGGACGTCTTGGTGGCGCTCTGCCGCCCTCACCCCGGGACCGTACCTGCACATCGGCGGCGACGAAGCGTCGAGCACGCCGGCGACGGACTACATCGACCTCGTATAGCTGGCGGTCGATGAACGGACACGCCATGTTCATCTTCGGCTACCCGTAGGCAATCCGGCGCTGTAAGTGTGGGCGCGGAAGTGCTCAATGAACGACCATCCGGGCGCTTCGCACGAATGTACGCGAAAGGCTGCGCCCAACGTGAGCTCTGGCGATGCCGCCCGCGACCTCGGCGAACAGCGCGCCGCCCTGCACCGCTACGTGACCCGGCTCGTCGCCCCCGACCTGCACCAGGCCGAGGACATCGTGCAGGAGACCCTGCTGCGCGCGTGGCAGCACGCCGACCAGCTCGACTGGTCCGAGCGGCCGATCCGGCAGTGGCTGTTCAGGATCGCGCGCAACCTCGTCGTCGACGCCTGGCGCAAGGACCGCAGCGTGCCGATCGGGATCGCGGCCGACCTGTTCCCCGAGCGGGCCGACCGCGGCGACCTGGCCGAGACCGTCGCCGACCGGCACCTCCTGGTGCACGGGCTGCGGCAGCTGCCGGCCCGGCACCGCGAGATCCTGGTGCACGTCCACCTGCTCGGACGCGGCGGCGACGACACCGCGGCGGCGCTCGGCATCCCCGGCGGCACCGTGAAGTCCCGCACCCACCACGCGCTGCGGGCCATGCGCGTGGTCCTCGGGGAGGCGGCATGATCGCGTACCTGTCGGCGCACCGCGGGCCGATCAGCGCCCTGCTCGGCGGTCTCGGCCTGCTCGTGCTCGCCCTCGTCCTGCTCCAGCGCGCGGTGCGGCGGGCCGGCGGCTGGCGGGTGGTGCGGCGCCGGTTCGCCCGCGAGGTGCGGCGGACGGCGGCGGCGTTCGGGCGGCCCGTCCGGCGCTGGTGGCGGTACCGGCGACGCCTCGAACTCCTCAGCGGACTGCTCGCCGACCCGCAGACCTGGACGACCGCCGCGGCGGCGCTGCGCGACATTCCGCTGCCCGGCCGGCGGCAGCCCTACGCCGTGATCCTCGCCGGCGACGCCGTCGGCGTGTACTTCGCCGGGGCGCCCTGCAAGGTCCCCGACGACTTGCCGTGGACCGCCGACGAGGACGACCCGCTGCTGTGGTGGACCCCACGGGACCCCGACGCGCCCGGCGACGCGGCCCCGGTGCTGGTGGCGGCCGGCGTGGAGGACGCCCGCGGCGGCGTGGTGTTCCTCGACCTGACCGCCGGCCCCGCCACCGTCGCCACGACCGGCGACGACCGCACCGGCCGCGCGCTCGTGCAGTCGATCGCCGCCCAGCTCGAGGCCCGCCTGCCCGGCGGCGCGGTCACCATCGGCCCCGGCGTGCATCCCGGGTTCGACGGCGAGCTGACCTCGCCGGCCACCGAGTTCCTCATCTGCGCGGGCGTACCCGGCAGCACGCGCACCGAGCTGCGCACCGTCCGCATCGGCGGCGCCCAGGGCCATGCCAGGCTGCTCCTCGCCGACCGCACGGGACTCGTACGCCCGGCCGGCACCCCGCTCGTCCTCGACGTCACCGCGCTGCCGAGATCGGTCGTCCGCACGCTCGCGACGATCCCGCCCGCGCCCCGGCGCCCAGACACCGGCCCGCTCCTGGACGAGGACGCCTTCGTGGCCTCCCTCGACGCCCCGCCGTCCCCGCTGCCGGTCCGAGCGGCGCCGGCTCCGGAGACGGACCCGGAGGCGGCAGCGGCGCCGCCGGGGGACGCGGCGAGTGCCGGAGCGCCGCCGCCCGTCCGGCCGCTCAGCGCCACCACGCACGACGAGGACGAGTTCGACGAACCGGAACGCCCCGCCCCCGGCGTGTCCGCGACCAGGGGGATGCCGACGTGAACCTCACCCTCACCACCGTCGACGGCATCGACGGGACACGCCGGGACCACCTCGTCGACCTGCCCGGCGCCTGCACCGTGGCCGAGCTCAGCGCCGCCCTCGACCGGCCCGCCGACGACGGGGGCGCGGCCAGGTTCCTGGCCGGAGCCGGGCCGGCCAGGAAGGTGTACCTCGACGGCGTCGAGGTGCCCCTCTCCGCCCCGGTGCACGGCTCCGGCATCCGGTCAGGAGCGGTCCTGGGTCTGGGCCGGCCCGTCCGGCGACGGGACCTGGTCCGGCCCGACCCGGCCGACGCCGGCCCGGTGCTCGTCGAGCTGCACGCGGTCTCCGGGCCGGCCGCCGGCCGGAGCTGGCGGCTCACCCCGGGCAGCTGGGAGATCGGCACCGCCGATCACTGCGCGATCAGCGTCGACGGCCCCGACGCCCCCACCGGCGGGCTCTGGGTGACGGTCTCCACCCGGGGAACCGTGACCTGGCACCGCGAGCCCGGCGACGACGGCGAGGTCAGACCGGCGGTCGTGGAGCCGCCGTACGCGTTCGACCCGGACACCGGCATCACCGTCGAGACCGCCGGGCGGCCGTCGGTACCGGACGCGCAGGACGACGACGAACCCGCCCGGCGCTGGGAGCCCGGCACCGATCTCGCCGTCGGTCCGGTCCTGCTGAGGCTCGTCGCCCCGGTGGCGGCCGACGCCGCGGTCACGGACGCCGCCGACGGGATCGGCCTGGACTACAACCGGCCGCCGCGGATCGCGCCGCATCTGGACGCCGAGCGGGTGCGGCTGCCGAACCCTCCGACCAAGCCGCCACGCCAGCCCTTCCCGATGCTGATGCTCGTCGCCCCGATCGTGCTCGGGCTGGTCCTCGTCGGGGTGTTCCGCTCGTACTTCTACCTGGTCTTCATCCTGTTCACGCCGGTCATGGCGGTCACCAACTGGATGGTCGGCCGGCGCGGCAACCGCAAACAGCACGAGGACCAGTGGCGGCGGTACCGGCTACGGATGGACTCCCTGCAACGCGAGATCCACGACGCGGTCCGGCAGGAGCGGCACGTGCGCTGTGTGACCGGACCCGACCCGGCGACGCTCGGCCTCGTCGCGACCGGCCCCGGGGTGCGGCTGTGGGAGCGGCGCCGGCGGGACCCCGACCACCTGCTGGTCCGGCTCGGCACCGCCGACCTGCCGTCCGTGAAGGAGATCGACGACCCGGGCCGCGACGAGAACCACCGCACGGTGCGCTGGAACATCCAGGACGTGCCGGTCGGCCTGGAGCTCGCCGAATACGGCGTCATCGGCGTCGCCGGCCCGGCCGCGCCGGTACAGGCGCTGGCGCGGTGGTTCGTCGCGCAGAGCGCCGTCCTGCACAGCCCCCGGGACCTGCGGGTGGTGGTGCTCACCGAGCCCCAGCGCAGCGACGGCTGGAGCTGGGTCCGGTGGCTGCCACACCTGCGGCCCGCCGGTGGGGGCGGCCCGATGGTCAGCGTCGGCAACGACCCGGAAAGCGTCGCCAACCGCGTCGCCGAGCTGGTCGCCCAGGTGCAGGCGCGCCAGCGGGCACTCGGCTCGTCGCTGGGCAAGGCCATGTTCACCGACCCCGACGTGCTCGTCATCCTCGACGGCGCCCGCCAGCTGCGGGATGTCCCGGGCGTCGTGCAGCTGCTCACCGAGGGCCCGCGGGTCCGCCTGTTCAGCATCTGCCTCGACGAGCAGGAGCGGCTCCTGCCGGAGGAGTGCACCGCGGTCGTCGTGGCCGCCGCGACGACCGTCACGCTGCGCCGCACCGGCAGCGCCGACCTCACCGGCATCCGCGCCGACCTGGTCGACGTCGGCTGGTGCGAGTGGCTCGCCCGCGGCCTCGCCCCGCTGCGCGACGTCAGCCCCGAGCACGACGCCGGGCTGCCCCGCGAGGTGCGGCTGCTGGACCTGCTGGACCTCGAGCCGCCAGACCCCGCCGAGCTGCTGCGCCGGTGGGAGAAGCGGCCGGCCAGCACCACGTTCGCGCTCGGCCGCGGCTACGACGGGCCGCTCGCGCTGGACCTGGTCCGCGACGGGCCGCACGGGCTCGTCGCCGGCACCACCGGGTCCGGGAAGTCGGAGCTGCTGCAGGCGTTCGTGGCGTCGCTCGCCGCGGCGAACCGCCCCGACGAGCTGACCTTCGTCCTCGTCGACTACAAGGGCGGCAGCGCGTTCCGGGAGTGCGCCGAGCTGCCGCACACCCTGGGCATGGTCACCGACCTCGACGCGCACCTCGTGCAGCGGGCGATGGACTCCCTCGGCGCCGAACTCCGCCGCCGGGAGCGGATCCTCGCCGGCGCCGAGTGCAAGGACCTGCCCGCGTACCGGGCGAAACGCGCCGCCGACCCGGCGCTGCCCCGGCTGCCGCGGCTGCTGCTGGTGATCGACGAGTTCGCCACCCTCGTGCGTGAGGTGCCGGACTTCGTGCCCGGCCTGATCGGCATCGCGCAGCGTGGCCGGTCCCTCGGCATCCACCTCGTCCTCGCCACGCAACGGCCGGCCGGGGCGGTCACCCCCGACATCAAGGCCAACACCAACCTGCGGATCGCGCTGCGGGTCACCGACACGGTGGAGAGCCAGGACATCATCGACACCGGCGAGGCCGTCACCATCTCGCCCGGCAACCCGGGCCGGGCGCTGGTGCGCGCCGGGCACCGCACGACCGTGCCGTTCCAGGCCGCGTGGGTCGGGGCCGGCCGGCACCCCGAGGGCACCGCGCCTGTCGCCGCGGCGCCGCTGCGCACCGCGGAGCTGTCGTGGCAGCGGCTCGGTCGCCCCGTCGACCTGCCCGTCGCCGACGTCGACCCGCACGCCCCCACCGCTCTCGTGCCGACGGACCTGCAGGTCTTCGTCGCCGCCGTGAATGAGGCCGCGGCCGGCCTCACCGACCTGGTGCCGCAGCCGAGCCCGTGGCTGCCGGCACTGCACGAGCGGGCGCTGCTGGCGGAGCTGACCGTCCAGCGGGAGACGCCCGTGCACGAGAGCGTGCCGCCGCTGATCCCGTACGCGCTCGAAGACGTCCCGCAGCTCCAGCAGCGCCGGGTCGCGACGGTCGACCTCGGCACGTTCGGCCATCTCTACGTGATCGGCGCGCCGCGCTCCGGACGGACCCAGGTGCTGCGGACCATCGCCGGCGCCGCCGCGCAACGGACGAAGGTCCGCGACGTGCACCTCTACGGCATCGACGCCGCGGGCGGCGGCCTCACCGCCCTCGAAGCGCTGCCGCACTGCGGCGCGGTGGTGTCGCGGCACGACATGGAACGCCTCGAACGCCTCCTGCGCCGCCTCGGCCGGGAGCTCACCGAGCGGCAGGAGCGCTGCGCCGCGCTCAGCTGCGCCGGGCTCGTCGAGCTGCGCCGGCGGCTGCCCGCCGCGGAGCGGCCGCCGCACATCCTGCTCTTCATCGACGGCTGGGACGCCCTCGCCCCGGTCCTCGACGAGCACGACCAGGGCCGGCTCCTCGGCGACGTCACCAGGATCGTGCGGGAAGGCGCCGCCGCCGGCATCCACGTCGTCGCCACCTCCGAGCGGGCCCTGCTCGGCGGCCGGCTCGCCGCGCACAACGACCACAAGCTGCTGCTGCGCCAGGCCGACCGCAACGACTACCAGCTCGTCGGCATCCTGCCGAGCAAGGTCCCGGCGACGATCGTGCCCGGCCGCGGCTGGCACGTGCTGTCCCGCACCGAGACGCAGGTCGCGCTCCTGGACCCCGACGACAGCGGCCAGGCCCAGGCCGCCGCCCTGCGCAGGATCGGGGCCGCGGCCGGCGCCCCCGGGCGGGAACGACCGTTCGCCGTCGCCGGCCTGCCGACGACCGTCGCCTTCACCGACGCCTACGAGCAGGTCCCGGCGCCCCTGCGCCGCCCGATGTGGGGGCTGCTCGGTGTCGGCGGCGACGACGGCACCGCGGTCGGCGTCGACCTCGCCACCACGTCGGCGTTCTACGTCGGCGGCCCGCCCGGCACCGGCCGCAGCAACGCCCTGGCCACCCTCGCGGTGTCGCTGCTGGCCGGCGGCACCGGCCTGATCGTGTTCACTCCGCGGGAGTCGCCGCTGCGCGCCCTCGCCCGGCACGCCCAGGTCCGTCTCTTCACCGAGCCGGACCCGGCCAACGACGCCGTGCAGGCGGCGCTCACCGATCTGCGCGGTCCGGCGGTGCTCCTGGTGGACGACGCCGACCTGCTCACCACCCCCGCCGCCGACAAGGTCCTGCGGGCCGTCGCCACCTCGGGCCGCGACCACGGCCAGTCCATCGTCTACGCCGGTGCCGCCGACGCCCTCTCGATCGGCCTGGGCGCCTGGCTCACCGCCGCCCGCCGGGCCCGCCGCGGCCTGCTCCTGTCCCCCAGGTCAGTCACCGAGGGCGACGCCATCGGCGCCCGCCTGACCTCCAGCCAGGTCCGCGGCGCCGCCCCGGTCGGCCGCGCGTACACCTCGGGCCCCGCCGGCACGGCAGTCGCCGTCCAGGTCCCCCTGACCGTCCTGCGGGACTGAGGGGAGTCCAGCGATCAGCGCCAGAACCATTTCTGGTTGTCCTGGCCGTTGCACCAGTAGAGCTTGACGGGGCTGCCGGTGGTCGTGCGGCGCTCGATGACGTCGGCGCACTTGTCCGCGTTGACGTTGACGAGGTCGTTGGAGGCGTTGAGGCGCCATTGCTGGGCGCGGTTGCCGCTGCAGTAGGCGACCTGGACGACGGTGTAGACGTCCGTGCCGGCCCAGGCGGCGTCCATGCAGAGGCTCACGGAGCGGATGGTGCCGTCGGGGAGGGTCTCCCAGTGCTGGGCGGCGGAGCCGTTGCAGGTGGCGATCACCAGGGCGGTGCCGTCCTTGCCCGCGGCGGCGCTGAGGCAGAGGCGGGACTGGACGCCGACGATCGCGCGACCGGGGATCGCGGGCGGCGGGGCGGCGGCCTTGGCGGTGGTCTTCGCCGGGGCGGCGGCCGTGGTCGTGGTGACGCCCGCCTGGGCTCCGGTCGCCGTGCCGCCGGAGCCCGACCCGCCCGCACCCGACCCGCCGGCACCTGACCCGCCGGCACCCGCACCGGAGCCCGACCCGCCTGAGCCGGGCCCCGGCCCGGTTGAGCCGTTGCCGCCCGAGCCGCCGGGGGGCGTGGGAGAGCTGGAGGCGGCAGGACCGGCCGTGGGAGCGGGCGGCGTCGCGGAGGTGGAGGTCACCGCCGCGGGGCGGGGAGCGGAACCCGGGCCGGCGGTGCGGCCGGCGTCGGCCGCGGGACCCGAGGGTAGGACGAACGGCAGGGCCGCCACGGCCAGTACCACACCCGACACCACGAACACGCGGGGTGCCGGGATGAAGCCCCGGCGGGGCACGGTGGGACGGCGGGTGAAGGCGTCGGCGAACGGGGACATGGCTGCTCCAGTCGGGGCTATCGGGTGGGCAGGTCTTCGGGGGCGAGCAGGACGAGGTCGTCGCCGGTGGCGTCGGGGAGTTCGGCGACGCGTTGGGCCTGGCGTTCGGTCATCTCCTGGAAGACCTGGCGGGCCAGGCGGCCGTTGCCGAAGCCAACGCCCCGGGGCAGGGCGGTGAAGTAGTCGACGAGGCCGCCGCGGGCGGCGTCGGTGAGCTCGTACCGGTGTCCGGCGGCCTGGTGCTCGACGATCGCGACCAGCTCCGGGGTGTCGTAGTCGTCGAAGTGCAGGGTGCGGGTGAAGCGTGAGGCCAGGCCCGGGTTCGCGCCGATGAAGCGGTCCATCTCGCCCGGGTAGCCGGCGACGATGACGATGACGTCGTCGCGGTGGTCCTCCATCATCTTGACGAGGGTGGCGATGGCCTCCTGGCCGAAGTCGTTGCCGCCGTAGCGGGGCACGAGCGAGTAGGCCTCGTCGATGAACAGGACGCCGCCGAGGGCGCTGGTGACGGCGGCGGCGGTCTTCGGGCCGGTGTGGCCGACGTATTCGCCGACGAGGGCGCTGCGGTCGACCTCGACGAGGTGGCCGCGGCGCAGCAGGCCGAGAGCCTTGAGCAACCGGCCGTAGAGGCGGGCGACGGTCGTCTTGCCGGTGCCGGGGTTGCCGGCGAAGACCAGGTGCCGGCTCAGCGGCGGGGCGGGCAGGCCGGCCTCCTCGCGGCGGCGGACGGTCTGCATGAGCTTGACGAGCGTGCCGACGTCGCGTTTGACGCGGTCGAGGCCGACCAGCTCGGCCAGCTCGCCGAGCAGGTCGTCGAGCGACAGCTCGTCGGGGGCGGGGACGGCGGTGACCGCCGGGGAGCTGGCCGGCGACGCGAGCGCGGTGACGGCGTCGTGGATGCGGCAATCCTCAAACATCGGGTCGGCGGCGGTGTCGACGTGCAGGCCGGCGAAGCCGGTCGCGGTCACGTCGCACCGGGTGAACTGCCCGCCGGCGCCCTGGGCGACGTAGATGCCGTTCTTCGCGACGCCGTCGACGCGCAGCCCTTCCACCTGTGGGCGGGAGCCGGTCCACGCGACCAGTCCGGAGCCTCCCCCGCCGGTGACGTCGGCGGCGGTGATCAGGACCGGGGCGGCCGTGTCGATCACGATGCCCGCGGCGCCCGCGTCGGTGACCCGGCCGCCGGTCAGGGTGAGCGCGCCTCCGGCGACGACCTCGACGCCGACCTCTTTGGGTCGCAGGACGGCGCACTGGCGCAGGTCGGCGGGGGACGAGGAGGCGATCCGCACGCCGGTGGCGACGTCGGCGATCGTGCAGCCGGCCGCGGTGAGGGAGGCGCGGTCGCCGACGTGCAGGCCGGTCAGGGTGAGGTCGCGCAGGTCGCAGTCGGTGAGCGTGACCCTCGACTGCTCCACGGCGTGGACGCCGTGCTCGGCGCCGTGCCGCACCCGGCAGGCGGTGAGCTGCACGTCGGCGGTGCCGCCGGTGTGCACGGCGCTGAACCCGGCGCTGGTGAGGTGGCAGCCGTCGAGGACGGCCCGGGCGGCGCCGACGGCGAGCAGCGCGTTGGCGGAGGTGTCGCGGACGGTGCAGCCGGCCGCGGTGAGCTCGGCGTCGTCGGTGACGACGAGACCGCTGGCGCCCGGCCCGGTGATGCGGCAGTCGGTGAGCCTGACCCGGGCGGCGCCGGACACCTGGACGGCGGCGGCGCCGGACATGTCGATGCGGGACTCGTCGGCGACCACGGCCGCGGCGTCCTCGACGAGGAGCCCGTCGCGGCCGGCCCGGTCGATTCGGCAGTCGGTGAGACTGAGCCGGGCGGTGCCGCGCACGCGGATCCCGGACCCGTCGGTGGCGCGGACGAGGAGCCGGACCGCGGCGAGCTGGGCGGCGCCGGACAGCACGATCCCGACCCCGGCGACGGCCTCCAGGCGCACGTCGGACCCTTCGGCCTTGACGTCGCCGGCGAGGTGCAGCGCCGTGCCGGCGGCGCCGTGCACGGCGACGTCGCGCAGGACGACGGCGGCGACGGCGTCGACCGCGCGGGCCTCGATCCGGCCGCCGTGCACCTCGACGTGGTCCAGGATCGCGCCGGCGCCGTCCTGGACCGACACGGCGGGGCGGGACGGGTCGGCACCGCGCACGACCAGCCCGGTGACGGTGGCGGCCGCGGCGGTGAGGGTCAGGGTGCCGATCTCGACGCTGCCGGTGCCGTGTTCCGGGCGCAGGTGCACGTCACGGTCGAGCTGGACCGGCTCGGGATAGCGGCCCGGCGCGACCGCGATGGTGTCGCCGGGCGCGGCGGCGCGCACGGCCTCGGCGATCGTCCGGTGGGTGCCGCGGCCGCCGCGGGCGCCGGAGACGGTCAGGACCCTGGTCATTTCGCGTAGTACCAGGGGTTGTCGTGCATGCGGAACTCCTTGAGGAGCTGCGACGTGACCGTCTTCTCGATGATCTTCCAGGGCAGCTGGAGCGCGAACTCGGCGACCCCCTGGCGGTGGAACGCCCGGCCGCCGAGGCCGGAGTTGAAGAGCGTCTTGGCGATGCTGGTGGTGACGGCGCCGGTGACGCCGGCCGCGGCGGACAGCAGGCCGTCGTAGACGGCGGCGCCGCCGGTGAGGTAGACGGTGTTGCCGTTGGCGTCGGTGATGCCGAAGACGGCCGCGTTCATGCTGCCGTTGACGAAGCCGGTGAGCCCGGCGACGGGCACGTTGAACGCGAAGTCGTAGGTGCCGCCGCGCCAGCGGGTCGCGGTCTCGTTGCCGGCCCACTCGTTGGACCAGTGCTTGTCGTGGTTGAGCGGCTTGCGGTGCCAGCCCTTGCCGCCGTCGATGTTGGCGAGACCGGCCTTCCAGTCGCCGGAGCGTTGCATGGCGCCGAACTTGTTGTCGTGCACGAGCGAGCCGACGGCCTGTTTCACGGCCGCGCCGACGGCGGCGTTGGCGAACGCCTTCAGCACGTCCTTGCCGTTGAACTCGGTGCCGGCGATCGCGTCGACGATGCCGTTGACGGCGAGGTTCGCGGCGAACTCGAGCAGGAACTCCTGGGAGAACTCCAGGGCCGCCTTCTGCAGGGCGAGTTTCCAGTACGGCTCGTACAGGGCCTCGGTGTGCGTGCCGAGCCGCAGCTCGCCGCCCCACTCCATGCGGTTGGCCTCGCGGATGCGCCGGTTCCAGCCGCGCACCTCGGTGACGCCGCCGCGGTGGTCGAGCTCGCGGCCGACGCGCTGCCAGCCCCCGCCGGCGCCGCGTTCGAAGACGTAGCCGTCGTCGGTGCGGCGGGCGATGGTGAGCCCGGTGGCGTCGTACTCGCGCCACTGCCCGCGCCAGGCGTCGCGCTCCAGGAACCCGGTGCCGAACTGCGAGCGGTCCCGGACGGTGGCGCCCATGTCGAACTCGCGCCACGCGCCGGGGGTGCCGAGGGTGTACTCGCGGATCCGCCCGATCTCCGCGCCCGCCGGGATCTCCCGGACCACGACCGCGGCGCCGGCGCCGTCGGTGACCTCGTCGCGGAAGCGGGTCGCGCCGCCGAACCAGTCGGCGACCCAGCCGCCGGCGCCGTTGCCGGCGTTGGTGTCCCACCAGCGGCGCAGCGGGTTGGCGCCCGGGGCCGCCGCGACGTTGCCGTACTTGTCGATCTTCCGCCACTGCCATTCGTGCCCGCCACCGGGCAGGTCGACCCGCCACGAGTCGACGTAGCCGCCGCCGTCGAGCATCCGGCGCTCGCGGATGAGGACCTGGTGGCCGTCGGCGCCGCGGACCGTGTCGCGGAAGGAGTCGTCGTACGTGGTGTGCGGGCCGTTGAAGCCGCGCCCGTATTCGCGCGTGCCGGTCTGGCCGGCGCCGTCGCGCCACTGCCAGGTGCGGCTGTCACTGCGCGCGTCGTAGCCGGACCAGCTCCATGTGCCGGCGCGCTCCGGGGCGTCGGCCTCGACCCGGTGGACGCCGCCTGCCGGGTCCGGCCATTCGTCGGCGCGACCGATGACCACGCCGTGCGGGTCCTTGCGCACCCAGACGCCGGTGCCTTCGTGGGCGGCACCGCGGCTGGCGGACCCGCCGTCGGCGGCACCGGCGGCGGGCGGGCGGTGGAACTCCTTGATCGAGCCGTCGGCGTACCCGGCGCGGGCGACGGAGTGCTGCTGGCCGCCGAACTCGTACCAGTTGCCCTGCTGCTGCCCCGGGACGAACCGGTCCTCCCAGATCCGGCCGTCGGGGTGTGGGCCGACGTTGACACGGTGCCCCGACAGGTTGCCGTTGCCCTCGGTCCACGGGATGCGGTTGGCGTCGCGGACCGCTCCGTTCGGGAGCGGGACGGTGTCGTGGCCGACCTTCAGGGTGTTGCCGTGGTCGAGCTTGGCGCTGGAGCGCACGAACCGGCCGGCGTTGGTGAAGTCGTAGGAGGCGTCGTTCATGCCGACGAACCGGAAGCCCTGCGCCCGCACGTTGCCGTGGGCGTCGAGGCGGCGCCACTCGTAGAGCTGGAAGCGGGTGTCGGTGCGCAGGTGCGGGTTGGCGCGGAACACGTCCTCGTCGACGCCGGCGAGGAACCTGCGGGCCCACTGCGGCGGCCGCTGCTCCGACCACCGGCGGGTCTCCAGGCGGTCGCCGCCCGGCAGCGCCTCGAGCTTCCCGGCGTCCTTGCCGTGCGGGGAGTGCGTCTGCCACGTGTCCCGGCGCACGCCGCCGGCGCCGAGGTCGAACTGCTGATACACGCCGGCGTTCGCGGGGCCGTGCGCGGTGCCCCACTGGCGCTGCACGACCAGCCCGGGGTTGCCGCCGGCCGGGGGCAGCCGGTCGGTCCAGCCGCCGTCGCGGTCCAGGGTGCGGGGGCCGTGGCCGAGCCGGTTGCCGGCGTTGTCGAAGCGGTGCCAGGTCCAGTCTCCGAGGGCACCGCGCAGCCCCACGACGTCGCCGCCGCCGAGGCCCTGCCGGAACTCGTGCACGAGCCGGCCGCGGTGGTCGACGTCCCGCCAGCCGACGGCGTTGGTGTCGAACCTGCGGACGCCGTGGTCGACGACCCGGCCGTCGGGGGTGAGCTCCACCCAGTGCGGGCGCTGCGCGGTGCGGCCGAAGTCGCCGTCGATGCGGCGGAACACGTCGAGGCTGGTGCCGCCCGGGATCGGGCGCCGGTCGAAGACCTCGACGCCGGACCGGTTGAGCAGCCGGACCCGCCCCGAGCCGGCGGCGGCCGCGTCGACGGTCCCGGCGTGGAACGCGCCGGCGGGCAGCCGCACGCCGTTGTCGGCGAGGTGCCAGGTCCGGCCGGTGGCGTTGACCACGAACTGCCGGGTGGTGGGTGCCGCGTCGCGCAGCACGTTGAAGGACTGCTCCAGGAGGTTGCCGGCGGCGCCGTACCGGCGGAACTCCCCGGCGTGCAGGCCCAGCTGGTCGGTGACCCGGTAGCCGGCGCCGTCCGCGGCGACCTGGAGGCCCTGGAGCCGCACGCCGGCCAGGTCCTCGACGTGCCCGGCACCGCCGGCGGCAGGGGTGACCACGACCCGGTCGGCCCGGCCGGCGAGGTCGTGCACCGGCGTGCCGGTCTCCAGGTGGGTGCCGGCGCCGTCGAAGCGCTGGAACGCGTTGCCGCCGAGCGTGTCCGTGATCTGCGTCCCGCCGCCGTGCGCCGTGACCGTGAACCGGGGGTCGGTGACCTCGATGCGGGCGGCCGCGCCGCCGGTCGGCTGGACGTGGAACCGGTCGCCGAGCACGTTGCCGCCCACGTCCCGCAGCGGCCGGCCGGTCTCGGTCAGCGCACCGGTGCCGTCGAAGCGCTGGAACCCGTGGTGCGCCGCGGTGTCGGTGAGCTGGAACCCGCCGCCGTGCGCCGCGACCGTGTATCTGGGGTCGGTGACCTCGATCCGGCCGCCGGCGCCGTGCGCGTCCGTCACCCAGAACCGGTGGTCGAGGACCCCGCCGCCGGTGTCGGTGAGCGGGCGGCCCGTCGCGGTCAGGGTGCCGGCCTGGTCGAAGCGCTGGAACGCGTGGTGCGCCGCGGTGTCGGTGATCTGGAACCCCGGGCCGTGCCCCGCGACCGTGAATCTGGCGTCGGTGACCTCGATCCGGGCCGGCGCACCGCCGACCGGCTGGACGTGGAAGCGGTCGCCGAGCACGCCGCCGGCCGCGTCCCGCAGCGGCCGGCCGGTCTCGGTAAGCGCGCCGGTGTGGTCGAAGCGCTGGAAGCCGTGGTGCGCGGCGGTGTCCGTCACCTGGAACCCGCCGCCGTGCACGGCCGTGGTGAACCTGGGGTCGGCGACCTCGACGGTGTGCCCGCCGGCGCCGTGGGTGACGACGAACTGGCCGCCGACGGGGGCGCCCGTCGCGTCCCGCAGCGGGCGGCCGGTGGCCGTCGCGGTGCCCGTGGCGTCGAAGCGGTGGAAGCCGGCGCCGTCGGCCACCTGGAAGCCGGCGCCGTGCCGCGTGATCGCGTGGCCGCCGGTGCTCTCGATCCGCACGCCGCTCATGGCGTACCCGCCGACCGGCTCCACCACGAACCGGCCCTGCAGGTCGTGCCCGTCCAGGCCGCGCAGGACCGTGCCGACCTCGGTCAGGTCGCCGTCGGCGTCGAAGCGGCGGAACCCGGTGCCGCCGCCGATCTGGTACCCGCCGTCGAACTCCGTCACGGTCAGGTGCGGCACCACGGCGCCGTCGTCGTCGATCAGCCGCAGCTGCACCGCACCGGCGGCGTCGACGTGCTCGTCGATCCGCAGCCCGAGCCCCCCACCGTCGGCGCCGCGGAGCACGACGTGCCCGTCGATCGGCGCGCCGGCCCACAGGTCGTTGACCATCCGCGAGAGGTTGCCGCCGCCGCCGAGCAGCCGCGGCCGGTCCCGCAGCGAACTGGCGGTGAGCTCGGAGATCCGGGCGTCCATCGCGGCCGGGTTGACGCCGAGGCCGCGCAGCTCGGCCTCCAGGCGTTCGACGCGCATCAGGGCGGCCTGGTGGGCGTTGCCGGCGTGCACGTGGGCGACACCCGGGCCGCTGGACGACTGCCCGGGCCGGGCCTGGATGTCGTTCCAGAGTGCCTCGACGCGGCCGAGTTCGTTGCGGGCTCCCGTGTACTGGCCCCAGGTGTCCAGGCGTTGCCGGCGCAGCGGATCGTCCATGGCGCCGAACAGTCCGGCGATGCGGTTGCTGTCACGCTGCCAGGCGGCGTCCAGCTGCGCGCCGGTCGGTCGGGCGTTCGACGCCGGCGGGGGCAGGGTGATGCCGGCGTCCCGGACCGCGGCGCCGCCGGCGTGCGGCGCGCCCCGGCTGAGCTGGGTCTGCAGCAGGCCGAGCGCGAGGGTGACGGTGACCGGGTCGACGCCGGCGTCCGCCGCTCCGCCGCCGGGCGGGGTGGCCGGCCCGGGGTCGGCGTCGCTGCCGGCCCGTCCGCCCGGACCCAGGTCGACGCCGGCGCCGGCCCATCCGCCCGGACCCGGGTCGACGCCGGTGCTGGTCCGGACGGCGTTGTCTGCGCCGTTCAGGGCTCGGACGTCGACGGCGAGCTGGGCGACCGGGGGTGGGGGCTGCACACCGGCGAGGTGGGCGGGGCTGCCCGAGGCGCCTGCGGGCACGTGGACCGTGGGTGTGCCGGCATGGTGCGGGCCGTGGATCGCCGGGGCACCGGGGTCGCGCGGGGGCGGGGCGTGCAGGGCGGACGGATCCGCGCCGTGCGGCACCGGGGTGTGCGGGACGACGAGGTCACCGTCGTGCGGTGCCGCGTGCAGCGCGCCGTTCACGTTCGGCGGGGTGCCCGCGACGTGCGCCGGGGTGGGGTGCAGGCCCGCGGCGCCGGTCAAGCCGGGCGGGGAGCCTGCGACGTGCGCCGGGGTGGGGTGCAGGCCCGCGGCGCCGTTCAGGCCTGGTGGGGAGCCGGCGAGGTGGGCCGGGGTCGTGGCCGGGGCGCCGGGGTGGGCGGAGACGCCGTCGAGGCGGGTGACGACGAGCTGGGACACCGGCGGGGTGTCGAGGCCCCGGCTCAGGGCGCCGAGGTCCTGCGACACGTGCTGGGCGCCGATCGCGAGGCCGGTGTGGTCGCCGATGCGGGCGCCGGCGCCGTTGACCGCGCCGCCCGGGGTGCCGATCAGCGTGTGCGCGGTGGGCGCCGCACCCGGGTGCTGGGCGAGCAGGTCCATCGCCCCGGCGTGCGCCGAGGGCGGCGGGCCGAGGTGCAGGCCGTTGTGGACGGACGGGGCCGGGGTGGCGTGCGTGAGGGCGCCCGGTGTGATCGCGTCCCCGAGCGCGACCGGCGCGGGACCGCCGTGCGTGAACCCGCCGGGCGCCGGCACGCCGTTCGCGATGACTGCCGGCGGGGGCGCGGCGTTCGCCAGTACCGGCGAGACACCGGCATGCGTGAGACCCGTCGGTGGCGGCACGGCCGTCGCGAGCACCGGCGTGGCGCCCGCGTGGGTGAGACCCGCCGGAGGGGGGACGGCGTTGGCGAGCACCGGGGAGGCGCCGAGGTGCGTCACCGCGGCCGGCGGGGGCACGGCGTTGGCCAGGACGCTCGCCGGTGGGACGGCGTTGTGGGTGACGGCGCCCGGCGGGGTCAGGTGGACGGCGCCCGCCATGGAGCCGGTCTCACCGAGGTGGATGCCGCCGAGCAGGGAGCTCGGCGGCGGGGCGGTGACCGCGGAGATGGCCGGCAGGTGCAGGTTGCCGGCGGCGCCCGCGTGCTGCGCCGGCGACACCGGCTGCAGGTGTACGCCGGCGCTGACGCCCGTGCCGGGGTCGAAGGTGTGCAGGGGCGGCATGCCGATGCTCATGCCCTCCAGCCGCACCCGGGTCAGCGTGTCCATCGGCGACAGCATGATGGCGTCGATGCTGCGGACCGCGTCGCCGCTGAAGTGGAAGCCGTCGCCGATGGTGCTGTGCAGCTGCATCGCCGGCGGGGTCGGGGTGATCTTGCCGATGCCTTCGAACGATCCGACGTTGACTGTCTCGATCCGGGGCGGGACGGTGAGGTTGCCGGTGCGCACGTCGTTGAGGTCCAGGTGTACGCCGCCGCCCCCGCTCTCCGGGAGGAAGACGTGCGGGCGGGGCAGACCGTACAGGTGATGGCCCAGGACGCCGCGGTCGAAGACGGCGAGCTTCATCGCCTTCCACACGCCGAGGTGCAGCTCGTCGGCCTCGGCGGGCAGGAAGAGCCGCAGCCAGCGGTTGCCGCCGAACTCGGTCTTCAGGAACGTCCAGGTGCTGGCGCCGAACTTGGCGACCATCGAGGGCACGCTCGTGGCAAACGCCTGGATACCGCGGACGCCGTTGACGACGAAGAGCCCCGCCTTCGACAGCGCGATGCCGGTGAGGGCGGGCAGGTCGGTGATGCCGGTCCGCAGCCACAGGGCGCCGTTGCGGATCCAGGTGCCGGCGACGGTCGCGATGTCGTGCAGTCCGGGGAAGATCACGAACGGGTGGCTGATGATGCCGCGGAACGCGTTGCCGAAGAACTTGAACACCGCGAACGCGCCGGCCTTCAGCCCGTTCCAGGCGAACTTCGCGCCGGCGGCGATGATCTGGAAGATCGGCACGGCCCGGGTGGTCGGGGCGAGAATGCCCAGGGCGGAGAGGAAGAACTCCAGCGCGGTGGCGTTGCCGTGGGCGAAGTCGACCGCGGTCTTGATGAACAGGGCCAGGTTGACGCCGATGGCCACGAGCGCGATCGGGCCGCCGAAGACCAGCGCCGGCAGGATCAGGGCGATCGCGATCCACTTGAAGATCTCCCAG
This sequence comes from Dactylosporangium sp. NPDC006015, assembly GCF_040614215.1. Lineage (NCBI taxonomy): Bacteria > Bacillati > Actinomycetota > Actinomycetes > Micromonosporales > Micromonosporaceae > Dactylosporangium > Dactylosporangium sp. NPDC006015. Next base: position 85,235 of record NZ_JBEXUD010000025.1, read on the forward strand.
AACTCCTCGCAGCCGGACACGGGCTGCTTGATGTTCTGGTACGCCTCGACGATCCGGTTCGACGCGGTGTCGGCCGCGGCGCTCTGCTGCTCCCCCGCGGTGCGGGCGGTGTCGGTGAGCGCCGGCCGGCCAGGGTCGTCCTCAGCCATCCCGCGGGCCTGGGTGAGTGCCTGGTCGGCGCGCCACTGCTCGTCGCGCATCACCGCCACGTAGGTGGTGAGCGCCGCCGCCGACCACTCGAACGCCTCGGCGAGACTCTGCACGAAGCCGCGCAGCCGGCCACTGATCTTCTCCCGCAGCGCCTCGGCGGTCTTGCCGGCGAACGCCTCCGGGCCGGCGGTGTCCAGGACGGCGGCGAGCGCGGTGTCGACCTCGCGGGCGACGGTGCCGAGGCTGCGCAGCGAGGCGATGACCTCGTCGATCCGGGCGGGGTCGCCGGGGGTCGGGTCGCCGCCGAGGCCGACCTTGTCCCAGTCGGTCGGTCGTGGCACGCGGACACCCCCTCGCAGCGGATCTGCATGACCACGTGTGAACCCGCCGGACGGTTCACACGTGGTCGAGGCGGGACCACGAGAGGAGGCCGCGTTGCCCGACTTCGCCATCGACTACGGGCTGTTGCACGAGGCCAAGAAGGACCTGCACGATCTCGCCGACCGGATCGGGCCGAAGCTCGGCGACACGGTGTTCTCGCAGGTCGGCAGCATCGAATACGAGGACTCGGACGCGGTGTTCGGCAACGACGGGCTGGCTGGGTCGTTTCGCAGCCTGTACCGGATGGCCCAGCACCCGATGAGCAAGGCCGAGGACGACCTGCGGGAGCTCGGTGACATCTTCGGCGCGGTCGCCGACGGGTACTTCGACGTCGACGCCCAGATCGCCAACGGGATGGGCATGATGGGCGCCAGCCTGGACCTGGACCGCTGGAAGGACTCCAAGGACGCCTGGGACTACCTGCAGGCGCACCGCGGTGACTGCGTGCCGGGGCCGGACGGGTCGATGCCGGGCTTCTGCTCCGCGACCGACCCGGGCCCGCCGCCGACCGACTCGACGATCACGACCGAGACGGGATCGGTGCACACCCACCTGACGCTCGACGAGAACTACAACGTGATCAAGGAGGAGACCACGGTCGTCAACGGCGACCAGCGGTACACCTCGACCACCACGTATTCGGCGGATCGCACGTCGTACACGACGGACACCACCTACAGCGACGGCAGCACGACCCACTCGGTGACGACGACGGGTGAGCACGGCTCGTCGGTGACCGACACCACGGCGGGCGACGGCTCGACCACGCACACCGTCATCGCCCTGAACGAGGGCGGCGGCGGCACGATGACCGTGACCGAGAGCGACGGCACGGTGACGAAGTACACGCGCGGCGATCAGTACGCGCGCTGGGACGAGGTCGAGAAGACCACGCCCGAGGACGAGACCGACTACTCCAGCTACCCGATCGGCGTCTGACCGAAGGAGCCCGCCATGCCCAACATCTCACTCGACTACGACAAGATCGAGGCGACCTCGACCCGCCTCGACGGCGCCGTCCGCGACATCCTGCCGATGCTCGAGTCCCTGCGCAGCGACGTGTCCAACCTGCTGGAGGACGGCCTGGTCTTCCAGCAGTCCAGCCCCGCGATGAAGGAGTCCTACGACAAGTTCAACACCAGCCTCCTCGCCGCGATGAAGGGCATCAACGACTTCGCGAAGCAGTTCCGCGACATCCGCACCTCGATGGAGGAGATGGACGTCGACATGGCCGGCAAGATCCGCTCCGCCGGCTCCTGACCCACCGCCGTTGCTGGTCCGCTCCCGGGCGGACCAGCAGGTGGTCGCCGCTGATGCCCTGCGGTTCAGTCGGTGCGCGGCCCGGCAGGTCCACCCCCACGATACTTAACCCTTGCGCTAAGTATCTGGACGAAGAATACTTAGCCGCGTGGCACAGTATTCGGCGCAGCTCGACGGCGTGTTCGTCGCCCTTGCCGACCCGACCCGGCGCGGCGTCATCCAGCGCCTCGGCCGGGGCCCGGCGAGCGTCGGCGAGCTCGCCGGCGAGTTTCCGATGACCCTTCCCTCGTTCATCAAGCACCTGCGGACGCTCGAGGCCAGCGGGTTGATCCGCACGGCGAAGTCCGGACGGGTGCGCACCTGCACGCTCAACCGCGAACGCCTCGCCGTCGTCGACGACTGGCTCGCCCAGCAGCGCGGGATCTGGGAAGCGCGCACCGACCGCCTCGAACGCCTCCTCACCGATCCGAAGGAGCACCGGCAATGAATCCCGACCTCGACCCGGACCTGGACCTGGACCTGCAACGGGTGATCCGCGCGCCCCGTGCCGCCGTATGGACCGCGTGGACCGACCCGTCCCGTTTCGAGCAGTGGTGGGTCCCGGCTCCGACCCTGTGCCGCGTCGACCGCCTGGACGTGCGGCCCGGCGGCGCGCTCGTGACCCGGCTCAGCGACGACGGGGTGACGTTCGCCCCGCACCTCGACGCGTGCTTCCTCGTCGTCGACGAACTCGAGCGGATCGTGTTCACCAACGCGATCGACAGCGCTTGGCGACCCACGAACCCCTCCCCTGTCCCCATGACCGCCGAGATCACCCTGAGCGATCACCCCGACGGCACGGACTATCGCGTCATCGTCCGCCACGGCGATCCGGCCGATCGAGACCATCACGAGAAGCTCGGTTTCGCGGACGGCTGGGGCTCGGTCACCGAACAACTCGCCCGGGTCGCCGAACGCCGGGGATGAGCGGCCGTCCGCGGTACGTTCCCGTGCCCCCACGAGCCCCTTCACGCCAACACGCGTCAGGCGGTGTTGGTGACGGCCGTCAGTAGCCGCTTGAGCGGCGCGACCAGTTGATCGTCGCCGCTGGTGACCACCCGGTCGTCGCCGGCCCGGTTGTAGAGCCAGTACAACAATCCACCAGGCGGTGTCTCTGGCTGACACGGCCACCACATTGCCGTCCCAATCGTTCAGGTGAGCGGCGAACTCCTCAGGAGACCGCCGGGTAAGTTCGCCGAGAAAGCCCGTGAGCGGAGGCGGACACATGATGAGAATGGCGGCCGAGCGGCAGGCGCTGCGGGAGCTGGTTGCCGGGCTGGTTCCGTTCGACGACCGTGAAGCCGCCGACCGCGACGACGTCCTGGCGTGGATCGACAGCGGCGCCGAGGTGTACCGGCGGGTGCCGCCGGACGTTCCGCCGAAGCACCTCGTCACCTACTTCCTGCCGTACGACGAACGCACCGACCGGGTGCTCCTCGTCGAGCACCGCAAGGCCGGGCGGCTGCTCCCGCCGGGCGGGCACGTCGAACCCGACGAACACCCCTGGGTCACCGTCGCACGGGAAGCCGGGGAAGAACTCCAGGCGGCGGCGCATCCGCATCCGTGGTGGCCCGGCGGACGGCCGCTGTTCGTCACGGTCACGCAGACCGTCGGCCCGCACGTCCACACCGACTGCACCCTGTGGTTCCCGATCGCGCTGGACGCTGACCGGCCGATCACACCAGATCCGGGCGAGTTCGCCGGCTGGGACTGGTACCCCCGCGCCGAAGCCATGACCTGGCCCACCGAACGCACCGACCCGCACCTGCCGAGGTTCCTCACCAAGTTCACCCGCACCGCACCAGGCGAATGGGCTCCGCATGGCGACAGGTAGCCCACCCGGCGGGATCGGCGCCGACGTGGCCGGCCAGTACGCGATGCCGACCGTCCTGGGATTCCGCCGCCTGCATGCACCCGCCGTACGCGCTCACATCGCCGCACACGGCGGCCACGCGCTGCTGATCGAGGCGACCACCCGCCGGCAGGTCAACGAGCTCCTCGCCAGGCTCGGCAGATCCGCCTCCGGAGCTGCGGATGGTTGACCGGTACGCGACCGATCCGGCGATGCGCGCCACCACGTTCGTGGTCCTCGACTTCGAAGGTACCACCCCGACCGGAGCACCGGCCGAACCCATCGAGGTCGGCGCCGTCCTGCTCCAACTGCACGGCGGGCCGGAAGGATGGCGGCTCGGCGAGACCGGCCGGTTCGAGGCACTCATCCGGCCACCGGCCCACGCCCCGGTCACCGCGCTCGACACCCGCCAGACCGGCATCACCCCGGCGATGGTGACCGGAAGACCGGACGCCGCAACGGTCCTCAGCCAGTTCGACGCGACGCTCACCGCGCCGCCGTACGTGACGGTCGCGCATCACGCCGCCACCGAGGCCGGCATCCTGCGCCGGTACGCCACCGCCTGCCCGAGCCTCGCCACCGCCCCGATGCTCGACACGATCCGGCTCGCCCAGCACACCTGCCCCGGCCTGCCGAACTACCAGCTCGACACCGTCCTCACCCACCTCGGCATCCCGGTCCCAGCTGGACGGCACCGAGCCCTGCCGGACGCCTCGGCGACCGCCACCGCGTTGCGGCACCTGCTCACCGCCGGCAGCACCTGGCTGGCCTGGTCCCGGCTGTCGCACCTGCACGCCATCGCCGGCGCCGCACCACCGCACCAACCCGATGCCCAGCAGCCGCTGTTCTGACCACGCCGAACCCGACTGGCGCCACCTACGAACGCGTCCTGGCCTCCGACGTGCGGTACCGGATGGGGTCGACGGCCCGTCGAGGAGATGCTGTCGGGCGCGTTTCCGGCTCAGTCCGCCGGCGGCTCCTTGCCGGACTGGCCGCCGGCGTCGCGGGGGGCGAGCGCCTGCGCCATGCGGCTGAGAAGGAGTTGCCGTTCCTGTCTGGTCGGTGCGAGTTCGGCCGCGCGTTCCAGCTCGGCTGCGGCCTCGGCGTGGCGGCCGAGCCGGATGAGGATGTCCCCGCGCACCGCGCCCAGCAGGTGGTAGCCGGCCATCCGGCGGTCGGCGAGCAGTGGTCGGGTCGTGGCGAGTGCGGCTTCGGGTCCGTCGACATGGAGTACGGCGACCGCGCGGTTGAGCTCCACGACGGGTGACCGGGTGATCTGGGTGAGGGCGTCGTACAGCGCGAGGATGGCGACCCAGTCGGTGACTGCGAACGTCGCCGCGCGGGCGTGGCAGGCGGAGATGGCGGCTTGCAGCGAGAACACACCGAGGGGCCGCGCCAGGTCGAAGGCGCGGTCGAGCATGCTGAGGCCGTGCTCGATCAGCGTGCGGTCCCAGAGCCGGCGGTCCTGGTCCTCGAGCCGGACCGGGATGCCGGCAGCGTCGACACGGGTCCGGAAGCGGGAGGCCTGCAGCTCCATGAGGGCGACCAGTCCGAACACTTCGGGCTCGGTCGGGGAGAGTCCTGCGAGGACCCGTCCCATCCGCATCGCCTCGACGGCGAGGTCGGCGCGGACGAGGTTCGTGCCTGACGAGGCCGAATAGCCCTCGTTGAAGATCGCGTAGAGCACATCCAGCACCGCGCGCAGGCGTTCGGGGAGTTCCCCGGCCGACGGGGCCTCGATCGGCACCCGTGCCTCGGCCAGGGTCCGCTTGGCGCGTGAGATCCGCTGCCCGATCGTCGCAGTGGGCACGAGGAAGGCACGGGCGACCTCGTCGGTCGTCAGTCCGCCGAAGAGCCTCAGTGTGAGCGCGACCCGGGATTCGGTTGAGAGCACGGGATGGCACGTGGTGAACACCATGGTGAGCAGGTCGTCCGGGATCGGATCGAGTGCCTCGTCCGCGACATCGGCGAGTTCGCCCTCGTGCCCGGCGACGAGGAGCGGCGCCTTCTTGCGGGCCGTCTCCTCGCGCCGGGCACGGTCGATCGCCTTGTGCCAGGCGGTCTTCATCAGCCAGGCACCCGGATTCGGCGGGATGCCGTCAGCCGGCCACTGCTCCAGTGCCGACACGAACGCCTCGGACGCGAGATCCTCGGCGATGTCGAGGCTCCCGATCCGGCGGGCGAGCGTCGCGATCAACTGGGGCGCCTCGATCCGCCACAGCGCCTCGACCGACTTGCGCAGGTCCATGGCCGGGTCCGGTTCAGTCCGAGGTCGGGTCGAGCAACCGCTCGCTCTTGGCGAGCGCGTCAGCGTCGACGGTCTGGGCGAAGTCGGCCATGTCGAACAACGGCCGGATCTCCAGGATCTGCGAGTCGCCGTAGGACGGGTCGAACGGGCACCTCTTCGCCCACTCGATCGCCTCGGCCAGCGAGCTGACCTCCCAGATCCAGTAGCCCGCGATCACCTCTTTCGACTCGGTGAACGGGCCGTCGACCACCGTCGTGCCCGCTGTCGAGAACGCGACCTTCGCCCCGGCGGCGCTGGGCTGGAGTCCCTCGCCGCCGAGCATGATGCCGGCGTTGACGAGTCGTTCGTTGAAGACCCGCATCTTCTCGAACATCTCGGTCGTCGGCTCACCGTTGTCCTCATCGGCGGCATCGCCCTTGGTCATCACCATCACACGCATGAGAAGGATCCTCTCGGTTGATCTTGTCTCAGTCCAGGCCGGTGGTCCGGCGCAGCAGGCCGGCGATGAAGTCGGTGTCGACCGTGTCGCCCTCGGCGAGGTCGACGACCTTGCGGTCGCCGTTGCCCATCGACCGCAGCACTCCCGGCACCGGGTCGACCTCACCAGCACCGAACACCATGAACGAGACCTTGGCGGCGGCCACGTGCAGCACTGCGGTGTTCTGGCCGGCGAGGTTGAAGTGCGGCTTGCCGTACTGGATGGCCTCCTCGACGCCGGGGACGGTGTCGAGAACGGTCCGGCGCAGCGTCGCGCACAGGTCCTGCTGCCACGGCTTGGTCTTGGCGAGGTAATCGGTGACGTCCTGGCTCATGTCGTCGCTCATCTCGGTACTCCTGGTTCAGGCGGTGGTGACGCGGTAGGTCGACACGACCACCCCGGACTCGAAGGTGGTGGTCTCGAAGTGCTGGAGGCCGGTTCGGCTCTCAGCGCGGAACAGCGGCTCGCCACTGCCCTTGAGGACCGGGTAGGTCCAGATCTTGTACTCGTCGAGGAGGCCGGCCGTCGCGAGTGCGTCGGTCAACCGGCCGTTGCCCCAGATCAGGATGTCGGTGCCATCGTTCTCCTTGAGCGCCTTGACAGCGGTCAGCAACTCGGCGCCGGCGATGACGGTCGTCGGGTTCCAGGCGCTGGTGTCGACCGGCTGGGAGGCGACGACGTACTTGTGCATGGCGTTGACGTGGTCGGCGTACGGGTTGCCACCCATGTTGGGCCATGCCTGCGCCATGCCCTCGTAGGTGATGCGGCCCAGGATCAGCGCGTCGGCCCTGAGCGTCAGGTCCAGGGCGTACCGCATGGCCGCCGGGTCGTTGTATGCCAGCGACCACTCGTGGGGGTTGTCGATGAAGCCGTCGACAGTGGTGTAGGTCGAAGCGATGATCCGTCGCATCAGGTCTCCCCCGGTGGTGGGCCGGCTGTTCCGGCCCGCACCCGTCCTTCGCGCGACAGCGCGCCGTTTCGACATCAGAGCCAAAGAAACTTTTTTGGTTCTCCGCGTCGCCCGACACGGCCCTCGACGTCTCGCTGTTCGGTGTCGCGATCGCGGCCGGGACTGCGCTCCTCCGCATGGCCGCCGGCCTCGCCTCGGGCCGACACCACACCCACCCCGCGTTGGTGGTCTGGTCCGCGGCCATGAGTGCCGTCTTCCGGCTGCGGCTCTACGACCGTGTCCTCGGCCTCGAGGAACTCCACCCAGCTGCGGATCTGGGAACAGATCCTCGACAACACCGATATCGAGGTCTTCTACGGCAACGTCGCCATGGTCGTCAACCAACGGCCGAGCACCGAACACCATCATCGCATACGGGCGTGCGGCAGATGATCATCTGCTCTTCCTGACCGAGTCCGACACCGACCCAGGGGCACTCCGTGACGGGAGCGCTGCCCACAGAATCTCGGACGCCCCGTGCGGCCGACCATTGTTGCCCTTCAATCAGCTCCCCAGCGGGGACACGGGCGCTCCGCTGAAACCAACCGCCACTGGTCGAAGCGATTCACCGGACTCGTTGGGCGATCCTCAGCTCAGTCAGGTAGCGCTTGACAATTTGACCCCCGTAGTCCACGTCGATCAGCCGCGCGATGGAGTTCAGCAGTGCGCTCCGCTGCACGTCCGGCAAGGCACGGTGTCCGGAGTAGGTCAACAGCAGATCCAGGTAGTCAGCTGTCGAGTACGGCAGCTCCCACTCGTATCGGTAGAACTTCGCAGGCCCGAATCGCCCCGACGAGGTGAGCTCCCGATCGTCTTCGACGATGTCACGAGCAGTCTCAAGACGCAGGCCCGGTGGGGTCGACGGATCGAAGCGCTCGTAGCACTTCTGGGTCTCAACGAAGAATGCCTCGGTCCAGGTGCCGCCAGCGATGTGGTGGGTTCCCACGGTGGCCAGCAGGCCACCGAGACGCAAAGCGTCAGCAGACTTCGACACCCGCACGGCGGGGTCGATCCAGTGAAACGCGGTAGCGGAGAACACCACGTCGAACGGTTCACCGGGCAAGGGCCACTCCTCGAACGCCGCCGTAACGACCTCCACCGCGTCGAACGCGGCAAGATTTCGCCGAGCCACAGCCGCCATGTCGGTGCCCAACTCGACAGCCACGATGCGGTAGCCCCGCTCGGCCAACGGCACAGTCGCCTGCCCAGTGCCACAGCCGATTTCCAGCACTCTTGCCCCAGGCGCTACCCCGGCCGCAGCGAGATCATCAAACATCTGCACTGGGTATCGGGGGCGGGCACGGTCATACCGTGCAGCGTCCTCATTGAAGGTCTCTCGCAACCTCACGTAGTCATTGCTATCGCTCACCAACAGAGAGTACGAGCGCAGCTCCTACGACAGGCACCCAATTCTCGATGCCACGCACGGCAGGGTCCAGCAGCTCGCCCGCCTGCCGATCGTTACCGGAAAAGGGGCTCCAGCATCCATTCGTGCCATTCAATCGTGTCCGCCCAGGCAGCGGACCTGGGCCCCCGAGCACCTTGGATGGCAAAGAACAGGCGTCGCACCAGCCGGGCCATGACCTGCAGGCCCCGGCCGGGCGCGTCCGCTATGTGTCCCGTGTACGTGCAGCGTGACCGTCCTGGGTTGGCCGGGCGGCCTGGGCGATCGGGGTGTACTGCGTGCCGAGCCCGTCGATAGTGGTGGTCATCGTCTGGCCTGGTTTGAGGTAGTGGTCGGTGTCGGTGCCGAGGGCGGTTCCGGCCGGCGTGCCGGTGGTGATGATGTCGCCGGGGTGCAGCGTCATGAACTGGCTGATGTAGGCGATCAGCTGGTCGATCCGGTGGTGCATGTCGCCGGTACTGGCACGTTGCCTGGTCTCGTTGTCGACGCAGAGTTGCATGGCGAGGCCGTGCGGATCGGGGATCTCGTCGGTCGTGACGAGCCAGGGCCCGATGGGGGCGAACGTGTCGTGTGCCTTGCCCTTGTCCCAGGTGCCGCCGCGGTGCAGCTGCCACGTGCGTTCGGTGATGTCGTTGACGATGCAGTACCCGGCGACGTGGCCCATCGCCTCAGACGTCCGGGCCTGGCGCGCCGTGCGGCCGATGACGACGCCCAGCTCGACCTCGTAGTCGGTGGTCGTGCTCAGCGGCGGCAGGAGCACCGGGTCGTTCGGGCCGCTGACGGCCGACGCCGGCTTCAGGAAGAGCAGCGGCTCGTCCGGCAGGGGCATGCGGGCCTCGTCCGCGTGCGACCGGTAGTTGAGGCCGACCCCGACGATCTTGCCGACCCGGCCGAGGCACGGTCCGATGCGGGTCGGGGTCGGAACCGCTGGAAGCCGGTCGACGTCGAGCCGCGCGAGTTGCGCGAGCCGCTGCGGGGCGAGGCCATCGGGATCGATGTCGGCGATGTGCGCGGACAGGTCCCGAACCGCGCCCGCCGCGTCGAGGACGCCCGCCCGCTCGGCGCCGGGTGGTCCGTAGCGAACGAGTTTCACGACAGCGCCTGGTCGAGGTCCATGTTCAAGTCGGCCGGGTCCTCCAGGCCGACGGCGAGCCGGATGAGCCCGGCCGGCACCAGGTCCTCCACGGTCGCGCTGCCCATGCCGGACCACATCCGGGCCGGGAGGACCACCGCGGCGGTCGGCCCGCCGAAGCTCGCGGCCCGGGAGGGAAGTCGCAGGCGGGAGACCACGCGCTCGGCCGCTTCGAGCCCGCCGCGGACCTCGAAGCTGAGCACGCCTCCGGGGCCGGTCATCTGGCGGGCGATCAGCTCCGCCTGCGGGTGGTCGACGAGGCTGGGGTGGTGCACCCGGACGACGGCCGGATGCTCGGTCAGATGGGCCGCGACGGCTGAAGCCGACCGGTTGTGCTGCCGCATCCGTACCGGCAAGGTGCGCAGGCCGCGCTGCAACATCCACGCGTCGTGGGCGGACAGTGTGGCGCCGAACAGGTAGGCATCGCTCCACAGCCGGTCGGCGAGGTCGTTGGAGGTGACCGCGACGCCGGCGGTGAGGTCGCCGTGGCCGCCGAGGTACTTGGTGGCGCTGTGGAGCACGATGTCGGCCCCGAGCCCGAGCAATTGCTGGTTGACCGGTGAGCCGAGCGTGGCGTCGACCGCCAGGACCGCCCCGGCACGACGGGCCAGCGTTGCGATCGCCGCGATGTCGGTGACGCGCAGCAGCGGGTTCGTCGGCGTCTCGAGCAGCACCAATGTCGCCGGGGTGCGCAATGCCTGGTCGAACCCGGCCAGGTCGTCGTGGTGGACGAAGTCGACGCCGATGCCGAGCCGCGGAGCGATGCTGTCCAGGAAGCCGGCAGTCCCCCCGTACAGCTCGCGTTGCGCGACGACCCGCGCGCCGGTGCCGAACGCGACGATCGTCGCGGTGATCGCGGCCATGCCGGAGGCGTACAGCAGCGCCGTTTCGCCGCCCTCGAGCGCGGCGATGACCGAAGCGGTCTCGGCGTGGTTCGGGTTGCCGTAACGGGTGTAGAAGTCGATGGCCCGCCGCCGGACCGCCAGGTCGGCGAACGCGGCGGCGGTCGGAGCGGCGAACGCGGCGGTCGGATGAATCGCCGGCGCGACGTCGACGCCGACGAGTCCCCCGACAGGGCGCCGCTGGGCGGCGACGGTGTCCGCCTGCCAGGTGTTCATCGGGCCGCCACGCATTCGATCTCCACCCGCGCGCCCAGTGGCAGCGCGGCGACCGCGACGGTGCTGCGGGCCGGATACGGCCCGGGCATCACCTCGGCGAAGACCGCATTCATCGATCCGAAGTCGGCCATGTCGACGAGGAACACGTTGCACTTCACGACCGAGGCGAAGTCCAGGCCCGCCGCGTGCAGCACCTGCAGCAGGTTGGCGAACACCTGGCGGGTCTCGGCGGCGACGCCACCGCCGACGATCTCGCCGGTGGAAGGGTCCTGTCCGGTCTGTCCGGACACGTAGACGAGATCGCCAGTACCGATGACCGCATGCGAATACGGTCCGGCCGGAGGGGCGATCTGCGGGCTGGTGACAATTTCGCGCATGCAGGCCAAGGTGCTCCCGATTGGCCCTCGCCTCAAGGGCCATTTGCCGCGAAAGTGGTCCAGGTGAGCGTGCCTGATCTCGTGCCCCTGCTCGCCGACTGGCGCAGCCATCGCGGCCCCCTGCACCAGTGCCTCGCGCTCGCCGTGACATCGCTCATCGAGGCCCGGCTGCTGCGACCAGGCGACCGCCTTCCGTCCGAACGCGCGCTCGCCCGCCGTCTCGGGATCAGCCGTACCACGGTCGCCGGTGCCTACGACCTGCTGCGCCAGCGCGGAGCGGTGCACAGCGTCCGTGGGAGCGGCACGACCGTGACCGGCGACCGGACCTTGCGGCACGATCCGGCCATCGCGGCCCTGGCGGCCAACCCGTTCATCCGCAGCACGCACCCACGGCATTCGACCGACTCCGTCGACCTCACGGTCTGCCGGTTCGACCCGCCCACGATCCTGGCCGAGACGCTCGCCCACTCCGCCGACACCCTGCTCGACCTGATCGGCAGCGGACACGACACGGCGGGCCTGCCGGAACTACGATCCGCACTCGCCGACCACCTCACCGGTCACGGTCTGCCCACCCAGCCGTCACAGCTGCTGATCACCACCGGCTCCCAACAGGCGCTGGCGCTCATCGCCTCCGATCTCGAACGCAACGACCGCGTCATGATCGAGGACCCCACCTACTTCGGCGCGCTGCACGCCTACCTCCAGCGCCGCGCCAGACTGCTGCCGTGCAGCGTCGATCACCTCGAGCGGGCCGCCGGTCTCGCCGCGAACGAGCACCGGGTGGATCTCGTCCATGTCACGTCCGCCGTGCACAACCCCACCGGCCGCCAGCTCGACGACGCGACCGGCCGACGGGTCGTCGAGCTGGCCGGACGTTGGGGCGCCACCCTCGTCGACGACCAGGCCCTGCGGTTCCTCGCCGACCGGCCGCCGCCCTTCCTCGCCACGCACGACCCCCACGCGGACATCATCACCATCGGCACGTTCAGCAAAGTGCTGTGGTCCGCCCTGCGAGTCGGCTGGCTCCGCGCACCGGCGCCGGCAATCGCCCGGTTCAGCGCGCGCAAGGCCGCGCTCGACCTCGCCACACCCGCCCTCGACCAGGCGCTCGTCCTGCACTGCCTGCCACACATCGACGCGCTCGCCGCACACCGGCGCCAGCAGCTCACACATCAACGCACCCACCTGCGGCGCCGGCTCCGACAAGACCTCCCCCTCTGGCACGACGCGAGCGGCGACAGCGGACCGTTCCTCTGGGTCCGCACCCACCTCGACGACGCCGACCCCATCGTGCAAGCCGCCGCCAGAGTCCAGGTCGGCATCACCGCCGGGCGCACCCTGACCCCGACCGACCGCTGGAACTCCCACATCCGGATCGCCGTCACGACCACCGACACCGCCCTCGACGCCGCAGTCGACCGACTCGCCGATCTCGCCCGCACCTTCGACGACGGTGCGCCGCTTACGGCGCCGGCTTCGTCGATGACCACGCATCGTCTGCGCCCCTGACTCACCGCAACACAGCGTGACGATCGCCGGGCCGGCTGCTGAAAACTTGCCTGCCGCCGTTCGTATCAGGACCGTGCCCGGCTCCGTCCTCCCCCCCGGATGCCAGTGAAACGGACGAGGGAGACCGACATGAACGGCAATCGTGCTCAGGGTCGTTGGCGGCGCGCGATGGCTCGCGCAGCCGTGGTGATGCTCGGAACGGCCGGCCTGGTCGTCGTGGGTGCCGGCGCGGCGCAGGCCGCCTCGGCGGAGTTTCAGGCCTGCACCAACGCGGGCGGGCAGCCGGTCTCGCTCGCCCGGGGCTGGATCACGCAGTGCACCCTGGGCAAGGGCACCCACACGTACACCGCGCCGCCTGGCGCCCGTACGGTCACCTTCGACCTGTACGGCGCGCAGGGCGGCAACCCCGACGGTGGGGTGCCCGGCTCCGGCGGTGCGGTCCGCGGCACCCTGCCCACATCCGGCGACACGTTTCAGATCAACGTCGGCGGCCAGGACGGCAGCAGCGGCCCATTCGTCGCCTACCAGCGGGTCGTGCACGAGGCCGGCTCGGCCGGCGTCCACATGGAGGACGGGCCGCAGCCCTTCGCCGGCGGCGCGAGCTCGGTGGGGCCGACCACCGGCAGCGGCGGCGGCGCCACGGTCCTGTTCGCCGCGGGCGCTCCGCTGACGCAGCCGCTGCTCGTGGCCGGCGGCGGCGGTGGCGCGGGCAACCACGGATTGATCTTCACCGCCAGAACCGGAAGCAATGAGTGGTCCCTCTTCCCGTACGGCGCCAACGGCGGCAATGGCGGCCTTGCCACCACGAACGGGCAGTCGGGCGGCAACCTCACCCAGTGCGGCCCGGCCGGCAGGTGCCAGACCCTGGTGCCGGGCGGTGGCGGCGGCTACGGCGGGTCCGCCGGCGGGGGCGGCGGCACGTGCGCGGCGAACTGCAGCACCGCCCCGGCCGGCCGCGACGTCGGCCTCGGCCAGGGTGGCGAGGGCGGCTCAGGCGGCTGGGGCAACGGGGGCGGCGGCGGGGGCGGCTACATCGGCGGCGGCGCCGGCGGCTCCAGCATGAACCATTCCAGCTACGGCGTGAGCGGTACTGGCGGCGGTGGCGGCGGCACGAGCTGGGCCTCCCCGACCGTCACGAACGTCAGCTACCGCGACGGCGTCCGCACCGGCGACGGCGCGGCCGTCATCACCACCACGAACGCGAACTTCGGCAAGTACAACGCGAACGGCTTCGCGTTCGGCGCAGGCGAGGTCTTCATCTCCGGCGCGGCGTACACCACCGACAACTTCGCCCTGATCATGCAGACCGACGGCAACCTGGCCATCTACAACCGCGACGGCGGCGTGGTCTGGTCGTCCGGCACGAACGGCTGGCCCGGCGCCCTGGCGCAGCTGCAGACCGGCGGCAACTTCGTCATCTGGCCGTACCTGAACGCGGTCAACCCGAGCTGGACGACCGGCACCAGCAGCACGGGCAACCAGCTGCGCTTCAGCCCCAACGGCACCCTCACCGTCACCAACGCCGCCGGCACCCAGATCTGGACCACCACCAACGTCTTCACCGCGGGTATGACGCTCCAGCCCGGCACGCAGTACTACGCGCAGAACGGCTACTACACGCTGCTCATGCAGAGCGACGGCAACCTGGTCGAGTACAACCGGTTCGGCCAGCCGCTCTGGGCCTCGAACACGGCGGGGTACCCGGGCGCCACCGCGACCATGCAGGGCGACGGCAACTTCGTCATCTACCAGGCCGGCCGCCCCCTGTGGGCCACCGGCACCAACGGCAGGGGCGGCACCATGTTCGCCTTCCAGGGCGACGGCAACCTGGTCGTGTACACGGCCGCCGGCGCCGCGATCTGGGCCAGCAACACCGCGGGCAGATAGCCACGTGGCCCGGTGGGAAACCGCCGGGCCACGTGCAATGCAACGTTCTCAGCGATGGACGCCAGAGCTGGCGACCATCGGCTCACCCGCGACTTCTATCGACGAGTCGATGGCACCCGGCACCTCGACTCATCCGCCTGACCGGCGTGAGCACGCCGCGGCGTAGAGCGAATCACTCAGTCGCCGACAGGGCGTGACCAATGCGTTAGGCACCTGATCGGGGCACTCCGTCGCGGCGCTCAACGGGCCATGAGCGGATGGTTCGACATCGGATTGCTAGCTCTTCAACGGCCAGCGCTGAGACCAGCCGCCGTGCGGTGGTGTCAGCCCGACCTCCTGGTCGAAGATCTCGGCGCACTTCGCGACGCACACCTGGCAGATGATCGGCCCGGCCTCGGTGGCTACAACCCGGACATGCCGGTTGTGGCGGCCGCACAGAGAACAGGTGACGTCGCTGAACTTGGACGGATCATCCACCACCCGACGAGAGTATCGGCCTCGGGGCAGCGAGCGTTGTCCGCGGCATGAGCGTGCGGCCGAAGGGACTCGCTCGAGATAGGGCAAACTTCGTTCATGACCAACGGAACCCAGGTGTCCTTGGCAGACCTCCGGAAGGCCCTGACGCAGCTACTCGACGCGGTCGAACGGCAGCACGGGCCGACTGTCGACTTGAAGGCGGACTACTACTGGACCATCGGTCCGGCGGACGCGTTCCGCTTCGATATCACCGGCTGTCCCGAGCCCACAGTGGGCACGTTGACCGACGATGTCCAATCCATGCGAGACATCCTGAAGACAACGCACGACGAGCCGATAGCCGTGTGGCATGACCTGGCCCACGTCATCGGCATCCTCAACCGACTCGCCGCACTCGACCTGCCGGGGACGGTCAATGGTCGCCTCTGACTCACCAGCCTGCGACGCACAGGCGAGCGCATCGTGTCAGGTCCGGACGTCTGGCCTGGCCGATTGATTGTGGTAACGGTGATGATGATCTACGCTGCCGAATCGTGAGCCTGCGAGTCCTGTCCATGCGCATCTGCGCCGCCGTCACCGGTGTTGTCACCTCGACCGCCGCTGGCGCTCCGGCCTAGGCCGGCGGCTCCGGGGCACAAGGGTCCAGAGACGCAGCGGAAGATATCGCATACTCGCTCGGCCGCCTGACCAGCACCCTGTGCTGCATCGCAGTCGTTGTCGGCGTTGTCGTCTTCTTGGTCCGCCGCAACAGGCGCTGACGACCCACACCACCCAGAGCGCAAACACCGAGATTGACCAGCACCCAGCTGGCCCGGGCCTGCGGCGCGCCCTTGGGCACGCTACCAATCAGCGGCGCTCCGTCCTGCCACAATGATCGGCCCGACCAAGCCGTCAAAGATCCCTGAGCATTGAGGGCCGAGGCGGGCTCCGTCAGCGGCATGAGTGCTCGCTCGTCACGGAGTCCTGGGCGGTATCCCGCGGAAGAACTCGGCCAACGTTCGGCCGGACTCTGCGAGCTGTCGTTCGAGGCCCTCCTTCGCTTGCATGAGGGAGGCTTGCGCGGCCTCGGGCGTGGCCTGGGATGGACCGGCCTGTGGAAACATCGCGGCGAGTCGCGGCAGCCGCTGACGGGACTCTGCCGGGTCGTGGTGATCCCAGCGTTCTTCCTCGACGGGCTGCGGCATTGGCTCGGCGGTGGTCAGCCGGGACGTCTGCGCGTGGTAGATACTCGCGCAGTCACCGTAACGGCGCTCGTACTCATGGACGGCAACGAACTCCAGTTCCTCCCAATAGGGCCATTCCTCTTCCGCCCAGGTGCGCGAGTGCCGGCCGGCCAGGCGCTGTACCTCTGGCTGGTCAGCGAGCCGGTCAGGGTCGTCAGCAACCCGGTCGAACACGACGGGACCAAGTCCGACCAGCCACGCGCGGAATCCGCTGAAACCATCATCGCTGCACCCGTCCTGGATCAGGCTGGCCGCGTGCCACATCAACCAGGTGCTCACCCGATCTGTCTGGGCGTCGAGGTGATCCTGGAAGTCGATCAATTCTTCATCCGCGAGCCCGGTCAGTGCCTCTGCGAGCGAGTCGCCTCGCTCGATCGGACCGGTGGTTTCCTGCGCCGAGCGCTCGATGAGCGCCCAGAATCCAGCAAGATCCATGTGCCGCATTATGTCGTACGAGACGCACGCTCATCGGCATGTCTGCGCACCGGATGGCGCAGGACGCCCGTCACACCGAGTGATGGGCCTACGCGCTCGGTCGGCGGCAGATCCGGAAACGTGATCAAGCGGTCGGGGCGGCCTCTGTTATCCGGTTGGCGTTCTCGGAGAAGGCCTCGAGACTAAGGACCATGTTGGACTGGCGCTGTCCCGGCTGCGGCGTACGTTGCCGGACAAGTCTTCCTGACCGCGTCAACACGGTGTGCAGCTTCTGTGCCGCCGCCGTGACCTGGGAGCGGCTGCCGGCCAGCACGCAGACGATGATCGACGACGCCATCCGTCGCGGCAACATACCGGGCCTCCTTGCGATGCGTGCAGCCGATCCGCCCATCAAGTTGCCCCATGCGGCGGACGTACTCGCGCTCCGGCATAGAGCAGGCATCCACCACGACGCCTCACGCTGACAGCTTCGGGCTCCATGAACCGACCGGAGCGCCAGCCGCCGGGGCATGTCGCAGGTTGGGCGACGAGCGCCTCGCGGCATGTGCGGATGGCGCTCGCCTGGTACGCCACAACGGTGAATCATCGATCCGACACGCCGCCCTGGCGCGGCTGGCGGCGACCGACGGCGAGGGCAGCGTGGAGTTCACGGTTCGGGACGTGATGGACCGGGCGGCAGCCGTCGGCCGTGACGTGGAACTGGCCGACGTCCATGGGATCTTTCGGCACGGCGGTCCCAACCCGGGCGCGGATCCTACGGAACTGGCTGCGCTCAGGCAGCGCGTCGACCTGCCCCCGTCGTACGTGGAGTTTCTGACTTACTGCGATGGATGGGTCGGGCTCGACGGGCAGACGGACATGTTCCCGATCGCCGAGCTGCTCGACGGGCCGGCGACCGAACGAGCATGGGTGATCGTCGAGGCGTACGACGAGGGCAGCGGCTGGCAGTTCGGGTTCTCCCGCGATCGATACGTCGTCATCGGTGCGGCCGAGTCGAGCCTGAGCGTCGTCCTGCTCGACATCACATCGGCGCCCCAGGTGTGCTGGCTCACCCAAGGGGGCGTGGAGGACTTCCCGACCCTCGACGCCCTCATGACGACTGCCACCGAATACCAGCTGGAGACCCTCGCCGCCCTGCAGGCGGACCCGTGGCTGGGCATCGCAGACGATGACGGCAGGACGCACTGACATCGGCATGGTCGGAAGCCCGGCTCGTTTAAGTCACTCACCGTCGATAGCACCCTGGCTGGCGCCGAGCACCCGCAGGACGTGCGCGAGAGGCTGCGCCGACCCGCCTGAGACCTTCTTTCCGTCACGGCGTGATCACAGAGACGATATCGCCCGGGATGGGTCCGCGCGCCTAGTCTCTCCTTATTCTGATCACCCGTGGCGTGAGCGGTCGATGCCCGCCGGGTGATCCCTCATGGGGAGGAACCACCATCAACACAGAGGGCACGCAGAGTGCTGTCCACAGCCGGCTCGCGCGTGGGCCGCGGCGCTGGGCCATGGTGGGCGTCTCGACGCTCGCCGCCGCGGGTGTCGTGCTCGTCTCGGGCGCGCCAGCGTCGGCGGAAGCGGTGAAGCCGGCCGCGGGTGAGGTGCTGGGCAACCAGGAGCAGAGCCTGCCGGGCAGCTACATCGTCCAGCTGAAGAACACCGCCTTCGGCGGTCTCAACACGGCGCAGGCGAAGGCCAACGTCGCCACCGCGGCCCGGGCGCTGACGACCCGGCACGGCGGCAAGATCACCAACGAGTACAGTGTCACGCTGAAGGGCTTCGCGGTCGGCGGGCTCTCCGAGGACCAAGTCGCACGCCTGGCGGCCGACCCGTCGGTGGCGTCCGTGTCGCGCGATGCGTTACAGCACAAGTCGGACACTCAGCAGTCCCCGGTCTTGAACCTGGACCGGATCGACCAGCGCCAGTCAGCGCTGGACTCCGCGTACACGTATCCGAACACGGCGTCGTCGGTGACGGCGTACGTCCTCGACACCGGGTTGTACAAGGAGCACACCGAATTCGGTGGCCGGGCGTCGTGGGGCCGCAACTTCGTCGACCGGGTGGCGAACCCGATCCCGGACACCCCGTACAACACGCCCGAGCACAATCTGCCCGACAACGTGTCCGACTGCAACGGGCACGGCACGCACGTAGCCGGCACGCTCGGCGGCACCAGGTACGGCGTGGCCAAGGAAGTCAAGATCGTCGCCGTCCGGGTGCTGGACTGCTACGGCTACGGCTGGACCTCCGAGGCCCTCGCCGGCGTCGAGTGGGTGACGGCCAACGCTGCGAAGCCGGCCGTGGTCAACGTGAGTTTCGGCGGCAGCGGCGTCGACCCGGCGGAGGACGAGGCGATCCGCACGTCGATCGCGTCAGGCCTGACCTATGCCATCGCCGCCGGCAACGGCGACGAGACCGTCAACCCGATCGACGCCTGCAGCCAGTCGCCGGCCCGGCTCCCCGAGGCGCTGACGGTCGGGGCGTCGTTTCGGTACGGCAACGACGACGTCCCCGTCAGCTGGTCGAACTACGGACCGTGCGTGGACCTCTATGCACCGGGCGGTTACGTCAGATCTGCCTGGAACGACTCGAGCTCCGGCACCAGGGACCTGCACGGCACGTCGACAGCCGCCGCGCACGTGGCCGGTGCGGCCGCGCTGATCCTGCAGGCGAACCCGGCCTACACGCCCGCACAGGTCAGCCGCGCGATCGTTCAGGGCGCCACGTCAGGCGCGCTGAACATGGGCGTGATGTACCCGCCACACGCCGTGAACAGCACCGCGAACCGCCTGCTGTACGTCCGTCAGAACACCCCGCCGAAGATCGCGTCGAAGCCGGCCGGCATCAACAACCAGCGCTTCGGCACGACCGAGGTCTACGGCCGCACCACGGACAACAAGATCGTGTACGCGTACAGGGCCGGCGCGAACTGGTCGGAGTGGGCCGACCTGGACGGCAACGCGCAGGGCGACCCGGCTCCGCTGTACAACCCCCGCTTCGACACGACCGAGGTCTATGCCCGCACGTCGAGCAACACCCTCGCGTACCGCTACTACCAGAACGGCTGGTCCGGCTGGATCGACCTCGGCGGTGACCTGGCCGGCAGCCCGGCCATCCTGTACAACCCGCGCTTCGGGACGACTGAGGTGTACGCCCGGTTCGCAGACGGCACCCTGAACTACCGTTACTACTCCAACGGCTGGTCGCAGTGGTTCAGCCTGGGCGGCAACGTCGCCAGCGACCCGGCACTGCTCTACAACCCGAAGTTCGGCACCACCGAAGCCTACGTCCGCACCACGGACAACAAGCTGCAGTACCGGTACTACTCAGCGGGCTGGTCCGACTGGCTCGACCTGGGCGGCACCCTCGCCGGCAACCCGGGCGTCATCTACAACCCGACCTACGGCACCACCGAGGTGTACACCCGCACGTCGACCAACACCCTCGCCTACCGGTACTACTACAACGGGTGGGCGAACTGGATCGGCCTGGGCGGCAGCCTCGCCAGCGACCCCGGAGTCATCTACAACCCGAAGTTCGGCACCACCGAAGCCTACGCAGCGACCACCGGCGGCCAGACCCAGTACGTGTACTACTACAAGGGCTGGTCCGGCTGGAACAACATCGGCGGCGCCGCCGCATCAGCACCCTCGGCGATCTACAACGCGTCCAACCGCACGACGCAGGTCTACACCCGCAGCGGCGACAACCACGTCAACTTCGCCGAGTACAACAACGGCTGGGCCCCCTGGCTCGACGTCTCAGCGTGACACGACAGCACCGCTCGGCACCCCACACAGGGTGCCGGGCGGTGTGCCGTTCACCGACAGGTGACGTCCCTCGCGGGCAGCGCGCCGTCGAGGAGGCAGCGCTCGCCCGTCCACGTCGCCACAGACCCCTGACGGACAGCCCAACATCCCAAGATCACGTGCTCGCTCATCGGCATGGTCGTGCGCACGACCGGCAGGTCCCCGGTCTGTCAGGCCGTGTACAGACCGGGACGATGGCCAGCGCGCCGCAGCGCCCGATCGGCGGCAAAGTAATGCACGTGATGTTGAGGCGAGCGACTTCCCTGAGGAGGACTACGAGCGGAAGTTGGCCCGACCGTTTCCAGCACGGCGACCTCTGCACGACCGACCGTCGCGGCCTCGTGTACGCCGGTGCGGCTCAGCCGATGAACATGATCAGGCCGGTGCAGGTCGTCGTCCACCCTGGGCGATCTTCAAGCCGCAGCGGCAGCTCGAAGACCCGGTTCCCGTCCGGGTCGGTCACGACTCCCCCATCGCTTGCGGGCCTGAGTTGGCCGTGGAAGTCGTCCGGCGGGATCATGCCGAAGCCGCCCGGCTTGGTCCGAAAGTCGAAGTCCGCCGGGATGCCGACGAACCGGAACACGTAGACGCCGGGGCCGGTCAGGTCGACCGGCTCGGAGGCGAGCGCCCAATCGGTACCGTTCGCCGGATTCTGGTAGTACGGCGACGCGCTGCGCGTCATCTCGGTCTTCTGGGTGATGATCTGCTGGACCTTCTGCAGCGGGTCGACGGTGGTGCAGGGCGCGACGGACGGCGCCTTGTCCAGCGGTACGACGTGCGCCCGTGGCCGGGCGTCCAGCTGTGTCACGGCGACGGCCACCGCCACGGTCATCACCGCCGTGGCTGCGGCCGCGCCGGCCAAGGCCGCGCGCCGCCGTCCCTGCAGCCGGCGGCCCGCGGCGACGGCGTCCTCGACGTCGTACGGAGCCGGCGGCATGGTCGCCTTGGCGTCCCGGAGGAGCTCAGACAGGTCGGA
Organism: Dactylosporangium sp. NPDC006015; assembly: GCF_040614215.1. Classification (NCBI taxonomy): domain Bacteria; kingdom Bacillati; phylum Actinomycetota; class Actinomycetes; order Micromonosporales; family Micromonosporaceae; genus Dactylosporangium; species Dactylosporangium sp. NPDC006015. Next base: position 106,940 of record NZ_JBEXUD010000025.1, read on the forward strand.
TCTCATGATGTACCTCCGCATCCTCATCGGCCACGAGCTCGACGCCCAGGATCTGGCGGAGCCCGTCGAGCCCGCGTGACGTGTACCCCTTGACCGTTCCCTCAGGGCATGCCAGCACCTCGGCGCTCTGCTGAACGCTCAGGCCCTCCAGATACCGCAGCACCAGCACCGCCCGATGCCGCGGCGGCAGCTTCAGCAGCGCCGCCCGGATCCGAAGCCGCTCGTCGACGACGCTGGTGCCGTCGTCGGGGCCGGGCGGATCGGGCATGGCGTGGCCGACCGACTCCTCCCGCCGCCACCACGGCCGCCGGGTCTCGTCGATCGCCGCGCGTACCACGGCGGTACGGGCATAGGCGAGCGGGTTGTCGATGTGCCGCCACCGCACGTAGAGCCGGGCGAGAACGGTGAGAACCGCGTCCTCGCCGGTCTGCCAGTCGCCGCACGCCAGGTACGCCAGCCCGCGCAGCGGCTCCATCTGCACCCTGACGAAGTCCCGGAACTCCGCCTCGTCGTCGCTCACACCAACTAGACGAACGCACCCGGGTCCGCGGTTACAACCTGCCGTTGATGCTCACGGTGAAACGCATAGGACCAACCCGTCGTCCCGCAACATCGCCGCCGGCTCAAACACACTGACATCGGCAGGACAGGAAGTTTTGGACTCGCCGCACTGGTCACCCGCTGTGACGTGCACGGGCCTGCCGCCGCGCACCAACGGTGGCAGATGAGGACGGGTTCGGCGTCCAGCGGTCGGCCGCTCGCGGGTCAGACCCGTGGCACACCCGCAGTACGAGCAGGCCCTGCACTCGATACGTGAATGTCTACCCAGTCGGCCTCAGCCATCGGCTGGCCTGGTAGATCGATCTTTGGGCTGTCGCCATCCAGCGGGAACTCGGTCATCGGTGATATGCCGATTGGGGGTCGGCAGGTGCCGGTCCTCGATCCGGACCACGTAACGATGCCAACCCGACTCCGCATGAAACCGTGCCAACCAGAGTTCCATCGTGCCCACTGGTTGGTCACGTGGTTGGTCACGGTCCAGCCGTGCCCTGCCCCGGAACCACACGTCCGAGATGCCCTGTGGGAGGACAAGATCATCGACGGGCTCAGTTGTCCCGTCGTCATCAAGATCGGACAGCCGGAAGAAGTAATGCTCTTCCTCGTGACGCCGCCCAAAGAGGAATAGGTGCCGCTCATCGGCCGGTTGGGCCAGGAGCTTATCGATGTTCTCCCGGGCCCAGTCCGCCGCGAGCATCTCATCGCACACCTGCGCGAGCTCGTTCAAGCGCAAGGGGATCGATCCGCTCTCGGTCAGGGGCAGTCCTGCCTTTTTCGCACGCACCCACCGCACCATCAGACGTGCGGCCGGGGGCGAGGTGACCTCGACAATGCCGTGGCGCTCCTGGCCGTCAGGGTATACCCAAGAGCCGTCGGGCATCTTGTTGCCGGCGCCGGCATCCGCGAGCTTGATGTCGACCCCGAGCACCTGCTCCATGGCCAGGAATGCGATTTCTTCCTCGCGGGTCGCCTTTGCCCCGGCCGCGTTGCTCATGGCTCGCAGAGTAGTCGGTCGAGGGTAGAGCGGACACGAAGAGCGGTTCCCGGCATGGTGCGGGTCCCGCCGTCACCGGTCAGCGGCATGTCCGGACGGGTTGAGGAGGGCGGCCGTCCCGGGTGTCAGGTCGACGGTTCGAGGCTGACCAGGAGGTATGCGACGTCGAGGCCGGTGCGAAGGTACTCGACGAACGTTTCGTTGTTCAACGCCCTGGGCGAGCGGCGGCGGCGAATCACGCCGATGACATCGTCGGGCTGGTGGCCGAGCAGCACCAGCGCGTGGGCGACGACCAGGCCGGAACGGTTGTACCCGCGGTGGCAGCGCACGAGCACGCACCGGCCGGCATGAACGGCGGCCGCGGTCAACTCTGTCATGCGGCACACGGCCTCGATCTAACTGGCGCGCAACGGCTGGTCGGGAACGTCAACGTAGTAATGCTCCACACCGACAGGCGGGCCATACCCATCTCGCTGGTGAAGGCTGACCACAATGTCGAACTCTTCGCCGACGACGACCGGCACCACGCTACCGCTGCCGTCGACGTAGTGGTGACCACCCATCCGAAGCCCCGTGACGATCTCATTCCATGGAGTGTCGGGGAACGGATCTCCGCGGTCCTTGGCGCGAGTCCTCACCGCTTCCTCTGCTCGACAGCCCACCCAGCCGAGCTGATCAGCACCGGCCAAACCAACCGTACCGACCGATGTCGACACCTGCACCAACCCGTTCGCGTGGATCGCAGCCCGGCAATACCTCGCAGCGCGCAGAAGGCGGCATGAGCGTGTACTGCGCAAGCGTGCGGATATTGCGGGCAGCAGTTGGGTCGGTATCGAATCGCCGGACATGCATATAGAGAGGCTGGGCGGCTCGGTGCTGGTCCCTGGTACGGCCGGGCAGATCTGCCGTTCGGCAGATGTTGGCGGCTGGCCCCGGCGGCAGGCTGACGGACATGAGATCAGCATCAGCTCAGTTCGGTGCGGCGTGCTGGGTGCTCGCCGCCGTCGTGTTCCTCGCCGCGCACCTGGTGGTGCAGGCGGCCTGGATCCGGCCATACAGTTGGGTCCACCACAACATCAGCGACCTCGGCAATGTGACCTGCGGGCTCTGGGGCGACGACCGACGGTACGTATGCTCGCCGCGGCATGCCTGGATGAACGCCGCCCTGATGGTGTCCGGCCTGCTGCTGACGGCCGGGGTGCTGCTGCTGCGGCGGTATTGGCGGACCCGTACCGCGCCAACCCTGCTGCTCGCAGCGACCGTGGGCTGGGTGCTGGTCGGGTTCGCGCCGGCCGACGTGCACCTGGAGTGGCATCTGCTCGGCGCGGTGCTGATCTTCTTCGCCGGCAACGTCGGCCTGCTCCTGGCCGGTCGCAGTGGCTGGCCCGCTCCGCTGCGCCGGTTGGCGGTGGTGACCGGCGCGTTGGGTCTGGCCGCGGCGGCGCTGCACCTGTCCGGCACGTACTTCGGGCTGGGCATGGGCGGTACCGAGCGGGTTACCGCCTTCGCCGTGCCGGTGTGGATGGCCGCCGCCGGTCTCGCCGTGCTGCTGGGCCGTGTCGCCGTGCCGGACGCCGGCAAGATCTGATGCACACAATTCGGCACGAGCGTGTGCTGACAGCCGAACTGCGGCCAACACGGAGCGTGACGGTCTTCGGTTCGATCGCCGCGCGAGACCTGCGGCATTGCGGATGACCAACGGGCATGCGGGAGCTGCCACCACCTACGCTGCCGGATGCTCGCCGCTCAGTTCGCTCCGTTGAATCCGCCCAAGACCGCGATGCCGACCACACTGCACCACACGATCATGAACAATCCGTAGAGCACGCTCAGGATCCAGCCAGCAATGACACCCACGTTGGCCAGTTCGATCCCGCGTTCTCCGCTCTGCGCGATCTGCTCCTTGGCCTTACGCCCGAAGTAGATCCCTAGAGGTGGGAAGACGACGAAGGCGAACACGGCAGCGAGGATGGCGTACGTGTTCACGGGCGGAAGCGGGACGTACTGGAACTTCGGTGGTTCGGTCATTTGCCCGTCAGCTCCCACAGGACGATCACACCATCATGGCCCGAGCAGTATCGCAGCCCTTTGATCACCAGGACATCGTTCTTTTGGTACGGCATAACATCTCCAGCCAACCCGAGGACGGCTGGGTTGTACGCAGCATGAACGGGCTCCGGAGTGACCGTCGGCACCACTGGGCGGTCCGGGCGAGGTCGAGTACATCACGACCGGCGACAAGCTCGATCGGGCGAAGGCGCTCCTCGCCGTCGTGCGCGAGCGGATCTTTCCGGTGGTCGGCTTCGTTCCCGAGCGCCGCGCGAGGTCTGCGGCAGATGCGGATGTTGGCGGGTCAGGCGCTGTCGGCGGTGGCGTGGACGGCGAGGGCTTCGCGCAGGTCGTCGGCCGCCGTGGCGTAGTCGCCGGTGGCGAGGTGGCCCATGGCCTGATCGGTCAGTGCTCGGACCAGTCGCCGGATGGTTTCAGGGCCGGGCGCGGTGCGGTGCAGTTCGCGCTCGAGTTCGACGCTTCGGGCCAGCGTCAGGGTCATCTCGTCGTGGACGTGCCGGGGCAGGTCGAAGAGTACCGAGGCGCGGATGGCGCGGCGGCGGATCAGGGTGCCGAGCTCGGCGAGGCGGTCCGTGTCGGGTGGGAGGCGATCGGCATGGGCCGCGATCGCTTCGTCGATGTCGAGGAGGCCCGCGTGGTACGTCTCTCGGAGGCTGAAGGCCCACCGGTGCAAGCTCAGCCCGGCGACTGGTTGCAGGCGCGCGTGCGCCGCGACGCCGACCGGGGCCGAGCTGCCGGCTCGGGGCCGCTCGTCCCGGGTGCCGGATCGGGCGAAGAGTGCCCCTTGGACGGCCCGGCGGAACTGGTAGTTGGCGTCGCTTCCGGCGGAGGGGAGTTGCTCGCAGGCAGCGACGGATTCCCGGAGGAGTCCGTGCGCGATCTTCGGGTGGCCGTTCTCGGCGAACCAGACCGACGATCCCGCCGTCCAGATCGCCAGGATCGGCAGGCATCTGGGATCTGTTTCGGCCTCGTGGCGTTGCTGTGCGAGGATCGCGCGCTCGACGTCGAGGCTCGCGTCGGTCTCACCGGCAAGGTCGAGATAGATGGCCAGGTACAGCTGCGCCCACATGATCAGAGTCGACTGGTCAGGGCCGTTCTGCGGTCCGGCCGTACGGTAGCTGTCGACGACCTCACGCTGCACGGTCGCGGCCTGCGCGAACTGCCCGGCCTCGGCAAGCCCGGACGCGAGCGCCATGAGGACCCTCGTGTCGACATCCGCCGGTTGTGGGCTAGCCCGCCGGGCGTACGCCGCAGCCTGGTGCCGTGCGGCCAACGCGCGCTCGTCGTCGTGGACGTACGAGTACAGCTGGGCCAGCGAGGCAAACGCCCGCGACGCGCTGGCCAGATGCGCCGCGGCTCCATCGGCCGCCAGGACCCGCCAGAGGTCGGCGGCCTCCTCGAAGTACGGGAGGCTTTGCGGTGGCCGCTCGCGTCGAACCTGCCAACCGAACCTGTTGAGGCCGTGAGCCAGCTCGGGAACGCCGACGGCCGGGTCGAGCCTCGCCAGCTCCCGACACTCGGCGATCATGTCCTCGGTGACCAGCTCAGTCCTCATCGAGGCCTCCGTGTCGCTCGGCGAGTGCGATCGACAACGGTACCCGCACACAGCACAGCCGCCGGCCGCCGTTGCCCGGTCGACCGGTGCACGCACAACCGTCGGCGTGCTACGCGCTCGCCCGCGCACGCCTTCGCCGGTCGTTGCTGCCAATGAGCAGGCCGGCTCCGAGAAGCAGACCCCACACGAGAAACAGCGGATCCCAAAGGTAGGCGTGGCCGAGCATCGCTTGCCGATCGAAGCCACCCTCCGGTCGCAGCACACCACCCAGAACGAGCCAGGCCGCGATGGAGTTCAACGCCCCGTATCCGGTGAGCACGATGGCGGCCAGCCACGCGAACGCTCGCCACGCGCCCGGGCGAGGGAGCGACCTTCTGCTGGTCACCAGAGGCACGACCACGACCGTGCACTTCACCGCAGCGACGGCGACCAGCAACAAGCCGGCAGTGACTGGCGATTCTCGCGCAACGGTCACTGCCCACTGGCCGACCGTCGGAAGCAGCCAGCGACCACCGAACGCCCAGTAGAGACTGAATCCGGCATGGAGTAGGCCCGCGGCTGCGGCTCCCATGAGGAGACGGGCTTCTGCGTGCTTGTCTGCCATGCGCTACCAGCACACGCTGAGGTCGACGCTGCCCCGGGCGACGCAGCCGTAGTAGTACCTGATCTGCGCTTCGAACTGCTCGATGATGCGGTTGGTCAGCTCGGGGTAGGCGGCGAGGACACGTTCGATCTTGTCCCACACGGAGGCCAGAACCTCGGCTGTGCGGTACTCACCGATGCCGTAGCAGGGCACGTTCGTGTGGAAGCCGTACTCGGTGTCTCCTGTGCGGTAGGCGCTGTGGTGCGCGACGTGGGCCGGCACCTGCACGATCTTCTCCCAGGCGGCGTTCCGCTCGTCCCAGTCGTCGCTGAGCACGCCTTCCAGATCGATCCGTTCTGGAGTGTCGGCCGCGAAGAGGAAATGGCTGAACCAGTCCGGATCCGGGTACTTGCCGAGGTCGAGGGCGCCGAGTCGGCGCCGCTGCGCGGCAGAGAAGGTCAGGTGGGGCCAGGTGAAGCGCGCGCGAAGCTCCTCGTCAGTCAGGGTCGAGCAACTCGCCGCCGCGCTCCAGCCCGGCGCAGTAGTCGAGTCCGGATCACCGGCCTCGAACAGGAGCCCGTCGACCCACTCCTCGTCATCGGGGTGTTCGAGCAGCCGGGCGAGCAGGGCCGCAGGTATCTCTTTGTACTCCGGGTACATTCCCATCGCGCCACGCTACGGTCCGCCCTCTACCGACACTCGGCGGCCTCCCCCGCCTGGCTGGCCCGCGCCACGTTCCAGCCAACGCTCATCATCGCCGAGACATCATCGCGACGCCGCCGATGACGAGTCCGAAGAAGCCCGGTTGTTGATGCTCCAGGACAGCTTGGCATCGGCCGCGGCGAGCATGTCGCGGGTCCTGGCGTTGACCCGTTCGCCACCGTACGAGCTGGTCCGCGACCCGGTGGGTCATCATGGCTGAATGGGCGACGACAGCACGGGCATGGCGGTGCGGCTGCACGGCGTCGGCGCGCTGCGCGGCACCAGCGAACCTCGCCCGGTCCCCGGCGATGGCATGAGCCTGGTGCGGGTCACCGCCGTCGGGCTGTGCGGCTCGGACCTGCACTGGTTCACCCACGGCGGGATCGGCGACGCGCAGCTGACCCGGCCGGTCGTCCCGGGTCACGAGTTCGCCGGCGTCGTGGCGAGCGGTCCGCTGCACGGGCGCCGCGTCGCCGTCGACCCGGCCATCCCGTGCGGGCGGTGCGCCAGGTGTCTGGAGGGGTACGGCAACCTCTGCCCCACCGTCCGCTTCGCCGGGCACGGCGAGCTCGACGGCGCGCTGCGCGAATGGCTGGCCTGGCCGACGAGCCTGCTGCACCCGCTGCCCGACAACCTCTCCGACACCGACGGCGCGATGCTGGAGCCGCTCGGCGTCGCGGTCCACGCGTTCGACCTCGGTCACCTGCGGCTCGGCGGGTCGGTCGCGGTGGTCGGCTGCGGGCCGATCGGGCTGCTGCTGGTCCAGCTCGCCCGGGTGGCCGGCGCGTCCCGGGTGGTGGCGATGGATCCCCTCGTACACCGGACGGAGGCGGCACGACGGTTCGGCGCCGACGAGACGGTGACGGCGGACGCGGCGGACCGCTTGGACGGCGTCGACGCCGACGTGGTGTTCGAGGTGGCCGGCAACGACCGGGCCGTGCATGCGGCGGTGGTCGCGGCCCGACCCGGCGGGCGGGTCGTGCTGGTCGGCATCCCGGACGAGGACACGACGACGTTCCCCGCAGGGGCGGCCCGGCGCAAGGGCCTGACGTTCGCGATGTGCCGGCGGATGAACCACGTCTATCCGCGCGCGATCGACCTCGTCCAGCGCGGGCGGGTCGACGTCGCGTCGCTCGTCACACACCGCTTCCCGCTGACCCAGGCCACGGAGGCGTTCCGCACCGCGGTCCGGCGCGCCGGACTGAAGGTCGTCGTCACCCCCTGAGCCCGGTGGCCTGCCGTAGGCCGTGCTTCAGGAACCAGCCGCGGGCCTGCCGGGCGGCGGTGGTCAGGGTGCCCGGCTCCTCGAACAGGTGCGTGGCGCCGGGCACGACGAACAGGTGGTTGGGGCAGCGCAGCTGGGCCTGCGCGGCCCGGTTGAGCTCCAGGACCCGGGTGTCGCGGCCACCGACGATGAGCAGGGTGGGTGCGGTCACCGCGGACAGCCGCCGCCCGGCCAGGTCGGGGCGACCGCCCCGGGAGACGATCGCCGCGACGCCGGCATGCGGCTCCGCGGCCGCCCACAACGCCGCGCCCGCGCCCGTGCTGGCGCCGAACCAGCCGACCGGCAGCGTCGCGCACAGCGGGTGCTGGCGCACCCACGCGGTGACCTCGGTGAGCCGGCCGGCGAGCCGTTCGATGTCGAACACCTGCGCCCGGTCGGCCGCTTCGTCCGGGGTGAGCAGGTCGAACAGCAACGTGGCGAGCCCGCTCTGGTGCATCACCGCGGCGACGTACTCGTTGCGCGGGCTGTGCCGGCTGCTGCCGCCGCCGTGGGCGAACACGACGAGTCTGTCGGCGCCGGCGGGCACGGTGAGGCGGCCGGGCAGGCGCAGGGTTTCCGGACAGGTGACGACCTGCTCGTCGTGCCAGTGCTCCTGGGCCGTTGCCGGGCGGCTCGCCGCCCTGTGGTGGATGAGCAGGTCGCGGACCTCGTCGTCGGTGGTCGGCGTGAAGTCCTCGTACGACTGGCCGACCGACGACAGCCTGTTCAGCGACCGGACGGAGACCAGCTCGTCGCAGTCGCGCAGCAGCGGTTCGATCGCCTCGGCAGGCGCGACCGGGACGGCGAGGACGACGCGGGCGGCACCCCGGGCGCGGGCGACCCACGCGGCGGCCCGTGCGGTGGACCCGGTCGCGATGCCGTCGTCGACGATGATGACGGTCCGCCCCGCCAGGTCGATCGCCGGCCGGTCGCCGCGCAGCAGCCTCGCGCGGCGGCGCAGTGCCGCCAGCTCGGTCCGCTCGACCGCGGCCAGCTGCTCGTCGCCGATCCCGGCCAGGTTGATGACGCGTTGGTTGAGGACGCGCACGCCGTCCTCGCCGATGGCACCCATGCCGAGCTCGGGCTGCCACGGCACGCCGAGCTTGCGCACGACGATGACGTCCAGCGGGGCGTTCAGCTCTTCGGCGACCTGGGCGGCGACGGGCACGCCGCCGCGGGGCAGGCCCAGCACCACGACGTCCGGGCCGCGCAGCCGGGTCAGCTTGCGGCCCAGTTGGCGGCCCGCGTCGACCCGGTCGCTGAAGAGCGGGGTTGCGATCTTCATGATCCACCTCCAGGTGACAGCGGCGGCAGGAGTGGCCGACCGCCATCCGGACCTCGTACAGGTCGGTACGCGGCCCGCACATCGGCCTCACTCGGCCACCGTGACGCGGTGATGGCGGAGATCGTCAGGGCCGAAGGTCCCGTGCCGCCACCCCACCGCCGGGCGCGACGCAACGCGGCGCGGGCCGGCCGCTCGGGACCAACGGTGCTGGGCGTGCCAGGCGATCCGCGCGACGCTGGATACGACAAGCATCCCGCGACTCAGCCGCTCCTCAGAACGAGGATGGCATCCGATGAGCGAACGCACACAGAAGACGGCGGCCGACCGCGAGCGAGCCGATCTGGCCGGCTACGCCTGGGTCCGGCACGACTTCACCTGGCAGCACGCCCGGTCGTGGTTGTCCGGCAGGCCCGATGGCCGGGGCTCAACATCGGCTACGAGGCGGTCGACCGGCACGCCGCCGGCGAGCTGCCGGAGCTGCGTCACGTGCTGGTCGTCGGCGACGGTCCCGCGCCGGAGAGCACCGAGTCGTTCGCGGCTGCGATCGGCGCGGCGGCCGACTGGCTATGCACGGCCGGCGCCGCGTGACCGCGGCTCCCCGGCCGCCACGCGCGCTCCGGCGGAGGAGCTCACCCCGTGGCACCGTCAAGGGAGGTCACCATGGTTGCCGAACACACCATCGTCGTCGGCGTCGACGGCTCCCCACCGAGCCTGGAAGCTGTCGACTGGGCAGCCGCGGAGGCGGTGCGCCGGGGCCGGCCGATGCACATCCTGAACGCGTTCCAGTGGCCGCCGCCGATCTACGCGCCGGTCGTCGCGCCGTCGCCGTCACCGTTCGAGCTCGGGATCCAGGAGGCGGCCGCGCAGATCGTCGCCGAGGCCGCCGACCGGGCGAGAGCGGCTGCGTCCGCAGTGCGGCTCACCACGGCCATCCGGCCGGAGCCGGCCCCGGTGGCGTTGCTGGACACCGCCAGGACCGCCGCCGAGGTGGTGGTCGGCAGCCGCGGCCACGGCGGCTTCGCCGGTCTCCTGCTGGGCTCGGTCAGCACGCAGGTCGCCATGCACGCCCCCTGCCCTGTCGTGGTCGTGCGGCACCTCGACCGCCCGCCCGGCCCGGAAGCGGGACGGGTCGTGGTCGGGGTCGACGGCTCGCACGACGCAGGCGACGCGCTGCGCTTCGCGTTCGAGCACGCGGCGTCGTGCGGCGCCGGCCTGACGGCCGTCCTGGCCCACCGGCGGGCGGGCTCAGCCGGCCGCCCCGACGACCCGCTGATCGTCGACGCCGACGACGTGGGCGAGGACGTGCATCGTACGCTGGCCGAGTCGACCGCCGGGTGGCGGGAGAAGTACCCGGACGTCGACTTCCGCACGATCACCGTGCGCGGCCGGGCCTCCGCCGTGCTCGTCGACCGGTCCGCCGGCGCCCGGTTGCTGGTCGTCGGCTCCCGCGGCCGTGGCGGGTTCACAGGGCTGCTGCTGGGCTCGGTGTCGCTCACCGCCGTCCAGCACGCGGCCTGCCCTGTCGCCGTCGTCCGCCAGGAGAAGCCCGGGCCGTCGTAGCGCGGCTCCCCGGTCCCGGCGACATGCCCGATCGTTCGCTCGGCTACCCGCAGATGTCGCCGTTCGGCGCGCTCAGCAGCCGGTCCGCAGCGGCAACGACCGCCACGGGGCAGCCCGCATCGCGCAGCAGTCCGCCTGTGACCGGGCCGAGGATCCGCGCGCCGGTCTCAAGCCGGCTCCGCGCGGCCACCACCATCATGCAGGCGTCCCGTGTCAGGGCCGCGATGCCGTGCTCCACATCGGGGCCGTGAACGATGCACCGTTCGATCGGCACGTCCGGGAACCGGGCCGGCCAGCCGGCAAGCGCCTCCGCCAGGAGCCGCTCGGCCAGGTCGGTCGGCGTCAACCCGATCGACGGCGGCGCCGGCACGGACAGGCCCGCCAGGAAGTCGGACCGGTGCCAGTGCCGCGCCGTCGCGGCGTCGCTCAGGTGGACCACGCGCAGCGGCACGCCGCGGCGCGCTGCCTCATCGAAGGCGAACTCCAGGACTGCGTCGGACGCGGCGCCGCCGGCCAGCCCGGCCGTCACCGGGGCGTCCTGCGTCGCCGGCCGCGCCGGCACCACGAGCACTGGCACGGCGCTGCTGCGAGCCACCGAGCATGCCTCCGAGTCGCTGTCCGGGCGAGCCGCCGCCGAGGCCAGGACGACCAGCGACGCATGCGGTGCCTGGGCGACCATGGCGCCGGCGAGGTCGCCGCAGACCATCCGGGCGTCGACGTCGATCGACCGGCCCGCCAAGGCGACCGCCCGCATCATCCGGGCCAGTGCCTCGTCACGGGGCTGCCACCGCGCTTCGGGCAGCGCATCCGGGGGCGGCGGGGCGAACGCCGAGAACAGATGCAGCGGCTGGTCCCGTAGCCGCGCCTCGACGGCTCCGGCCCGCACGGCCACCAGTTCGTCGTCGGCGTCGTCGAGTCCGACGAGCACCGGCCGGGCTTGGACGGTCATGGCACGGCTCCTGTCATGTCGGCGGGGCTCACACCTCCCAACGTGCCACCGGCGCGACGCCCGGGTCATGGCCGAACTACCCGCCGCCGCCGGGACGTTCGGCCGCTTTCCTCGGCGGTACGGCACCATCCGTGCTGGCCGTAGCACAGGGGCCATGCCGAGGATCAACGCGGCCACCGTCGCCGAGCACCGTGCCCAGCAGCGCCTCGCATTGCTGGCCGCGGCTCGCGACGTTCTACTCGAGGAAGGCTACGCCGCACTGAGCTTCGCCGCCCTTGCCAACCGCACCGGGCTCGCACGCCCCACCGTGTACTCGTACTTCACGACCAAGGACGACATCGTGCTCGCGCTGTGCGAGGCCGAGCTGCCCCTCGTCGCGGCGGACCTCGATGGGCTCGGCTCCGTTCACTGAGATCATCGACGCTGAGGGGAGTCGGACCGTCGGTGAAGTCCCGGTGTTGTCGCCCTCGATGAGTGACCCGGGACGGCCGGACGCGTGCGACCGTGGGCGCTGTGACGACGCGCGACATACGCTTCGGCGATGCGACGACCGGTGCCGTGTCGTTGGACCGTCCGGTCCTGCGGCATCCGGCCAATCCGATCCTCACCGCGCGACAGGTCAACGCCGTCTGGCGTGAGCCGCACCTTCAGGTGGTCACCGTGCACAACGCGGGCGCGGCGAGGCTCGCGGACCGGACGGCGCTGCTGTTCCGGTCGCACCTGCGCTGCGGGATCAGCGTGCTCGGCCTCGCGGTCAGCGCCGACGGTGTCACGGACTGGACCGTGCACCCGCGGCCGGTGCTGTCGCCGGCGACCGAGCGGGACGTGTGCGTCGACGGCGTCGACCGGCAGCACCTCGTCGACACCGAATCCGGCGGCGTCGAGGACGCCCGGATCAACCCGGTCGAGGGCACGTTCGCGGTCACGTACAGCGCCTACCACGCCGGGATTCGCAACCGGGTGCGCGTGTCGCTCGCCCTCACCGACGATCTCACCACGTTCACCAGGCACGGTCCGATGCTCGATCGGGACATGCGCAACGTGGTCGTGTTCCCGGAGCGGATCGGCGGACGGTACGTCGGGCTGTTCCGGCCCAACGACGTCGGTCCGGGCGACATCGGCGGCGTGTACACGCAGGTCAGGATCGGCTACGCGGACGACTTCCGGACCGGGCCGTGGGAGGTCGCCGACGAGCCGGTGCTGCGAACGGGCGCGGGCCCGAGCGCCTTCTCCGACAAGATCGGGCCGGGTGCGCCGCCGGTGCGTACGCCGCACGGCTGGCTCAACGTCTTCCACGGCGTACGCGCCACGATGGACGGCAATCCGTATGTGCTCGGCGTCGCCCTGCACGATCTCGACGACCCGAGCGTGGTGCGCGTGTCGAGCATCCCGATCCTGTTTCCGTCGCGCGCCGACTGCCGCGTCCCCGACACCGACTACGTCCACGTGCCGAACGTGGTCTTCTCCTGCGGCCTGGTACGCGAGGCCGACGGCACGGTCGTCGTCTACTACGCCGGCAACGACACGGTCATGAACGTGGCCGTGACGCATGAGGACGTGCTGGCGGACCTGTGTCTGCGCTACGGCCAGGACCCTCTGACCGGTAGGTTGCTGTACCCCGTCTGACCGCGTGGAGACCGCCGGGCTTCGCCCCGCCGACCCCCCTCGATGTCGGCGATGGACGCCGTTCGCTCGAAGCGCCGCGGAGCCGCGTCAGTGCGGCCGCGGGCCGGGGGCCTGCGCTGTTGTGTGGTCCAGGACGCGGGTGACGCTGCGCAGGAGCTGGTGGGCACTGACCGGTTTGGTGAGCAAGGTCGCGCCAGCCGGGATGGCGCTGCGGCTGGCGAGGATTGTTTCGGTGTATCCGGACAGATAGATGACGGGCAGTCCTGGTCGGGCGCGGTGCAGTGCGGCGGCGAGGGCGGGTCCGTGCATGTCGGGCAGGATCACGTCGGTGAGCAGCAGCGCGATGCCGGGGTCGACCGCGGCGAGCTGCTGGGCGTCGGTGACCGTGGCGGCGGACAGGACCGTGTAGCCGGCGTTGTGCAGGACGCGTTCGGTGATCGCGCGGAGGTTGTCGTCGTCCTCGACGAGCAGGATCGTCTCGCCGGCGCCCGGCCGGTGCTGCTCCGCCGGCGTGGCGTCCGGTTCGGTGAGGTCATCGGTGACCGGCAGCAGCGTGATGATGGTCGTGCCGTGGCCGGGTTCGGAGTAGATCTGTGCGTGGCCGCCGGCCTGGGTGACGATGCCGTAGATGGTGGCCAGGCCGAGGCCGGTGCCGTGCCCCTTGGGTTTCGTGGTGAAGAACGGTTCGAAGGCGCGCTCCAGGGTGGCTCGGTCCATGCCGGTGCCGGTGTCGCTGACTCGCAGCCGCATGTAGCGGCCGGTTCGTGCGCCCGGGTGCTGGGCGGCGTAATGCTCATCGACGGTTACGGGTGCGGTCTCGATGGTGAGGACACCGCCGCCGGGCATGGCGTCGCGGGCGTTGACGGCCAGGTTCACCAGGACCTGCTCGAGGCGGCCGGGGTCGGCGCTGATCGGCCACGGCTGCGCGGTGAGGTCGGTGATGAGGGTGATGTCCTCGCCGAGAGCACGCCGCAGCAGGGTGCCGAGGTCGGCGACGATGGTGTTGAGGTCCAGGACCCGGGTCTCGGGTGCGGGGTCGGCGCGGGCGAACGACAGCAGCTGCCGGGTGAGGGCGGTCGCGCGGTCACCGGCGGCGACGATCTCGGTCAGGTCGGCGTGCAGGGTGCGCCAGGCGGGGTCAGCGGCGGCGGCCGGCTCCAGGTCCGCGGCGGCCATGCCGGCGTAGCCGTTGATGATGCCGAGGAGGTTGTTGAAGTCGTGCGCGACTCCGGCGGCGAGCTGTCCGAGGCTTTCGAGGCGGTCGGACTGGCGCAGGCGTCGTTGCAGGTGCTCGCGTTCGGTGACGTCGGTGATGACGGCGCAGCGGACCTTCCGCCCGGCGAAGGACGTCAGGTAGGTGGTGACGCTGGTCTCGGTGATGGTGCCGTCGTGCTTGAGATGGCGCTGCGGCTGGTCACGTTCGACCGGCTCGGCTGCCGCGGTGCCGGCGGCCGGCACGGTGGGTTCCTCCGCCGCGAGCAGGCCGGTGTAGGTCATCGTGAGTAGAGCGTCTTCGGGCCGGCCGTAGTACGCGACAGCGGCGGCGTTCGCGGCGACGATGTCGAGGGTGCCGGCGTCGAAGACCACAACGGGGTTGGGGCTGGCGTCGAACATCTGCCGGTAGTTGCGTTCGTGCTCCTGGGCAGCTGCTTCGGCGCGGCGGCGTTCCCGCAGTTCCCGGTCGACGGTGGCCAGCAGCGTAGTGAAGTCCTCGCCGAGTTCGGCGACCTCCCGCGGGCCGGACACCGTGACGGTCGTGTCCAGGTTGCCGGAGGTGGTGGCGGTACGTACGGCGGTGCGGAGCCTGCCGATCGGGGCGGTGACGTGCCGCTGCACGACCATGGTGGCCAGCAGCCCCGCGAGCAGGCCGAGCGCCACGATCAGGGCCTGGCGCCGGGCCAGCCGGTCGGCGCCGGCCAGCGCGGCCGACCGGTCCGCGCCGGCCAGGACCTGCCAGCCGGTGCCCTCGACGGCCGTCCGGCCATACAACCGGGGCAGCCCCGTCACGTCGACCCCGACACCGGTATCGACATCGGTAATCGCGAATCGGCTGTCGCGTACCGGGGTGCCGGCCCACCGCGACCCGTCGGGCCACCGCGTCAGCACGATCGAGCCGTCCTCGGTGGTGATCACGAATTCCAGGTGGCGGGTTCCGCCGAACAGATTGCCCGCCGCCGCGCCGAGGGCGGTCAGGTCGACGAACGCGGCTACCAGGCCGAGTCCGGGGATCACGGCGGTGACCAGGAAGGCGGGCCGTCCGGTGCGGTCGTCGCGGACCGGCGCCACGGCCTGCGGCGTGCGCACCGCGTCGGGCAGCCACGCCGCCTTGGTGTAGGCGTTCGCCGGTTGGCCGTCGGGCGGTGGCCTGGACGAGCATGCAATGGTCCCGTCAGGGCGCAGGACGTCCAGGTGCCCGTCGTCGGCGCCGCCGAGGGAGAACGCCAGCCGGCAGGCGCTCGGGTCGGCGAACACCTGCGCCACGCCCGCGCTGGACGCGACGGACTCGACGGTGCCGCGCACGACGGCGAGGTGCTCGCCGATCTGCCGCGCCGCCAGACGGGCCGCCGTCGACGCGTCCGCCCGGGCGGCGGACACCGCGTCGTGGCGGGCCTGCACCCACCCCGCACAGATTCCTGCGCCGGCCGTGACCATGAACAGCATCAACAGCCCGATCAGGTATGACCGCAGCGGCCATCGCCTTCTACGGCGCAAGGTCCTCACCGGTCCCGGTGGGGCCGCTACCGGGCGGGTCTCCCGCGTGCTCATATGGCGGCTACCTTCCCGGCATCCATGCCGGTCCGCCGCCCGGTTCGGAAACGGCAGATGCACAGCAGAGGCCAGTTCGCGGCCGATCACCCACCGCGCCGAGGGTGCGCCGACGCGTACTCGTCCAAGACGTTACGCCGTCCGCCGACCTGCATGGCCCGAATCAGAGGCGGTCGCGATCGCATCGCGCCGCCGCAGCCGTCTTACAACCTGAACACGGCCGTCGAGATTCGGCCTGCATGTACCAGTCGACCACGTCCGCAAGTGCGCGAGTGCGGCGACGCCCGGCTCGACCACATCGAAGCAGGTACGTGTCGCGACCCCCGGCTGGATGCGATTCGTGGCAAGTTCCACCGCCTGAATCCGCGACGCCCTCCGGCGCACGAAGGACCTGGCGACGGAGCAAGCCGCTCGCGTGTCCGGAATGGAAGGGCTTCACCATGAGCATTCGTCTGACATTGCGCCGCATCGCCGCCGGAGCCGGGGCGCTCGGCGCCGTCGCCGTGGCCACGCTGCTGGTCGCGTCGCCGGCGCACGCCGCCGGGTCGAGCAAGGTGTCGGTGGTGCACGGGATTCCGGGCCAGCCGGTCGACGTGTACGTCAACGGCAAGAAGACCCTCGACAACTTCCAGCCGTCGAAGGTCGCCGGGCCGCTCGACCTGCCGGCCGGCAAGTACGACATCGTCATCGTCAAGCCCGGCGACCCGGTCACCAGCCCCGTCATCAAGGTCGACCAGGCGGCCGTGCCCGCCGACGCGAACATCAGCCTGGTGGCGCACCTGACGGCCGACGGCAAGCCGACGCTGACCCCGTTCGTCAACGACACGAAGACCCTCGCCCCGGGCAAGGCCCGGCTGGTCGTGCGGCACACGGCGGCGGCGCCGGCCGTCGACGTGCGGGCGGGCGGCCAGCCGGTGTTCAAGAACCTCACCAACCCGAACGAGGCCAAGGCCGACCTGGCGGCCGGGACGGTGAGCGCCGACGTCGTGCTGGCCGGGACGAGCACGGTGGCGATCCCCGCCGCGGACGTCAACCTGGCCGAGGGCACCTCGACGATCGTCTACGCCGTCGGCTCCGCGGAGGGCAAGACCCTCGGGGTGGTGGCCCAGACCATCACCGGCCTGCACGGCACGCCCGGAAGCGTCGACTCCGGCACCGGCGGCACCGCCGACCGGGGCCCCGCCGCCTGGACCTACGCGGCGGCGGGCGCCGGGCTCCTGCTGCTGCTCGGCGGTGCGCTGGTCCTGCGCCGCGGCGCACGACGGGTGGCCGGCGGGGCCCGGGCGTGATGCCGGCCCGGTCGAGCGACGGCGCGTCCCCGCAGACTGCTGCGGGGGCGCGCCCCGGCCGGCCGGCGGCCTGGGTCGCCGTGATGATCGGAGCCGTGCTGCTCACTGGTGCCGCGGTCGCGGCCTGCGCGCAGCGACCGGCGCCGCCGGTCGGAGCGGCCGGCGCGGCGGCGCTCGCCTCCGCGACGCCCTCCCCGTCCGGCGGCGGTGTGCCGATCGTCGCCGGTGCGCCGCCGTCCGCGGTCGCCGCGGTGCCACCGGCCCGGCTGCGCATCGGGAAGCTCGGCGTGAACGCGACCGTGAACCCGGTCGGCGTGGACGAGCGCACCGGCGACTTCGCGGTGCCGCCGAGCGTCGACGTCGTCGGCTGGTACAGGTACGGGCCGGGGCTGGAGGCCACCGCCGGGTCGATCGTCATCGCCGGGCATGTCGACAGCGCCCGGCAGGGTGGCGGGGCCTTCTTCAAGCTGCGCGATCTCGGCCCGGGCGACCGGATCGACGTCACCGGCGGCGACGGCACCATGCACCGGTTCGGTGTCGTGGCCCGCGAGATCCACCCGAAGACGGCGATCTCGCTGCAGCGGTACTTCGCCCGCGACGGCGCCGTGCGACTCACCCTCATCACCTGCGGCGGTCCGTTCGACAGCGCGACCCGGCACTACCGCGACAACGTCGTGATCACTGCCCAGCCGATCACGACCTGACCAGATCTTGCCGGTGGTTGTCGGTTTCGGCCGGTCGCCGTTCGTCATCGAGGTGGGGCCCGCCCGGGTCCGTGCCGAGAGTGGGTGGCGTGCATGACCGTCAGTGACCAGACCATCGTCGATCAGCCGGTCGTGAGGACAGCGGGGCGGTGGGCCGTGACCGCCGTGTTCTTCCTCAACGGGCTCACGCTGTCGACCTACATCGTGCGGGCACCCTCGATCAAGGACGCCCACCAGCTCAGTGACGGGCGGTTCGGCCTCACCGGGCTGCTGTTCGCGGGTGCCGCGCTGGCCTGCATGCAGTTCGTCGGGCCGCTGACCGCCCGGGTCGGGGCGCGGGCGGTGCTGCGCGTGACCCTCGCGGTCATGCCGCTGCTGCTGGCCGGCATCGCCGTCGCGCCCGGCCCGTGGTGGTTCGCTGCCCTGGCGACCCTGCTCGGCGCCGTCCACGGCACCACCGACGCGGCGATGAACACCAGCGCGGTCGCCGTCGAACGCCGGGCCGGGCGCCCGGTCCTCAACGGCTGCCACGCGGCCTGGAGCATCAGCGCGGTCGTCGCGGCGCTGTCCACCGCCGCCCTGGCGCACGCCGGGGTTTCGCTCGCCGCCCACCTCGTCACCGCCGGCGCCCTGCTGCTGGCCGCCGGCCTCGCACTCGGACCCCGGCTGGTGCCGGAGAACGGGCGCGGGGAAGCCGAGGCCGGCGACGCGGCCGGGCAGGACGGCACCGCCGGCCCGCGGACCGGCTGGAGCGGCGCCCTGATCGTGCTGGGCCTGACCGCCACCGCGATCATGGTCTACGAGGGTGCGGTGCTCGGCTGGGGCGGCATCTTCCTGCACCAGGAGCGGCACGCCGGCCTCAGCCTGGCCGCGGCGGCGATCACGGCGTACACCGGCGGCCAGACCGCGGGAAGGCTGGTCGGCGACCGGCTCACCGGCCGCTGGGGCGGCAACGCGCTGTTCCGCCTCGGCGCGGCGATCGCCGCAGGCGGCTTCGCGTTCGCCGTGCTGACGCCGCACCCGGCCGCGGCGGTGGCCGGTTTCGCCCTGGCCGGGCTGGGTGCCTCGGTGCTGATACCGCTGACCTTCAGCGCGGTCGGCCGGCTGCGGGGCGCTCCGGCAGCGACCCTGATCTCGCGGCTGACCACGTTCACCTACACCGGGATCCTGCTCGGTCCGGCCCTCATCGGCTGGGTCGCCGACCAGGTCGGTCTCGCCGTCACCATGGCCGCGCTGATCCCGCTGCCGCTCGTCGTCGCCCTGGCTCCCCGCCCGCCGGCCTGATGGGTGTCGTACTGTGCACGCATGATCCGTCGACCGCATGGCCTGCTGAGCGCGGCGGTGACCGTGTCGCTGCTCGCCGGGTGCACCACGGCATCGTCGCCAGGGCAGCAGTTCGGTCAGCGGATCGCCCCATCCGCGGCATCGTCATCGCCGTCGTCGCCGTCATCGTCGGCCGCCGCCGGCGCGTGCCGGTGGTCGCCGGTCGCCGCCGGCAACCAACCGGCCATCAAGGACGTCGGCACACCGCCGGCCACGGTCCCCGGCGGCACCAAGGCGACCATGACGCTGACCACCAACCTCGGCGTGGTCGAGATCGCGATGGAGGCCAAGGCCGCCCCGTGCGCGGTGGCCAGCTTCGCCTACCTGGCCGGCAAGAAGTTCTTCGACGGCACCGCCTGCCACCGCCTCACGACGGCCGGGCTGTTCGTCCTGCAGTGCGGCGACCCGTCCGGCACGAGCACCGGCGGCCCCGCGTACCAGTTCGCGGAGGAGAACCTCGGCACCCAGCCCGGCTACCGCCGCGGCTCGGTGGCCCTGGCCCGCACCCAGGAGCCGGGGACGAGCGGCAGCCAGTTCTTCATCAACTACGACGACAACCCGATGCTCCCCGCGGACTACACCCGCTTCGGCACCGTCACCAAGGGCATGGACGTCATCGACAAGGTCGCCGACGGCGGCGTCAAACCCGGCGGCAGCAGCCCGGACGACGGCGCCCCGAAGGTCGGCATCGTCCTGCAACGGGTGACCGTCGTCTACGGCTGACTTGCGCGACTGCGGCACAATGCGAGGCGGATCGGGACGAGGAGGTCGCTCGGTGAGTGCACAGGATTACGTGTCCGCGATCGTGTTCGGTGCGGTCATCGGTGTCGTCGCGCGGATCGTGCTGCCGGGCCGGCAGCCGATCGGCCTGATCCTCACCGTGCTGATCGGGATGGGTGCCGCCGTCGCCGGCACGTGGGCCGCCGACCGGTGGGACATCAGCAGCGACAAGGTCCTGGTCGTGGCCGGTCACCGGTACGACTGGCTGGTCATCGGCGTGCAGGTCGCCATCGCCGTGGTCGGTGTCGCCATCGCCGCGCTGCTGGCCCGCGCGTTCTCCTCGGATGACGACTGAACGTCCGCGAGTCGTGGATCACGTTCGGAGGCGGAGCCGGCCCGGGCCGTGACAGAGTCGGTGCCGATGCATCCGCGTACCGAACTCGTCGCCACGTTCGCCCTGGCGGCTCTGGCCTTCATCGTCGTCACCGGCGAGACCACCCCGATCGGGCTGATCAGCGACATCGCCTCTGGTGTCGGTAGCACCGAGAGCCGGGTCGGGCTGACGGTCAGCTGGTATGCCCTGGTCGCCGGCGGCACCGCGGTCCCGCTGACGCGGTGGACGGCCCGGTTCGACCGCCGCTGGGTCCTGGCCGCGAGCACGGCGGCGTTCAGCGTCGGGCACGTCGCGACCGCCGCCGCCGGCAACCTCACGGTCCTCGCCGCCGGTCGCGGGCTCGCCGCGGTCGGGCACGGGCTGTTCTTCGCGCTCGCCGCACCCACCGCCCAGCGCCTCGCCCGGCCGTCGACGCGGGGGCGCGCGGCCGGGCGGGTGATGGTCGGCGGCTCGGCGGCGCTCGTCGTCGGCACGCCGCTCGCCACCGGCCTGGGCCAGCTCGCCGGATGGCGGGCCGCCCTGCTCGCCATCGCCGCGGTGTCGCTGCTGCTCGCCGTGGCCGTGCTCTTCCTGGTGCCCTCGGTCGCGGACGAGCCCGGCACCCCCGCGGACCATCCCCGCCTCCCCGAGGTGCTGCGGCTGCCCGGCCTCGTCCCCGTCCTCGGCGTGCTGCTCGCCACGGTGGTCGGGCACTTCGCGCTGTTCACCTACGTGGCCCCGTTCGCGGCCGAACGATTCGGTTTGCACGGCACCACCTTGACCGTGCTGCTGCTCGTGTACGGCGTCTGCGCGGTCATCGGCAGCAACCTCGGCGGGCGGCTCAGCGACACCCGCCCGATCACCGGCACCCGCGCGGCCTCGGTGGTCTTCGTGGTGGCGCTCGCCGGCGTCTGGTCGGCGGGTCTGGCGGCGGCCCCGTACGCCGGCGTGCCGATGCTGCTCGTGTGGGGCGGCACCTTCTCCGTCCTCGTGGTGGCGACCTCCCTGGCGGTCCTGCGGCGCGCCCCGGGCCGCGCCGCCGAACCGGCCAACGCCGTGTACGGCATCGTCTTCCAGATCGGCATCGTCTCCGGCTCGGCCGTCGGCTCATGGTGCTACGCGGCCGGCTCGGTGACGGCGATCCCACTCGTGGCCATGGCCGCCGGCGCGGTCGCCGTGGCCCTCGTCGCGACGTCGGGCCAAGCCTTCCGCGCCGCCGACCCCGGCTGAGCCGCGCTGACAGCGGGTGGGAACCGGAAAGTCCCGGCGGTCGACCGGCGGCGCGGGTTTCCCGGTCCGGGTCTTCGGGCAGTGCTGCAACGGTGCCGTACTGTACCGCTGTCAAGGTCGCCGGCAGCGCGGGCGCGCTCGTGAGCGGTGCCTCGCCTCGCTACGGCCGGCCCTGATGCTCCGACCACGCCGCCCGGCGGCCGACCAACCAGCAGAGAGCACCGCGATGCCGACTGAGCGTTCCGTCCTGCAGGTCCTGCTCGTCGAGGACGACCCCGCCGACGTGGCACTGATGGAGAGCGTCTTCGAGGATCACAGCATCCGCAGCGAGCTGCACCACGTGGCCGACGGCGGGGAAGCCTTGGCGTTCCTGCACCGGGAGGAGCCGTACACCGACGCACCCCGGCCCGACCTGATCCTGCTGGACCTGAACATGCCGCGCGTCGACGGCCGCCAGGCGCTCACGCTCATCAAGCAGGAGGACAAGCTCAAGTCGATCCCGGTCATCGTGTTCACCACGTCGTCGACGGAGAGCGACATCGCGGCCAGCTACTCCCGCAACGCCAACGCGTTCGTCACCAAGCCGATCGACCTCGACCAGTTCGAGCGCGTCGTCGCCGAGATCCGCAACTTCTACGGCCACACCGTCACCCTGCCCAGTCGCGTCTCCGACGTCAGCCGCCTCGACGCTGACGACGAGTAGTCCGGCCCGGCGATCCGGCCCGCGTTGGGCGACCAGGCGACCGAACGTTGTCATCACGCCGGTTGTCCCATCTCGATGGTGGTTGGACGCGCCTCGGCGTTGCCGGACCGGTGCAGCAGTACGGCAGCCAGACCGCAGAGGACGGCGCCGAGGCAGTACGGCAGTCCCGGCCGCAGGTCGAAGGCGACACCGGCCGCGAGCGGTCCGAGCGCCCGGGCCGCCGCGGCGGCTGCCTGCCCGATGCCGAGCATCCCGCCCAGTGCTCGGCCGCCGGCCTCAGCAATGAGCGCGGCCGCAGCCGTGCCGAGCAGGCCCTGTCCGGCGGCGACGACGGCCAGGGCGGGATAGCCCAGCCAGGCCGGGGCGAACGGCAGCACCGCCAGGCCCGCACCGAGCAGCACCGCGCCTGCCACTGCGACCCGCCGGTTGCCGAACCGGTTCGCCGCCCTTCCCGCCACGCCGCCCTGCACGACCGCCATCACCACGCCGACGCCGGTGAAGACCAGGCCGAGCCCCACCGGGCCGAGCCCGTACCGGCGTGCACCGAGCAGCGCATACGTCGCCTCCATAGCGGCGAAGGCGCACATGGAGACGAAGACCGCAGCGACGACCGGCCGCAGTGTGGGAAGCCGCATCGCGTGCGCCAGGACGGTGTGAGCGCCAGGCGCTCGCCGCGGCGGCACCGCGTCGCCCGGAGCCGGCCGGCGGGGCAGGAGGACCGCGCCGGCGAGCAGGTTGGTCAGCGCGATGGCGGCGGCGACCAGGCTCACCCCGGTGAAGCCAAGCCCGGCCAGTGCCGCGCCGAGCGCTGGGCCGATCACGAAGCCCATGCCGATCGAGGCGCCGACCATCCCGAGCGCCCGGGTGCGTTCTTCCGGAGGGCTCAGGTCCACCGCGTATGCCTGGCCGACAGCGATCGCGCCGCCGCACAGCCCGGCCACCACCCGGGCGGCAAGCAGCATGAGCAGCGAATCGGCGAAACCGACCAAGGCGAGTGAGACCGCCGAACCGGCAAGGCTGGCCAGCAGCAGCGGCCGGCGGCCGTAGCGGTCCGACATCGCACCGAGCACCGGAGCCATCACGAACTGGGCGAGCGCATAGGCGGTCAGTACCGCACCGACCCACGCTCCGGAGCCACCGAGCTGCTCGATCCGAAACGGCAGCAACGGCAGGATCACACCGAAGCCCAGCATGTCCACGAACAACGCCAGATACACGACCAGCAAAGCCTTGCGCTGCATCCGAGCTCCAACGATCGCCGACGCCCGCGGCCCAGTTACCGACACGGCGTTGGTATCTTAGCGACACGATGTCGGCAACATCAGGGTCCGCGGTGTCGACGACGTAGCGGCACCTGCCGGGCGATCAGTCGCCGGCGCGCCCGTTCCGGCTGACGGTGCTGAACGTGCCGGTCCATGAGGCCTTTGCCCCGGAGTCGCCGATGCGGTACGTGTCGAAGACGGCCCAGCCGGCGATGACGACGGCCAGCGCGACGATCGCCCTGGTGATCGGGGCCGACAGCGGCGCCAGGTAGGTGCGCCGGGTCGCCGGCGACGTCGTCTCCCGTTGCCGCCACCAGATGGCCAGGGCCAGGACGGCCACTGGGAGGGCGGCCCAGATGGCAGTGTCGCCGAGCTCGGTGTGCCGGTCCAGCAGCGCGGTCTCGCCGACCCGGTGCTCCAGCCACTCGCCGGCGCTCGTCGTGACGGGAACAAGGGCGACGACGAGCGCGGACAGGATCGCGTTCGGGCCGGCGAAACGGCGGCGGGCCGCGGGCCAGACGGCGGTCAGCACGAGCAGCAGGGCGGCGAGTGGAAGCAGCACCACAATGGCGTGTACGAGCAGGATGTGTGCCGGCAGTCCGTTGACCGTGCCCATGGGGATTCCTTCCGAAAACGATGGCCGCGGTGACAGGAGTTCGGTGTCATGCCCCACGGCTCACGACCCGGCAGATGCTATGAAGCGAATCTTCGAACTTTCCCATCTCCGGCGGAGAAGCTGGACCGGTGGCCGAGCAGGAGAGGAGTACGGAGCGGGCATGAGCGCTGCGAGGGTGCTGGTGGTCGAGGACGACCGTGAACTCGGCCCGCTGCTGCTGCGCCTGCTCCGCAGCGCCGGGTACGAGCCCGAACTCGCACCGGACGGCCAGGCCGGCCTGCATCTGGCGCTCACCCGCCAGTACGACGCGATGATCCTGGATCGGGGGCTCCCGGCCATCGAGGGCCTCGACCTGCTCGGCCGGCTGCGCAGGACCGGCGTGACCGTTCCGGCGCTGGTGCTGACCGCCCTCGGGACCGTGCCGGACCGGGTGACCGGACTCGACGCCGGCGCCGAGGACTACGTCGTCAAGCCCTTCGAGGTCGACGAGCTCCTCGCTCGCGTCCGGGTGCTGCTGCGCGGGCACTCCCGGTCGGGGCAGCATCTGATGGTCGGGGATGCGACGTTCGACCTGATCACGAGGACGGTGACCGCTCCGGACGGGTCGATCGCGGCGCTGTCCGGCCGCGAGAGTGACCTGCTGCGGCTGCTGGCCCGGAACCCGGCGCGGGCGTTCACCCGGGAGGAGATCGTGCAGCGGGTGTTTCCCGAGGCCGCCACCGTCGCGCTGGTCGACACCTATGTGCACTACCTGCGGCGCAAGCTCGGGACGGCCGCGGTGGCCACCGTCCGGGGTGTGGGCTATCGGCTCGGGCCCGGATGAAGCGCCGGAGCACCGCCGGGACTGATCCGGACCAGGTCCTGCTGTCGCGGGCACGTCGCGTCATCGCCGTGCAGACCGCGGTCGCCATCACGGTGAGCCTGCTGGTCCTCGGCGGGCTGGCCTTCGCCGTGGTGACCCACAGCCAGAACGCCGCCTCCATGGCGCTGCTGCGGCAGACCGCCGCGCACGCGGAGGATGTGAACGATCCTCCACCAGACGGGTGGATCTTCGTTCAGGAGTCCGGCGGTGGTATCAGGGCCACCAAGGGCGCACCCACGCAACTGCCTGACCGGGGTGCGCTCCAGCGTGTCCGCGCCAGCGGAGTGAGCGAGATCAGCACCATCGCCGGCAGCGAGGGCGGCTACCTGACCCTGACGCTGCCGCGAGGAACCCAAACCGTGCAGGTGGTCCTGAGCCGGCACGAGCAGCACGAAGAGCGGGAGCGACTGCTCGGCGCCCTCGTGATCGGCGAGCTTGCCGGCCTGCTCATCGCGCTGCTGTCCGCGGCGTTGCTCGCCCGCCGCGCCACGGCACCCCTGGCGGACGCCCTCGCCCGGCAACGGCGGTTCGTCGCCGACGCGAGCCACGAACTGCGCACCCCGCTGACCCAGCTGCACACCCGGGCGCAACTGCTCCAGATGGACCTGCGCGCCGGCGCGGACGTCACGGACGTCACCACCGACGTCGACCAGCTCGTCACCGGCACCCGGCACCTCGGTGAGGTGGTCGAGGACCTGCTGCTGTCCACCCAGCTCAGCCGCCGCGACGACGCCCGCGCTCCGGTCGACCTCGAGGCGGTCGCCGCGGACGTCATCGCCTGCCACGCCGATCGCGCCCGGGGACAGGACGTCGAGCTGGCCCTGCTGCCCGGCACCGGGGCACCCTCGACGGTCCCCGGCCACGAAGCCGCCCTGCGGCGCGTGCTCACCGCCCTGGTCGACAACGCCCTCAGCCACACCAGGCAAGGCGGCCACGTGAGCCTCGAACTCGGCGCCAACGGCGCGTTCGTCACCGTCGTCGTCCGGGACGACGGCACCGGCTTCGACCCGGCCGACGCCGAGCGGCTGTTCGCCAGGTTCGCGCGGGGTCATGGCGATCACCGCCGCTTCGGGCTCGGCCTCGCCCTCGCCCGAGAGGTCGTCACCGGACACGGCGGAACCATCGAGGCGTCGGGCCGCCTGGGCGAAGGCGCCGCCTTCACCATCCATCTCCCCGCAACGGCGGAGTAGTGCATCGCATCAACCGTCCCCGCACCCGCGGCACCTGCATCGCACGGCGTCAGCGCCTGCGGAGCCATGACAGCAAGCGGACCGTCGGGGGCTTGGCTTCGCAGGCGCACCGCTGGGACTGGGGTACGCCGGCGAGGACGGTGTCGACGTGGTTGCCGCATCCGGTGTAGGTGGCCTTGCCGCAGGTCTTGCAGGTGGCGCGTTGACACATGACAGCTCCTGATGCTGTGAGAACTGGCCGCACAGGCTACTAGGGTCCTCCTCAGCCGCTCCGGTACGTGGCGCAGGGTGCGGTGGGGGTCCGGGGCCGCCGGTCCTCGACGCTGAGGCCGGCCGCCCCGGGCCGTCAGTTGTGCACGTGGGTGCCGTCGTCGGTGGCGGGTACGGCGGCTGCTGCCGGGGCGGCGGCGTGCTGGTGGTCCATGCCGGACGGCATGTTCCCGTTCTCGTCCAGCACGTGCAGCATCGTCGACATGCCGGCGTCGGAGTGGAACTGCATGTGGCAGTGCAGCATCCAGTGCCCCGGTCCGACCGAGTCGCCGGCGACGAAGCTGACCCCGAACGTCTGGGCCGGGCCGAGCACCTTGGTGTCGATGATCGGCACGGAGTCGGCGAGCGGCTGCCCGTTGCTCACCACCCCGGTCCGGGTGTCCGCCCAGGAGTGCCCGTGCAGGTGGAAGGTGTGCATGTCGTTGCCGGCGCCGACCACCACCAGTTCCACCCGCTCCCCCTTGCGGGCGACCAGGCAGGTCGGGCCGGGCTGCGGGTTCACCTCCGCGCAGGTGTCGGTGGCCGCGCCGCGACGCAGGTTGATGCTCTGCTGGTTGCCGAAGACCACCGTGTAGGTCCGGTCCGGTTTCGGGTCGCCGGGGCGGCGGACCACCAGGCCGCCGAAGAGGCCGGCGGCGAGTCCCTGGGTGCCGTGCGGGCCACCCACCACGTGGTCGTGATACCACCAGTACCCGGCGGTGCCCTGCGCCCCGGTCTTGGTGTTGCGGGGCTGGGCGTACCAGGTGTAGGTGCGGGTGCCGCCCGGCGGGACGTACGACCCGCTCTGCACCGTGCCGTCGGACTCCTGGGTGTACTTGACCCCGTGGACGTGCAGGGAGACGCCGAGCGGGTGGCTCGGGTTGGTGCGCAGCGCCGCCAGGGTCGCCTCGGGCACCTGGTTGTGCAGGGTGATGGCGAGGCACTCCCCCTCCATCATCTCCATCAACGGGCCCGGGTAGGACGCCGTCTCCGGGGTGAGGCCGTAGCCGATCCGGGTCTGCGTGCCGTCCTTGGGCAGCTCCACC
The DNA here is from genome assembly GCF_040614215.1 of Dactylosporangium sp. NPDC006015. Lineage (NCBI taxonomy): Bacteria > Bacillati > Actinomycetota > Actinomycetes > Micromonosporales > Micromonosporaceae > Dactylosporangium > Dactylosporangium sp. NPDC006015. The sequence goes on from NZ_JBEXUD010000025.1 coordinate 134,419, forward strand.
GCGTACAGCTGGACGCTGCGGTCAGGCTGGGCGCAGCCGTCCGGACGCTCGGCGAACATCCCGGTCTGGGCGGCGGCCAATCCACCGGCGCCGACCAGGCCGACCAGCATGACCGCCGCGACGACCAGGTACCGTCCGACGGCACGCGGACGCTCGGGGGCGGGCTGCGGCTCCGCCGGCTCCTCCTCGACCAGGCGCCACGCCCTCATCGGGCACCTCGCAGCAGGGTACGGCGATCGATCCTGTTCCTTGCCATGGTGCATTCCCTTCGTTCAACAGCAGATGCCGCCCAGGCCGCAGGCGGTCAGCGGGGCGATCCGTTCCGGAGGCTGATGCCGTCGTTCTCCGGGCAGGCGTGTCCGCCCGGCCGGTGCGGCGCGGGACGAATACGGCGCACGGGGGTGCGTCAGGCAGGGGAACGGGGCGACGCGGGTGCGGCACGCCCGGAGGGAAAGCGCGCAGCGAGTGGGGTGCTGTGGTGGTGCTGCGATGACGTCGCGCCGGAGTGCCGCCGGGATCCCGCGATGCGGGGCGGCACTCGCCCGTCAATGCATAGCCGTCACGGTATCGGTCGCCCGTACCAAAAGAAATAGCCGCGCCATCGAAAGTTCGTTCTACTTAGATCGAACTTTTGCCCGCGCAAGCAAAAGCCCTCCACTCGGGTAGCAGTGAAGGGCAGTGCATCTACATCAATAGCGAGGGGCGGGTGGCCGGCGTTACCGCGCCGACGGTCATCGCCGGGCGCCTTCGTGCAGAACCTCCGCCTATGAATGGGAACCGCTGACGGCCCGGTCCAGGGCCCGGTCGAGAACCACGAGCAGCGCGTCGCGCACCGACAGGCGCTCGCGGGCGTCGAACTCGATCACCGGCACGTGGTCGGCGACGGCGAGTGCCCACCGGACGCTCTCCAGGTCGTTGGCGAGCACGCCGTCGAAGGCGTTGACCGCCACCACGAACGGCAGCCCCGACTGCTCGAAGTAGTCCACGGCCGGGTAGCAGTCGTCGAGGCGGGAGCTGTCCACGACGACGAGCGCGCCGAGGGCGCCACGGACGAGATCGTCCCACATGAACCCGAAGCGTGCCTGGCCGGGCGTGCCGAACAGGTACAGCTTGAGCGTGCGGTCGATCGTCACGCAGCCGAAGTCCATAGCGACGGTGGTGGTCACCTTGTTGACGCGGTGCCCGGGGTTGTCGATGCCGACCCCCGCGGAGGTCATCTCGGCCTCGGTGGTCAGGGGAGGAATCTCGGAGATCGCGGCGACCGTCGTGGTCTTGCCCACGCCGAAGCCACCGGAGACAACGATCTTTACTGGTATGGGTGCTGCGTCAGGAGATCGCACGGAGTCCATGGATTACTCGCAAGATGACGTCGGGACTGTGGACGGGGTCGACCTCGAGCTGGTGGATGTCCAAGAATCCGGCGGCGCACAGGTCGCCGACGAGGATCTTGGTCACGCCGAGATGCAGGTGAGCCTGCGCGGAGATCTCGGCGACCGACACCGGGGACACGCAGGTGGCGAGGATCGCCTGGAGCTCGGTCGGCATGGACCGCGCGGCGTCCGGTGGCGCCCCCGGCCGGATCGTCACCTGCGTCTCCAGGTTCACCGCCGGGTCGTCGCCCTGCACCCGCCCGGCCGTCAGGACATAGGGCCTCGGGTTGTCCGGTGCGCGGTGCGCAGGACGGTTCCACGCTGCCGTCGGAGCCGGTGAGACCGGCGCGACCGGTGAACGCAGATACGGCCGGATGCCGGGCGGCTCCTGCCCGGGCGGCACGGTCACCGCTGGACCGCGTTCTTCAACTCGGCGATGAGCTGCGGGGTGAGCGCCGCACCGGCCCGGCTGGCGAAGAGCGTCATCTCGTAGGCCACCGTGCTCAGGTTGGCCGCGCGGGTCGCGATGACACCGAGGACCGACCCGGCGCTGATGGCGGTGATCAACAGGTAGCCGTCGACCAGGTCGACGATGACCCGGTTGAGCCCGCCGAGGTTGTACGAGGCGGAAGCGCCGCTGGCGAGGCTGGTCATCCCGGAGACGATGGCGGCCAGGCGCTCCGCGTTGGCCCGTTCCTTCGAGGCCGACGCAGCCATCAGCAGGCCGTCCGCGGACACCGCGATGGCCTCCACCACGCCGGCGGTGCCGGACGTGAACGAGTCGAGCAGCCAGTTGAAGGTCTGCACCTCCGTGCTCATCGGCGAGGCGTTGAACGTCCCACCAGAGGTCTGACGGGGCGTGCTGTCCTGGATGAACGGACTCGTCATTGTGATGATCCTTCTGATCTGACCTCGCGCAGTGCGCGCAGGACGCCGGATTCGAACTGCTCGACAAGGTTCAATGCACTGTCGGGATCGTGGGACGGCTGGCTCTCCACCAGGTGGAGCCCCGGTCTCGGGATGGCACCGGGGTCCCGCAACGTGGCACCCGGCACCCGTCTGCTCAGGTTCCGACCGGCGGTGGCCGGCCGCACCGGCGTCGACTGGAACTGCGGCGTCGGCGGGAGCGGTGGCGTCTGGTCGACCGGGGGTGCTGTGACGTCGTGCTGCGCTCGGCGTACACCATCCTCGAACGCCTCGACGAGTGCCTGCGCGCTGCTCGGATCGGGAGGAGCCGCCACGGACTGCGCCGCGTTCCTGGCAGCCTGACTGTCGGCCGGCAGCTGCGCCCCCGGCACCCGCCGGCGCAACGCTTGCCCCTGCCGCGATGGTTGCCCCTGCTGCGCAGGGATCTCAGCGGTGGCGGCGGCATCCGGCGGTGCCACGACAGCGGCGATGGCCGGCGGCGACGCAACGGCGGCGATGGCCGGCGGCGGCGCGGCGGCGGCCAGCGCGTGCGGCGCGGCGAACGCGTTCCACGGCTGTCCGCCGTCGATCGAGTGGGTGGCCCGGGTGAATGCGCCGATGTCGATGACCGAAGCGATCGTCTCCCGCGGTCGCGGGACCGGCGCGGCCGAGCCGTCCAGTAGCTCCCGCCCGACGACGACGGTCGCGGTGACGCCACCGCCGGGCGTTTCGCTCAACGACACTTGCAGCCCGTGCCGACGGGCCAGCCGGCCCACCACGAACAGGCCGAGCACCTCCGTCGGGGCGAGGTCGATGCGCTCGCGGCGCTCCAGCCGGGCGTTCTCGACCGTGAGCCGCTCGGCCGGCATGCCGATGCCGTGATCGACGATCGACACCCGCACGTCGGTCGCGCTCTCGCCGGTGGTGACGGCGACCCGGGTGTGCGGCGGCGAGTTGGAGGTCGCGTTCTCCATCAGCTCGGCCAGCATCAGGACCAGGTCGCTGATGACCGCGGGCGCCAGCATGATCGTGCCGGTGAGCTGCACGTCGACGCGGTCGTACTCCTCGATCTCGCCGAGCGCCAGGCGGACCGCGTCGGCCAGTGCCAGCGGCGCCAGGTGCGGGTTGGTGCCGGTACCGCCGGACAGGACGACCAGGCTGCTGGCGTTGCGGCGCAGGCGGCTGGCGACGTGGTCCAGCCGGTACAGCTGCCGCAGCCGGTCGGGCTCCGTCTCGTCGCGCTCCAGTTGGTCGATGAGGCCGAGCTGCCGGCCGACGAGGTTCTGCGTGCGGCGGCCGACGTGACCGAACATCTGCGCGACGTTGCGGCGGCTGGCCACCTGCCGCTCGACCAGCTGCGCCGCGGTCTGCTGCACGCGCTCGAAGGTCCGGGCCAGGTCGCCGATCTCGTCCCGGCCGCCGACGATGATCCGCTCCAGGCGCACCGGCTCGGGCGCGGCGGACTCGTCGTCCGCGACCCGGACCAGCTCGTCCTCGGTGACCTGCGCGACGCGGGCGGCGGAGGCGGTCAGCAGGGTCAGCGGCCGCGCGACCGTGCGCGCGATCGCCGTGCTCAGCAGGATGACGAGCAGCAGCAGGGCGAGCATGCCGGCGCTGAAACCGTACGCAATGGTGGTCTGCCGCTGCTCCTGGTCGGCCATCGTGGCGGTGACGTCGGTGACGATCCGCTTCTCCACGAAGCGGCCGAGCGCGATGTAGGCCTCCAGCGACGGGAACAGCGTGGCGACCCGCAGGTCGGCGATCGCCCTGGCCGGGTCGGCCTCGACGTTCTCCACGAAGCCACCGCCGACGCGGGAGGCGAACGCGGCCGTGACCAGACCGTACAGATCCACCTGTTCGGGGGTCCCGGAGGCGGTGAACCGGTCCAGGTTCGGCTGCACGGCGGCGGCGTTGGCGAGGTACCTGGCGAGGTCACGCTGGGCGCGGGTGGCGACCATGACGGTGATCAGTGCGGCGCCGGCGCTGTTGCCCTCATCGACCCGCAGCAGCGCGTCCAGCGCCAGGAGCTGCCGGCCCTCGACGGTGGTCGCGTCGGCCGCGTCCATCAGCCGCAGCGCGTCGATCAGCCGGCCGATGACCGCGGTGAACTGGGTCAGCACCCCCTCGACGTCGGCGCTGCCGGCCACCAGCGAGGCACGCAGCCCGGCGAGCGACTTCACGTCGTCGATCGCTTCCGCCACCTCCGGTGACAGGTTGCCGGCGTAGTCGAGCTTGAGGTTGGTGACCTGGTCGGTGACCGCCGCCGTCTGCAGCAGCAGCCGCGAACGGCCGACCACCTGGACGAGGTGTCCAACCGCCATCAGCCGTTCCTGCTGCAGGTCCTGGATGAGCGCGCCGACGTCACCGGCGACCCGGGCGGTCCGCGCGGTGTCCGCCGCCCGGCCGGCCTGCCCGACCCGGTCGACCACGACGACGACCGTGAGCAGCACGATCGCGACCAGCGGGGCGATGAGGAGGACCGCGAGCTTGCCGCGGATGCGAAGCCTAGCGAGCACCGGTCGGCTCCCGGCGCCAGGCGGGGACCACGTCCTCGGCCGGTTGGGGGGCCGGTGGGACGGGTGGGTTCGCGACCGGTCGACGGCGGGGCCGGACGAGCCGCACGGTCAGCGGGACCAGCGCCAGCAGCACCGCCACCGCCAGGGTGACCGCCGCCGTCTGTCGCTGCCGGTCCAGGTCCTCGATCCGGGCGCCGATCAGCAGGTCGAGCTCGTCCAGAATCGTCGCCGCCAGCTCAGACGCGGACGTCTGGACCTCGTTGCGGACGTCCCGCAGCGCCGCGGTGTTCACCGCGGTCCGGCCGTCGACCGGCACCGTCGTCGCGGTCAGCGTCTCCATGCCGCGCCGGAACCGGTCCAGCCGGCTCAGCAGGTTGCCACTGAGGGTCCGGCTGCTGGTGCCGTCGACCGCGGCCTGCAGGCCGGCGGCGAGGTTGTTGGCCGGGTAGGTCACCGCGTCACGGGCGTTGAGCAGGTTGGCGGCCGTGCCCGCCGGGTCGTTGCGGGGCCGCCCGGCGGCGATGACCGCCAGATCCATGAACCGGCCGGCGGCCACCACGGCCTCGGGCAGCTGCTGCGCCGCGCCTTCCTGCAGGTAGGACGCGTCGATGTCCTGCTCGCGGGTCAGCTGCGAGTTGTCGCGGACCTCCTTGTACAGCGCAAGGAGCAGGTCGGTCGCCTCACCGAAGGTGCTGAACGCCGCGGCGGGGTCGATGACGCCCAGCGCCGCCAGCGCCTCGATCTTGGCGCGCAGCCCGGACCATCGCTCGTGGGTGCGCAGGTCCCCGCCGAGCCGGGCGTCGACCGAAGCGGTGGCCTCGACCACGCGGGTGACCGTGTCCCGCGGGAACGGGCGCCCCGAGACCGCGGCGGACTGCGCATCCGTCAGGGCGATCGTGAGCTGACCGAGGCTGCGGAGGTACTGGATGCCGTTGCGTTCCGACTGGGCGAACCTGGTCCGCTCCCCGACCGAGCCCCAGACCTGGTCGAACAGGAGCGTGGTCGGCGCCATCAGGGCGAATGCCAGCAGGCAGTGCAAAAGGACGGCGATCAATGAACGGGATCGCGTCGCGTGTTGTGCCATCGTCGGGGCCTCCGGCTACGTGCCAAGGTGGCGGCCACACGCTGTGACGAGCCGTCGCGGTGCGTTCTGTTGACGGCCCGGCCGTGCGCCGGTCGCAGAGGGTAGACCAAAGTCCCCTTGTCGCCGGGCGATTGAACCGCACAATTTCTCGGTAAAGCGTTCCAAATTCGGACTGTGCGGCAGCACTCACGAATAGCGACCGAAAATTGTCCGTTCCCGTACCGCTCTGCGGCCCGGAATACGATTTACGCCTAGTGCCGGTAATGTCGTGGCATCGGGTGAATCTCCTGGTGAGTTCGGATTCTCCCGCAAAGGCCGCCCCTCATCGACGCAGCGTTTCATCGAAACATCAACAATAAGGAATTATTGTAGTGCCAACCCGATGGGCAGCGGTCCGGTGCGGCCCGACACGTCCTCGCGGCGGAGAAGAGGGAGCTACCGTCGAGCGGTGGCCTTGGCTGTCTGCTTGCTCTTCGACGGTCGCGCCGAGCGTGCCCTGACGAAGCTGTGGGACGGGCTCGAGGCGCAGGGCGTCGCGACACTTCGCTCGCACACCCACGGGATGCATCATCCCCATCTGTCGTACGTCGTCCTGCTGCGGTGGGATCTCGACGCCGTCCGCGACACCGTGGCGGGGCTCCCGGACCGAGGCGGCTTCGAGGTCACCTTCGACGCGCTGGGCGCCTTCCGGCGGGGCCGGATCTGCCTCGTTCCCGCCGTGCCGGCGGACCTCATCGCGCGGCAACAGGGCGTCGTCGAGGCGGCCCGCGCCACGGGTGCGCTGGTACACGCACACTACGAGATCGACGCGTGGCTGCCGCACTGCTCGATCGCCCCGCGCGCCCGATCCGAGCAGTTGCCCATCGTCGCCACCACCGTCTACGGCATCCTCCCTCTCACCGCCCGGATCACCCGCGCTGCGCTCATCGACAGCGCGACCGGGCAGCTGTGGCCGCTGCCGAACGTGCCCTGACCGCCCGGCGGATCGTACGATTGCCTGGGTAGCCGGGTGCGTCAGCTGGTCACCGTCACTGCGGGCGCGACGGCTGGCCTTGAACGACGCCGAGCCGTGAGGACGGCGATGAGCCGGCTGGCTGCGACCATGAGGCGCACTGGTGCGTGGTCGCTCTGCCCGGCACGGCGGGTGGCGGGTTGGAGGCTGTGATGGCTGAACGGCCGGCAGCGGGGCATCGGAGCGTTCCGCACACCGCGGACGTGCGGATCGAGGCGTGGGCGCCGTCGCGGGAACGCTGTGTGGTGGAGGCGGTCGCGGCAACGGTGGGCAACTTCGCCGAGGTGTCCGGCGTTTTGCCGACCGCGTCCGTTCGGTTCCGGGCCGGACCCGGCCCGGACGCCGACCTGCTGGTCGCGGTGCTCGACGAGGTGATCTATCTGATCGACACCGCTGGCCGGCTTCCGGTCGCGGCGCAGGTGGAGGCCGGTGACGGCAGTCTGGACGTGCGGTTGGCGATGGTCGACGCCGACCGGGTGGAGTTGGTGGGCGCGGTACCGAAGGGGGTCTCGCTGCACGAATTGTGGTTCGGCCGCGAAGGGGCCGGCTGGTCGTGCTCGGTGACCATCGACGTGTGAGCGCAACGAAGCGGGTCAGCCTCGGCGCCTCTTCGGCCGGACCGCAGGAGAAGTCGCCGCGCACAGCGATGTTGTCGCCCGCCAGCTGCCGTAACAGGTCCTGGCACACACCGACCAGCCGGTCGTCTCACCCCTTGACCACGCCGATCGGCACCAGCCGCGCGACCCGCACGCACAGCCCGGCGCCCTGCGCGGCGTCCACGACGGTGTCGACGTCCTTGTACGCCTCCGGTGTCTCCTCGGCCAGGCCGCGCCACGACGCCCCGCGCACCATGATGCCCTCGGCCTCCAACCGCTCGCGCAGCTCCTTGCCGTGCACCGTCTTGGCTGCCCGATGGCGGCTGAGCGCACGGCCGGCGCCGTGGCAGGTCGAGGCGAACGCCGGCGCACCCGGCCGGCCGGTGAGCACATAGGACGCGGTGCCCATGGTGCCGGGGATGAGCACCGGTTGCCCGGCGCCGCGCAGGTCGGCCGGCAGGTCCGGATGGCCAGGTGGCAGCGCCCGGGTGGCACCCTTCCGGTGCACGCACAGCCGCCGCGGCAGCCCGGCCACCTCGTGTGTCTCGATCTTGGCGAGGTTGTGCGAGATGTCGTACACCAACGCCAGCTCCCGACCGGTGACCCTGCCGAACACGCGTCGGGCCGCCACGGCGAGCAACTGCCGGTTGGCGCGGGCGTAGTTGGCCGCCGCGGCCATCGCCCCGAGATACGCCTGGCCCTCCGGCGACGAGACCGGCGCGCACGCCAGCTGCCGGTCCGGGACGGTGATACCGAACCTGTGCATGGCGCGTTCTATGACGCGCACGTGGTCGGTGCAGATCTGGTGTCCGAGCCCGCGGGACCCGCAGTGGATCATGACGCACACCTGGCCGGCCCGCAGCCCGAACGCCTCGGCCGCCGGCTCGTCGTAGACCCGGTCGACGACCTGGACCTCCAGGAAGTGGTTTCCCGACCCGAGGCTGCCCACCTGGCCCAGCCCGCGCTGCACCGCCCGCTCGCTGGCCTGCCCGGGGTCGGCGTCGGCCACCGCGCCGCCGTCCTCGCAGCGGTCGAGGTCGCGCTGCACCCCGTGGCCCTGCTGTACCGCGTACCGGGCGCCGCCGGCCAGCACCTCCCGCAGCTGCCGGGCATCGCGCAGCGCCCACACGGCGCCGCGGTTCATGCCGCGGGGAGTCGCCGCGCCGAGGCCGTCCATCAGCGCCCGCAACGCCGGCTCCGCGAGATCCTGGCGGTCGAGGTCGGCGGCGAGCAGCCGCACGCCGCAGGAGATGTCGAACCCGACACCGCCGGGGGAGACCACCCCGCCGGTGGCGACGTCAGTGGCGGCGACCCCGCCGATCGGGAACCCGTACCCCCAGTGCACGTCGGGCATGGCATACGACGCGCCCACCACCCCGGGCAGTGTCGCGACGTTGGCCACCTGCTCCAGGGACTTGTCCCCAGCGGGGTCGGGCAGCAGCGCCCGCGAGGCGAACACCACGCCGGGCACCCGCATCTCGCCGTCCCGGTCGATGCGGAACCGGTAGTCGGACTCCTGCACCAGTTTCACGCTCACCCCCTTGGCCCGCGTGTGCGGCAGACCTCCGTTGTCGCTCAGATGCCGTCGATCGGAATGCTGAACAGTAGTGCTGTGCCGCTGCCGACCGGGCTTACGACCTCCATCTGGCCGCCGAGTGCCTCGGTGCGGTCCTGCAGGCCGATCAGTCCGGACCCGTTGCCGGTGTCGACTCCCCCGATGCCGTTGTCCCGGATCGAGAGCTCAAGGAGTCCGTCACAGGCTTCGGCGTCGACACAGACCACGGTCGCCTGGGCGTGTTTGGCGGCGTTCGCGAGTGCTTCGGACACGATGAAGTACGCAGTGACCTCGGCCCGTTCGGGCAACCGCCGGTCGATGCCCAGCGTGAGCTCCACCGGAATCGCGCTGCGGCGGGCAAGCGTCTTGAGCGCCGGGCCCAGCCCACCCTCGGACAGGATCGCCGGATGGATGCCCCGGGAGATCTCCCGCAGGTCCTCGCAGACACCGGTCAGGCCATTCGCGGCGAGTGCCACTTCCTCCCTGATCGTGTCCAAGCCGGGCGGCATTGCGGCTTCCACAGAGCGCAGTCGGAGGCCGAGCGAGATGAGACGTTGCTGTGCGCCGTCGTGCAGGTCACGCTCGAGTCGGCGGCGAGCGTCGTCCGCGGCGGCGACGACGCGGGCGCGGGAGGCGGTGAGCTGTGTACGGCTGTCGGCGTTGGCGATCGCAGTCGCGACCAGCTCGGTGAAGTCGACCAGGCGTGCCTCGGCGGCAGCCGGTATCGGCGTGGGCGACGTGGTCGAGGCGAGGGCCGCGCCCCAGAGACGACCTCCGACCACGACCGGAACGCCGACCCCCGAACGGATGCCGAGCTCACGCAAGGTCGCTGCGGTGGGACCTACGGCCTTGTCATAGCTCACCCGGGCCGAGCGACCGGTGCGCTTGACGATCCCGGACACGCAGTCTCCCTCAAGCTGGATGGACGTTCCGGCCGGCATCTGGGCGATGTCGGCCTCGTTGCGGCCCGAGACGAGGGTGCCCGTGCCGTCCGGCTCGTAGCGGACGAGACCGGTGTTCTGGGGGCCGCAGATCCGGCACAGCTCCCTCGTCACCGCACCGAAGACCTCGATCGGTGCGGCTCCATGCGCGACCAGGGTGGCCACCCGCCGCATCGCGGCCTGTTCCTCCATCAGCCTGGTGGCCTCTTCACGACTCGCTTTCAGCGAGTTGGTGATCGCCTCACGGCCGAACTCCGCGAACAGGAGCGATTCCAGCGATGGCACCACCCGTTTCCGCAGGCGCTCCAGCGTCGGTTCAGGGAGGTCCGCCGGGACCAGCAGGGTGCCCAGACACGTCGCGCGGTCGTACAACGGCAACGCAGCCCGCCGCTCGTCCCCGGGAACCGCCCCGAGCTCGATGGCCGCGGACCGTAGCGCGAACACCTCCGCGATCCGTTGTGACGCCGGACCAAGGACCGAGCGCAGATCGCCGGCGCGCAACATCCGGTGGGCCAGCTCGGCGGCGAGGTCGGCCTCCTGCTGTCGCTGCGATGCCTCGGCGGCGCGGGACCGGGCCAGGTCTGCAAGGAAGCTGGTCAACAGCCCGGCCGCGATGAAAACCACGATGCTCTGCATGTCCCGGCGCGCGTTGAGGTGCAACGTCCAGTAGGGCGGAACGTGGAAATAGTTGTAGGCGAGGGCGCTGACCACCGCGGTCACCACGCCGAGTCCGGCGCCCCACAAGGTTGAGACGACCATGACGCCGCAGAGGTAGACCACGCTTCTGGCGCCCTCTGCGACACCTGCCTTGAGGGGAAACAACAGGGCGGTCTCCGCCGCGATGAGTATCACGGCAGCCATCAGCCCGAGCACGAGCGGTGGCGGCTTCGGACGTAGCAACAATGCCATCAGGCGCGCCCGTATCAACGACGCCCCTCCACCTTGCGACAACACACGGCGGCTGCGTCTGGCACTTGACCGCGGCAACGAACCGGGCATCTCTGGTTGAATGTCGTGACGTAACCTCGCGTCACCGCTCCAATGTTAGCCCGGAAGCAGCGACTCGGTCCGTGACGGATGCGGCTGCGCTGGGACCGCCTCGCGCTGCCGGCACCAGTTGGCCCAGGCCTACCCGGCCCAGGACCAGCTCAGGTTGAGCCACCCGCATTAAGGAGCCGGCCTCTGATCGCCTCGACCGCCCGGCGGGTAGCGGTCGTCCAGCCAGCGCAGCATCCGCTGGCCGGGCAGAAACTGATGGTAGGTGCCATCCAGCAGGCCGACCGCCCGGGCCTCCTCCACATCGATCTTGCGGAGGACACGCGCGCTGTTCTCTGCGGCGCCGAACTCACCGCGGCGGGGCTTCGACGGCCAGTCAGGCCGATGGTAAATCTCCGGGTCGCGCGGAAATCGGTCGAGCAACCGCTCGTCGTTGCCGATGATCGGCCACCGTCCGGACTCGATCGAGTCGCCCAACTTGTACATCGGAAACGGCACGACCTTGTCGGTGGACGCCGGCACCCGTGGCACGGGAACGACCGTCTCGAAGAACCCGATCGCCAGACCGAACGCATTCTTGGCGACGATCACACCGATGCGATAACCACCCGCCGGAATCGGCGCAGCCACCACGTCGCCGAGCCGTGTGCGCTTGAGCCTGCGCGCTACCGAAACCTTGGCCCGGACCTCTGTCTCCGGCGCCACATCCGCGTATTCGATGCCCGATTCCCGCAAGGCGGAGGTCAGCCGCCGCCCGACCTCACCCGTGAAGCCGGGGCTCTCCGGGTCCAGGTCCGAGCCGATCACCGCCTCCAGCCCACTGGCCGCGGCCGCGAATGCGGCATCGTTCAGATCCCCGACGCGGGACACGCCGGCCGTCGCCTTGATGTTCGCGGTGAACCGCAGCCGCAACACGTCCACCTCGCCGATGCTGGCCAGCTCGAGGATCTCCATCACCTCCCTGACGGTCGGCGGCCTCCCGATCTCCTCGGCGAACTCCGCTGCCATCTCACGAAAATGCTCGGCCGATCCAAACATCAGCACTCCGACGGTTCAGCACGCGTCGTGCGTCGTCAACATGCAGGAACAGTACTCAGGCCGGCTTTCCTCGTTACCTGTCGTCGTCAGGCGAGGGCGGCGACCTGGTCGGTATGGCTGGATTGAGGACAAAAACGATGGTTAGACGCGCCACAGATGGTCGAGGAGGTACGCGGTGTCGTGGACCTCGCCGAACCGCGGCAGGGTGACGGTGAGCGCGTGTTCGTGCTCGGCCGCGGTCAGCCCGCTCATCGCGTCGGCGGCGAAGACGACCTCGAAGCCGTGGTCGGCGGCGGCCCGGGCGGTCGACTCGACCCCCATGGTGGTGGCGATCCCCGCCATGACGACGGTGTCGATGCCGCGCTCGCGCAGCCGGTCGGCGAGGCCGGTGCCGTAGAAGGCGCCGATGGTGCGCTTCACGATGACGACGTCGCCGTCCTGCGGCTCCATCTCCGGCACGAAGCCGCTGCCCGGCGGCTGCTCCGTGACGTTCGGCCGCTCGACGCGGACCAGGACGACGGTGCCACCCGCCTTGCGCGCCGCCGTGGCGAGGTCGGCGGACCGGGCCACGACGTCCGCGCCGCGGTGCGGGCCCAGGTCCCGCTCGACGATGCGCGGCATCAGGTCCACGACGATCAGGGCGGTGCTCGATGCGGCGGACGTCATGTCCGGAAGCCTATCCGGCGCCGGCGGACGGCGAAGCCGACCGTGGCACAGGGGTCAGTGGCGGAACGAGGCGGCGATGTCGCGCAGCTCGCCGGCCATGGTGGCGAGGCTCGCCGCGGAGCGCTGCGCCGAGGCGGCCTCCGTGGTCGTGGCGGAGGCGTTGGCGGCGACGGCGGTCATGGTGTGCGCGACAACGTGAGAGGACGACTGAATCGTCGTACCTCTCGGCAGCTCCCCCGCGGCGCGGCAAGGTTCTTGCCGCAGGTCACACGCGGGCTGCGGGAAGACGACCAAAGGCCGTCCCCGGGCGGCAGCGCCGGGGACGGCCTCGGGCCGGGCGGGTCAGCCGCGCAGGGCCGCCATCCCTGCGGCGCTGATCCTGGCGAACCTCAGCGACTGGCCGGGGTCGCCGTTACCGCCGGGGGCGTTGTCCTGCTCGTAGTTCGAGTTGTGGAAGCCCTTGGCGCCGATGTTGCTGTAGAACCCCTTGTAGTTGATGTCGCTACGGGGGTCGCCGAACGGGATCCACGAGTAGCCGTCACCCACGCCGGGGGCCTGGCCGGTGGCGTCGCCGTCCTTGGCGTGGAACAGCGGGTACCGCTTGGTCTGCTTGGCGACCTGGGCGGTCGGGTCGAAGATGTCCTCGACGCGCTTGCCCTCCCAGTCGTAGCGCCAGCGGTGCTGGTGCTGAGCGACGTGGGCCCAGTAGACGTCCATCTCGATGACGACGAGGTCGGGGTTGGTGACGTCGAGGTAGTGCTGCATGAGCCGCTTGCCCGACTCGCCGCGGACCTGGGTCGGCGCGATCGGCTCACCGGTGATGCGGTGCTGCGTGACGGTGACCAGCGGGCCGTCCTGCAGGAAGTTGTACGCCGGCGAGTGGTTGTGGGTGTACATCTGGATGCCCCACTGCCCCACGCTGATCTCGTTGAGCGCCGACCACTTCTCGCCCGCGAGGGTCCACGGCTCGATGTTGCGGTTGTTGGCGCTCGTCGGGTCGCTGCCCGTGCCCATGAACGGCATGCCGAGGATCGCCGCGAACTCCAGCTCGGCCTGCAGCCGGTTGTAGTCCTGGGCGGTCATCGCGCCGCCGGCGCTGCCCGGGCCGTTCCAGGTGTTCGGGACGAACCCGTGGTTGCCGATCGCCTCCAGGCCGAAGGCGTCGAGGTAGCCACGCAGGGTGCGGGCGTACGCGAGGTAGGCCGCCCGGGCCTCCGGGGTGGTGACACCGCCCGGCGCCGGGTTCGGCGCGGCGCCGCCCGGGTTCGAGGCGTGCTGGCCGTAGCCGGCGAACTCGATCTGCTTGAAGCCCGCCTTGGCCAGGAACTCGAACAGCTCCAGCCAGCCGCCCGGCAGCGGCACCAGCGGGCCGAGGTCGGTCGGGTCCTGGGGGAAGTTGGGGCCGCCCAGGTAGCCCATCGTCGGCGCCACACCCAGCGCGGCGCTCGCCGCGATGCCGATCCGGGTCGGGACGTCACGCTGGCTGTACGTGATGGTGCCGAGCTTCCCGCCGGGGATGAGCCGGCCGTTGGCCGCGCTCGCCGCCGTGGCGGAGAAGACGGAGGCCGGGCCGAGCGGGCTGAACGCGGCGGCCGCAGTGAGGCCGGCGCCGGCCAGTAACCGGCGGCGGTTGATCTTTCCGGACATGTGTTGCTCCTTCTGCTGGTAGTGCGGGTGCTTCAGACCGGGGCAGGGTGCGGAGCACTGCGGGGGGTGGCGCACCCCGCCCCGGTGGGTGGTGGAGCTAGGGCGCGCTCACGCCCTGACCGCCGAACTCCACCCAGTTGAGGTTGAAGAAGTTGTTCGTCGGCCCGCCCGTGACGGGACGGAACACCAGGTAGATCCGGTGTGCGCCGCCCGGGTCGGTGATCGGGAAGGTCTGGCTGGCGAACGTGTTGGCGTTCGCGGTGGGCGCGATCGTGACCGTGGTCAGGACCGGTCCGGTGAGCGAGTCCAGGCGGACCTCGACGGATCCGGTACCGGCCGCCCCGCTGCCACCCGACGTGCGGAACGTCAGCGAGTTGATGTTCTTCAGGTCGACCGTGCCGTTGAGGGCGATCCAGTCACCGCTGCCGAGGCTGCCGCGTTGCAGGCCGCCGCCGGTGTCGGTGGTCGCCGCCGTGTTCGTGCCGGACTGGTCGACGGCGAACTCGAGCTCCTGCTTCTTCTGCCGGATGGTCGTCTGCGCGACCGTGGTCAGCGCCGGGATGCCGCCGGGACCGCCCTTGTCCGTGTACGAGACACTGATCACGCCGAACACGTTGCCGCCATGCGAGACGTCCTCCTCGAACGTCGGCAGCGTCCCGGAACAGCCGTTCGCGGTCGACTCGGCGTGGCCGTGGCTGTCGTGCCCGAGCACGAACGTCACCTCGACCCGGGAGCAGTCGATCGCACCGTCCTGCGGGTCGGTGACCGTGACGTTGAACGGGATGTTGTCGCCGAAGGCGAACAGTCCGCCCTCGATCGGCACGTTGACCTTGACCGTCGGTGAGGTGTTGCCGACGGTGATCGTCGTGTTCGCCGAGGCCGTCTTGCCGCTGGAGTCCGTGACGGTCAGCCGGGCCGTGTACACCCCGTTGGTGGTGTAGGTGAACGACGGGTTGGGGTCGACGGAGTCGGTCGTGCCGTTGCCGTCGAAGTCCCAGGCGAACTTGATGGAGTCGGCCGGGTCCGGGTCGTTCGAGCCCTCGCTGGAGAACGCGACGGTCAGCGGCCCGACGCCGTCGGTCGGGCTGGCCGACAGCTTCGCGACCGGTGCCCGGGTGCCCTTCACGTAGCTGAACTTCACCAGCGCGGCGTCGGGGTTGATGTTGAAGAAGCCGTCACCGTAGGTCAGCAGGTAGAAGTTGCCGTCCTTGCCCCACATCATGTCCATGGGGTTGTCGCACAGGAACGGCCGCGCGGGCGTGGTCGGTCCGGCGCCACAGCTGAGCAGATCGTTGATCTTGAAGACCTGCCCGGACGAGTCCAGGCGGATCTCCCGCAGGTAGTCACGGGTGAACTCGCCAAAGAAGATGGACTGGTCGTAGTACGCCGGGAACTTCGTCGGGTTGGGGTTGTTCGCGTCGTAGTCGTACTTGGCCGCGCCGTGCGGGCCGACGCCGCCGGTGCCGAGCTCCGGGAACAGCTGCGGGCACTTCCCGGGCGGGGACTGCATGTAGTACGCCGCACAGGGCGTGCCGAGCGGGTTGGCCGCGTTGTTGTCCTGGAACGAGTACCACATGTCAGGCGTCGCGATCGGCGGCGCGTACGTCAGGCCGGTGTTCCACCGGGACGTGTTGGCCGGGCCGCGCTCCGGGTTGTTGCACTCGAACGCCTGGGCCGGGGTGTCCAGCGGCGTCGAGGTGTTGAAGTTCCACCGGTAGTACGGCAGGGACGGCGAGTAGCACAGCGGCCAGCCGTAGTTGGCCGGCTTCCGCACGATCTCCATCCGGCCGGTGCCCGCGGGACCGCGGTTCACCTGCGGCGTCGAGGAGTCGGGCGAGTAGTCGGTGACGTAGGCGACGCCGTTCTTGTCCACGGTGATGCGGAACGGGTTGCGGAAGCCCATGGCGTAGATCTCGGGCCGGGTCTTGCCGCCGCCCTCCTCGTTGCCGGTGAACAGGTTGCCGGTCGGGATGGTGTACGAGCCGTCACCCTGGACCTTGATGCGCAGGACCTTGCCACGCAGGTCGTTGGTGTTCATCGCCGAGCGACGGGCGTCGACGTACGGGGCGTTGTACTGCCCGGTCGTGGTGAGCATGTCGTTGAACGGCGCGAAGCCACCGGAGTTGCCGCCACCCGCAGGGGTGTCGTCGCCGGTCACCATCCACAGGTTGTTGTCCTTGTCGAAGGTGATGTCACCGGCCACGTGGCAGCAGGCCCCGCGGTCGACCGGCACCTTCATGATCTTCTGCTCGGACGCCACGTCGAGGGTCGGGGTCGGCCCGTCGACGAACTTGAACCGGGACAGCTGGAAGTAGCCCTTCCACGGGTCCCAGACGCTGGGGTCCGCGCCGGTGGTCGGCGAGTTCGCGGTCGGCGTCGTCTGCGGGTACGGCGCTTCCTGGGTCAGCGGCGAGTAGTACACGTAGACCCAGTGGTTGTTGGCGAAGTCGTTGTCGATCGCCGGGCCGTACATGCCGTCCTCGCTGGCCATGTACACGGGGATCTGCGCCAGCAGGTGGGTGGTGTTGGTCGCCGGGTCGTGCAGGCGGACGCCGCCACGGCGGTCGGTCTGCACGACGCGGCCGTCGGGCAGCACGTCGAAGCCGATCGGCTCACTGACGTTCGGCGGCGCGGCGATGTAGTCCATCTGGTAGTTCGCCAGCACGGTCGCGCCACAGTCGCCGTCGGTCTGGCCGGCAGCCCACTGGATCGCGCCACCGAGGTGCGCCCGCAGGTCGGGCGTGGCGAAGCTCGCCGGCGTGTCGCCGAGCCCGGTGTAGAACGAGCGGCCGCCCTGGTAGTCCTTGCACCAGGTGATCGGGTGGTCGTACCCCATCGTGCCGCCGGTGTAGGTGTTCTCATCGACGGTCGCGAGCACGTGCGAGAAGCCCCGCACGTTGGACGTGAAGTTGTACCACTGATCCGTGCGGTCCCAGCGCTCGGGCAGGTTCGCCGACGCCGGGTGCACGCGGTCCGCCACCTTGACGGTGGCCTTCGTGACGCCCGACGAGCCGGCCGCCCTGGTGCCGAGGACATCGGTGAGGAACTGCCAGTCCGGCTCGGTCTCGATCGCCGAGTGGATGCCGACGAAGCCGCCGCCGTCACGGTAGTACGACTCGAACGCGGCCTGCTGCGTCGCGTCGAGCACGTCGCCGGCGGTGTTGAGGAAGACGACCACCCGGAACTGCTTGAGGTGAGGCTCGTCGAACTTCCTGGCGTCGTCGGTCTCCTCGACGGTGAACCGGAGCTGCTTGCCCAGCTCCTTGAGCGCGTTGACGCCGGCCGAGGTCGACGCGTGTTTCGCGCCGACCGACTTGGTGAATGCCAGAACCTTGTACTGGATGCCATTGCTGTTCGGTTGAGGCGCGGCGACCGCCGGGGCGGACGCCGACACCGTCCCGACCAACGTGGATGCGACGAGCGCTAGCAGGCCAGCGTACGCAGTGGTGACGCGACGGCCCGGAGCTCTGGTCATGGGACCTCCTCCGCAGGGTGCAGGGCGAACGGACCGTCGGAGGCCGCGGCGGGGTGGCGCCGCGAGCGGACGACGTCCGTTCGGGTGACGGGTGTGGTGGTGCAGCACGCCCGGAGGGAGGCGTACGGGGTGTGTGTCGAACCGCAGTGGTGTGACCGAGCTGCGCGTCAGTGCTCGCCGGGATCCCGCTCAGCGGGGCGAGCGACTGGCTCGGTCAACCTGTTGGCGACACCGTATAACTCGACTCTGTCAAAAAGAAAGAGCTAATCAAGCAAAAGTTCGGTTTGGATGGTCGTAACTTTTAATCGTGCTTACAAAAGTTCCTTTCGGCCACCAGCCTCCCGGAGGCACTCTTGGCGGTCTTGAGATTGCCCCTATTCGAAGGAGCGGAACGCGAGCGATTCGCGTTACACGTCGCTCCGGCGGGCCGTCGAATCGGCCGTGACATGCGGCGGATCGCCATATGGCAGCTGACGATCAGGCTTTCTGCACTGCCGCGGGCGCACCGAACACGGCGACACCTGCGAATGCGGCGTGAGGACAAAAATTCACTTTCGCTGAGATGAACGAAAGTTGGTTCGTAAAACATCGAAGCTCTGGACATCCTGAGCGGAAGGCTCTTACTGTGTCGGCCACGGGGCAGCACTGTTTCAACGATGTGAACGAGCCGGGGAGGTGGTCCGCTTGCACTTCAGCTCTGACACCCACCACGCAGCACACCGCAGCCGGCTCGATCCGTGCCTGCACCCGCCGCGATGACCTGCGCACCGTGACCGTCGAGCAACGCTGACCCCACGGCCGTCCTCACGGACGCGCCGCCGGGACCACCGTTGCCATCGACGCATGCACACGTGCCGGCGACGCACGCGGCGATACAGAAGCTCTCCGGCATCGCTGCCCAGAGGGTCCGGCTGTGGGTGCGCTCCACAGCCGGAGGCGGCGAAGTCGGAGTGGTTGGCCGGTGCGGCCGGAGGGACGGGACCCTTCCGGCCGCATCGGAGACCCGTTCGTTCGCCTTTCCTGTTCCTGAACCGGAAGGAAGACCATGCCCAGCCAAACCACCTCCGGCCGAGCCCGCCCAGACGCCCGCCGGCACCTGTTACGGTGCCTGGTCGCCGCCGTGCCCGTCGCGTCCATGACCGTCGGGTCGCTCGTCATCGCCACCCCGGCATGGGCCGCGCCGACGAGCGCGCCGGCCACACTCACCCCGGCCACCCCCAGCGGCACCAACAACTACTACCGCGGCCCGGTCACGCTGAACCTGTCCGCGACCGACGCGGCCAACGGCGTCCAGCGCCTGGAGTACCGGCTCGGCAACACGGCACCGTTCCAGACCGCGGTATCCGCGACCGGTCCGTTCCCCGCGAGCCTGAGCGGCTCCGTGCAGATCACCCAGCAGGGCACCACCACGGTCGGGTACCGCGCCGTCGGCGGCGACGGCTCGGCCGAGGCCGTCCGCACGATCACGGTCCGGGTCGACACCGTCGCCCCGGTGGTCAGCTGGCCCGGCATCGTCGACGGGCACGTCGGCCACACCGCCACGCTGATCCCGACCCGCACCGATCCCGCGCCGGGCTCCGGCGGCGTCTTCATCCACCGGATGTGGATCGACCAGACCGAGACGACCCCGCTGCCCGTCGCCACCTCCACCCTGGCCACCGGAGCGCACACGATCAGAGTGGTGGCCAGCGACGCCGCCGGCAACGCGGCGCACTTCGAGCAGACCTTCGTGGTGACCACGTCGTTCGCCGAACTCGACACCCTGATCGGCGGCTACGTCACCGCCGGCGCGATCGGCGCGGACCTCGGCGCCGACCTGCGGGCCAAGCTGACGGAGGCGGCGGGCCTCGCGGAGGCGGGCAACGTCAACCAGGCGAAGCGGGCCCTCAACCAGTTCGTCGCCGCCGCGCAGGACGCATCGGTCTCCGCCG
The DNA here is from genome assembly GCF_040614215.1 of Dactylosporangium sp. NPDC006015. Taxonomy (NCBI): domain Bacteria; kingdom Bacillati; phylum Actinomycetota; class Actinomycetes; order Micromonosporales; family Micromonosporaceae; genus Dactylosporangium; species Dactylosporangium sp. NPDC006015. The sequence goes on from NZ_JBEXUD010000025.1 coordinate 154,152, forward strand.
CGGCCCGGGACACGCTCGTCGGCGACGCCCGCTACCTGCAGGACAAGCTCGCCGGGAAGCTCCCGGCCGAGCCGGCGACCGGTATGACCGTCACGCCGGCCATCGGGCCGAACCCGATCGCGCCGGCGACGCCGCTCGCGGCCTCGACGAACTTCCCCGGCGCCACCTACCGGGTGCTGTACTTCTCGGCCACCAAGGGCTTCCGCCACGACCACATCGCCGACACCGCCCTGCTCGTCCAGCAGTGGGGTCAGCAGCACGGCTTCGACGTCGACATCTGGGACCCGCGGCTGGCCCCGGCGTCGCTGTCGAGCACGCCGTTCACCTCCGCCGCCGACCTGGCGAAGTACAAGACGGTCATCTTCGGCTCCCCGGTGGACGGGACCAACCCCAACAGCGCACCGGCGTCCGACGCGCTCAACGCCGCCGAGCTGGCCGCGTTCCAGGGGTACATCCAGGCCGGCGGCGGCTTCGTCGGGCTGCACGGCGCGTCCGACGCGATCCACAACGTGGCCTGGTACCGCGACCTGGTCGGGGCGTGGTTCACCAACCACCCGGGCGGGCAGAACGGCGAGGGCACCTGCGGCAGCTGCATCAACGTGCAGGTCAACACCGAGGACCCGACGAACCCGGCCACGGCGCACCTGCCGAAGACCTGGCTCACCATCGACGAGCTGTACAACTTCGACCACAACCCGCGGGCCGAGGTGCACACGCTGCTGAGCCTCGAGGAGTCGACGTACCGCCGGAGCCTCAACAGCGGCAACGCCGCGAACGTCCCGATGGCGCTGATGGGTGGCGACCACCCGATCGCGTGGTGCCAGAACTACGACGGCGGCCGCGCCTTCTCGCTCATCCTCGGCCACGACCGCGCGCAGTACTACCGTGAGGACTTCACCAGGATCCTGCTGGCGGGCATCAACTGGACGGCCGGGCAGAGCGAGGCGAACTGCTCGACCTTCCGGCAGACCCGCACGCTGATCACCGCCGGCGCCGCCGGTGGCACCCTGGACCCGGAGTCCGCCGCGGCGGTCACCGCGCTCCTCGACGAGGCACAGGCCGCGTACCTGCGGCTGGACTACAACGCCGCGGGCACCTCACTCAACAAGATCATCGCGCTGGCCGGCTCCCCCGCCGCCGGCACCGACGCGGCGCGTGGCGAGCTCGACCGCCAGGCCCGCCAGCTGCGGGACTGGATGAAGTCCCTGAAGTAGCTCCCGCACCCGACCGACCTGCCGCCGGCTCCCCAACGGGCCGGCGGCAGGTCCGTCTCCGGGCACTCAGTCCGCCTTGGCCGCCTTCTCCGCGGCCCACTGGTCGAGCAGGGCCGGCAGCCGGTCCTGCACCCAGGTGTAGAAGTCATGCATCCCGGCGAGCCGGGCGCCGGCGGTGGTGCCGGGTCCGCCCGCCGCGGCCGCGCCCACGTCGGCGGCGTCGGCGAGGGTCTTCAGCAGGGTCATCTTGGCGACCGTCACCTCATACCAGGAATCGTCGACGAGCCGGTAGCGGTCGCGACGGTCGCCGGGGACGTGCTCGCGGGCCACCATCGAGATCTGCGACAGGTAGCGCACGGCGCCGGAGATCGCGGCGGCGCTGACACCCAGGCGGTCGGCCAGCTCGCCGGCGGTCAGCGACCGCTCGTCGGCGGCCATGAGCGTGAAGACGACCCGGCCGGCCATGCGCGGGAAGCCCCAGTCGCCGAGCAGCCTGGCCATGTCCTCCACGAAGGCCCGTAACGCCGCCTCATCTCGCATGTGGGATTCCATCCGTCAATTGTCCAACACGAACTTTCACACTTGTGTGAAATGAGTGTAGCGTCTGAAGCATGGAAAACTCCATTGAGGTCGCCGGACTGATCAAGCGGTTCGGCCAGACCACCGCGCTGGACGGCCTCGATCTGACCGTCGCGCAGGGCGAGGTGCACGGGTTCCTCGGTCCCAACGGGGCAGGCAAGACCACCACCATCCGGATCCTGCTCGGCCTGCAGCGCGCCGACGGCGGCACCGCGCGGCTGCTCGGCGGCGACCCGTGGCACGACGCCGTCTCGCTGCACCGGCGGCTGGCGTACGTGCCGGGCGACGTCACCCTGTGGCCCAACCTCTCCGGCGGCGAGGTCATCGACCTGCTGGGCCGGCTGCGCGGCGGGGTGAACCGGGCCCGCCGCGACGAGCTGCTCGAGCGCTTCGACCTCGACCCCCGTAAGAAGGGCCGCGCCTACTCCAAGGGCAACCGGCAGAAGGTCGGCCTCATCGCCGCGCTCGCCTCCGACGTCGAGCTGCTGCTGCTCGACGAGCCCACCTCCGGCCTGGACCCGTTGATGGAGGAGGTGTTTCGGCAGGTCGTCGCCGAGGAGACCGAGCAGCGCGGCCGCACCGTGCTGCTGTCCAGCCACATCCTGTCGGAGGTCGAGGCGCTCTGCGACCGGGTCAGCATCATCCGCCAGGGCCGCACCGTCGAGACCGGCACCCTGACGCAGCTGCGGCACCTGACGCGCACGTCCATCTCCGCCGAGCTGAGCACCCCGCCCAACGGCCTCGCCGATCTGGCCGGCGTCCACGACCTGCACGTGCGCGACCACCAGGTGCGGCTCCAGGTCGACTCGGCGCAACTCGACACCGTGCTGCGCCAGCTGACCTCGCACGGCGTGCGCAGCCTCGTCAGCCAGCCGCCGACGCTCGAGGAGCTCTTCCTGCGTCACTACGAGACGGAGCCGTCGAAATGAGCGCGTTCACCGGCACCGGCGCCCTCGCCCGCCTCATCGTCCGCCGCGACCGGGTGCTGCTGCCGATCTGGATGCTGCTGCTGGGCCTGCTGCCGCTGTCCCTCGCGTCCGGCACCGCGCAGCTCTACCCGACCGACGCCGGGCGGCAGGGCTACATCGACAACCTCGCCGGCAACCCGATGCTGCTGCTGTTCTACGGGACGAAGCCGGACAACGCGAGCCTCGGGGCGCTGATCTACTGGCGGTCCGCGACCGGCATGGTGATCATGGCGCTGATCGGGGTGCTGTTCGTCATCCGGCACACCCGGGTCGAGGAGGAGGCCGGGCGCCGCGAGCTGCTCGGCGCGACCGTCGTCGGCCGCCATGCCCCGGTCGCCGCGGCGCTGGCCACCATCTCCTGCGCGAGCGTGCTCGTCGGCGCGCTCGTCACGCTCGGCATGATCAGCCAGCACACGCCGGCCGGCGGCGCCGCCGCCATGGGACTGGCCTGGGCGGGCGCCGGCATCCTCTTCGGCGCCGTCGGCGCGGCCGCCGCGCAGCTCAGCGAGGGCGCGGGCGCGGCCCGGGGCATCGGCGTCGCCATTGTCGGCGTCGCGTTCGGGGTGCGGGGCGCCGGCGACGTCGCCGGCGGTGGTCTGTCATGGCTGTCGTGGGTCTCGCCGCTCGGCTGGATCTACCACGTGCGCGCCTATGCCGGCGACCACTGGTGGGTGTTCGCGGTCATCGCCGCCGCCGTGCTCGCCGTCACCGCGCTCGCGCTGCGCCTGTCGGCCCGCCGCGACGTCGGCGCCGGGCTGCTGCCCCCGAAGCTCGGCCCGGCGTCGGCCGGACCCGGGCTCGCCAGCCCGCTGGCGCTCGCGTGGCGGCTGCACCGCGGCTCCCTGTACGGCTGGCTGATCGGCCTCGGGATCGTCGGCGGGCTGCTCTTCGGCGGCGTCGCGAAGACCTCGGGGGATCTGCTGGCCGACAACGAGCAGCTCAAGCAGATCATGGAGCGCCTCGGCGGCGCGTCCGGCGCCGGCGACGTGTTCATCGCCGGCTCGCTCGGCCTCGGCGCGATCGCGGTCGCCGCCTACGGCATCTCCGCGGCGCTGCGGATGCGCACCGAGGAGGCGGCGCTGCGCAGCGAGGCCCTGCTGGCCACCGGCGTGAGCCGGCTGCGGTGGGCCGCGTCGCACCTCGTCTTCGCGTTCCTCGGCCCGACGCTCGTGATGGTCGTGACCGGTCTCGCCGCCGGGCTCCTCTACGGCACGGCGACCGGCGCCGTCGGGCGGGAGCTCCCCCGCGTCCTGGCCGGGGCGCTGGTCCAGCTGCCCGCGATCTGGCTCCTCGCCGCGCTCACCGTGGCGGTCTTCGGCCTGGCGCCCCGCCGCGCCCCGGCGATCGGCTGGGCGGCGCTGTCGCTGTGCGTGATCCTGGGGCAGGTCGGCGCCGCGCTGCAGCTGAGCCAGGCGCTGCTGGACGTCTCCCCCTTCACCCACATCCCCCACGTCCCGGGCGGGCCGGTCGCCGCGGCGCCGCTGCTGGTCCTGACCGCGATCACCGTCGCCCTGGTCGTCGCCGGCCTGGCCGGCTTCCGCCGCCGCGACGTCCCCATCACCTGAGCGGCCCGTCCTCCCGCAGCACACGCCTGCCCCGGCTCCACCGCGATCGAGCGGCGCCCGGGGCAGGACGCCCGGCGGCACCGCCGTACCCCGGCCGGATCCACGAACGAAGCGGCGCATTCGGCCTCAACTCCGCGCGGTGGTCGCCGATGGGGAACTGTGTCCCCATCGTCACCAGAGCCGGCCGTGAAACGACCCGAGCGCCGCTGGTGGCGCACGATCGTGTTCGAGCTGACCGCCCGGACGGTGGTCGCGGCGGTGCTCCCGCTCGCCATCACGCTGATCTGGCTGGGTCTGGACTCCGGCGACACCACCTACCGGCACGTCGCCCTGGTCGTGGCCGGCGTCGTGGCGGTGCTGCTCGCCGAGGCGGTGCACGCGGCACGGCGGCTCGCCCGCCGGATGCGCCGCGCCATGTCCGCGCTCGACGCGCTCGCCAACGGCCGTCTCGACCTGGAGCTGCCGATCGCGCGGGACGACGAGATGGGCTGGATCGCGGGCACCATCAACCAGGCCACCGAGGGCATGCGCACGCTCATGACCGGCATCGCACAGCAGGCGCACAACCTGCGCGACGCCGCCGACGACCTGGCCACGAACGCCTCGACGGTCACCCGCCACACCGCGGAGACCGCCCAGCAGGCGGTGCTGCTGTCCGGTTCCATCGACGACGTCACCGCCAACATGCGCGGCCTGCTGTCCGGGGCCGACGCGGTGCGGACCAGCATCGACGCGATCGCCGAGCGGGCCGGCAACGCCGGGCGGGTGGCGCAGCAGGGCGTCACGACGGCCGCCGACACCCAGGTCAGCGTGACCCGGCTGGGCACGTCCAGCGCCGAGATCAGCGGCGTGGTCGCGTTCATCAACGGTGTCGCCGCCCAGACGAACCTGCTCGCGCTCAACGCCACCATCGAGGCGGCCAGGGCCGGCGCGAGCGGCAAGGGCTTCGCGGTGGTCGCCGACGAGGTGAAGGGCCTCGCCCAGCAGACCGCCGAGGCCACCGGCAGCATCGACGCGCAGGTGGCGGCCATCCGCACCGACGCGGAGGCCACCGCGACGGCGCTCGGCTCGATCACGAAGGTCATCCACGAGATCACCGGCCATCAGGCGGACATCACCGCGGCGGTGGACGACCAGCGCACCGTCACGGCCGAGATGACCCGGCGGGTCCACGACACCGGCGACACCACCCAGGCGCTGACGTCGACCATCAACGACCTGGCCGCAGCCGCCAGCCGCTCCACCGACGGCACCCGGCAGGTCGCCAACTCCGTCGCCGCGCTGGCCTCGATCGCCGCCAACCTCAGCTCGCTGACGTCCGCCTACGAGGCGGTGGCGGTCACCCGGATCGGCGCCGGTGCCTACGTACCGCCGCCACCACCATCCACAGTGGACTCGACGGCCTCGGCTGCCGGTTCACCGCCCTCTGGACTGTTCTGAGCCCCGATCCGCGCTCAGCCCGCAGCACCACACAGGCCAGGCGCCCGGACGGTTCCGGACACCTGGCCTGTGTGCACGACGACCCGTGGTCGAAACGGGGACGGGGCGGAAGGTTCGTGAGCCGCCCGCTCTGCCGGGCCGGAGCCTCCTCCGGCTCTCTGAGCTACCGCCGTGCCACGTCAGCCTCGTCGATCGCGCCGGTGGGCGCAAGGCGTTATCGCCGCTGTGTCTGTCCGGAGAACACGCCGGTCTCCCGCAGGAGCCCGGCCAGCAGCGGCGACGACACCGTCACTCCGTGCACCAGATCCCGGGCCGGCGCCGGCAGCTCGGTCATGCCCTGACGGTACGGCTGCGTCCAGCCGGTGGCCTCCGGATCCACCCCGTGCCGGCGGCACGCCTGCCGCACCAGGTCGGCGTCGCACGAGTCGTCACCGAGCACGACGTCCCACGGCACCGGCAGGTCCGCCCACACCTGCACGTCCGCGTGCTGGTCGCGGCCCTCCAGCCGGTGCCAGGCCGCCACGTCGGCCGCCACCAGCGCGGGCACCTTGCCCGGGCAGCTCGCCTCGATGACGTCGTCGTACCCGAGTCCGCGCGTCAGATTCAGCCAGCCGGTGCGGGCCTGGTTGAACGCCCGGGACGCGCTGTTCCACGTCGACGAGTCGTCGCCGGCCCGCATGATCATGTGGGTGGGGTCGCGGCGCACGTCGTAGGCGCGCCGCAGTGCCCGCGCCGACGCGGCGAGCTGCTCGTAGTACAGGCCCATCAGCCGGCCGCACTGCGTGTCGTCGAGCCGGTCCAGCACGGACCACCGCGTCAGCACCGACGCCAGCACCCACGGCCGGCAGGCCGGGCTCGACAGCGCGGCCGCAAGCAGCTGCTCGGCGAGGGTGTCCATGGGCCGGGCCTGGCGCCCCGACGTGAACAGGGTCCGCATGTTCAGCCGCGCCACGTAGTACGCGGTGAACGCGGCGGTGGCCGGGCACGCGACGAAGTCCTCCTCGGTGACGAGGTACGCCAGCCGCGCCTTGCCGAACGCCACCGACGCCTCGCGGTCCCGTTCGGCGGCCAGCACCTCGGTGCGCTGCTGCAGGTGCAGCACGGCCCGCACCGCCCGGCGGTACGTGCGCACCGACACCCCAGGGAGCAGCTCCCGGCGGGTGGCGGCGGCCATCCGGTCCCGGGCGTCGGCGTGCCCGCCCCGGTCGCCCCGCGCCCCGGCCGGCTTGCGCAGCCGGTAGTAGGTGCCGCCCGCCCACGAGATCGGCACCGGACGGCGCGGGACCGTCCGGCGGGCCGGCCAGGGATCCTCGTCGGGGAGGCCGAACAGCGTCAGGGCCGACCCGAGCCACAGGCGCAGCGCCGCCGGCTCGGCCGGGTCCGCTGCCACCGGTGCCGGTCGCGCCGCGGCGAGCGCGACGGCGTCCACCGCGACCTTGGCCGTCTCGTACGCCCTGGCCAGCCCCGGATGATGCCGCCACGTCGTCGGCATCGACGACCCGACCGGCCCGGTCCACACCGCCGGCCCGTCCTGCGCCACCACCAGCTGACGCGCCCGCTGGTACCGCATCATCGAATACAGGTCCCGGCAGCCCACCGCGCTCAGCCACCGCTGCGCGCCGAGCTCCACGATGTCCACCGCCACGTCCTGCGGCGACCGCCGCTCACGAATCCCGGCGTACAGGCGACGCAGGACGGCTTCTTCCGAACGCTGCTCCACGATGACCACCCAGCCCCGTCGTCGCGACGGCCCGGTGGGCGATCGCCCCCGGACGCCGGTCAACCGGAGACCAGCCGCACAGTATCGGCCCGCACGATCGGTGCCGTCCAACCAATTCCGTCCTACGGTGCGCCCAGGCGGCGGATGACGACGCCGAGGAGGCGGTCGGTGGTGAAGTAGCCGGAGCGGCGGGAGTCGTGGGACACGACGGGGTTGTCGCCCAGCAGGACCACGCGGTCGGGAGGGACGTGGTTGCCCGGGACGGTGCGCAGGGCGGGCACGGTGTCGCGCGGGATGGGGTCGCCGGGGGCGGCGGCCACGCGCTTGACGATCCACGCGGGTCGCTGGGGTGCCGGTGGGGGTGGGGGCGAGGCCGTGAAGACCACCACCTGGCCGGTGCGCAGCGCTGCCGGTGGGATCCGGCGGACCAGGAGGCGTTCGCCCGGGCGGTACGTGGGCAGCATGCTGGGGCCGTCGACGGTGACCGTCAGGTAGCGCCGGCGCAGCCACCACACGGCGCCGAGGGCGGCCAGCACCGCCGTGGCGAGCGGGAGCCACATCATCCGTGCACCCTGAAGGGCTCAGCGGGCTCGGCGGGCACGGTGTCGCGGTAGCCGGCCGCCTGGCGGGCGAAGAGCCGCGCGTAGCCACCGTCCGCGGCGACCAGTTCGGCGTGGGTGCCTTCCTCGGCCACGACGCCGTCGGCCAGGACCACGATCCGGTCGGCGTCGCGGACCGCGCCGAGCCGGTGCGACACGACCAGGCTGGTCCGGCCGGTCCGCAGGGTGCGCAGGTGGGTGTGCACCTGGTGCTCCGCCTCGGGGTCCAGGCCGGCGCTCGGCTCGTCCAGGATCAGCAGGTCCCGGTCGCGGCGCAGGAACGCCCGGGCCAGCGCCACCCGCTGCCACTGGCCGCCGGACAGCAGCACGCCGGTGGAGGACCCGGCGCCCTCCGGGTCGGCGTCGAAGGCGCGGCTCAGCATCGTCCGGTACCCGCGGGGCAGCGCGGACAGGGCGTCGTGCACCCCGGCCTCCCGGGCCGCGTCGGCGACGCGCCGCGGGTCGGCGGCGGCGGACAGGTCGCCGACCGCGATGTTCTCGGTGGCGGTCAGCTCATAGGACACGAAGTCCTGGAAGACCGCGCCGATCCTGGCCCGCAGCTGCGCCGGCGGCACGTCCCGGATGTCCACGCCGTCCCAGCGGATCTCGCCGCGGGTCGGGTCGTAGAACCGGCACAGCAGCTTCACCAGGGTGCTCTTGCCACCGCCGTTGCGCCCGACCAGGGCGACCGTCTGCCCGCACGGGATGGTCAGGTTCAGCCCGCGCAGCACCCACGGGTGGTCGGGACTGTAGCGGAACCACACGTCGCGCAGCTCGATCCCCCGGCGCAGCGGCGGCAGCGGCCGGGGTGACGCCGGCACCGGCAGGTCGGGCTCGGCGGTGACCACCGCGACGTAGTGATGGAACGTCAACAGGTGCTCGTAGGCCATCACCCCGGCCGAGACGACCGTGCCCAGGGACGCCTGTACGCCGGCCATCGCGGCCACGAACATCGACACGTCACCCACGCCGAGCCGGCCGTCGCCGGCGGCGAGGATCGCCCACACCAGGCCGGCCCCGGCCACCACGGCCGAGCTGCCCGCCAGCCCGCCCTGGACCAGCAGCTCGCGGCGGTCCATGCGGCGCCGGGCCGCGTCGGCGGTGCGCTGCTCGTCGAGCATCCGGCCGCGCAGGAAGCCGCCGAGGTCGAAGAGCCGGATCTCCTTGGCGGCGTCCACGGTGGACAGCAGGTTGGAGTAGAACAGGCCGCGCCGCTCCACGGGCCCGATCCGCCACAGCATGCCGGTCCGCTGGCGCGACAGGCGCAGCTCGATGAGCAGCGCCGGCACGGCCGAGGCGAGGACGACGCCGGTGAACGCCGGGCTGATCAGGGCCAGCGAGCCGACGAACCCGGCGACCGTCAGCCCGCTGCGGACTCCCGCCAGCGCGGTGTCCACGAGCCGCCCGGGGTTGGCCGCGCTGAGCACGCCCAGCCGCAGCCGGTCGAGGAACGCCGGGCTCTCGAAGCGGGCCAGCCCGGGAAGGCTCGACACCGCGGCGAAGAGCTCGTCCTTGCCGCGCAGCGCGGCCCGCCGGTCCACCTCGCTGCGGAGGTACTCCGCGGCCCGCACGGCGACGGCGAGGGCGGCACCGGCGGCGGCCAGGGCCAGCGCCAGGCTGAGCAGCCCGGCGGCCGCGCCGGCCCGGCCCGGCCCGGCGACCCGGTCCAGCACCTCCCGGGTGAGCCAGGCCATCGCGACCGGGGCCGCCGCGGTGACCACGGTCGCGGCGACGTACCCGAGGACGTGGCCGCGGGCCGCGCGCCAGACCATGCCGGCCACCGGTACCCCCACCACCAGCGACTCCGAGCGCACCAGCCGGGACAGGAAGGCGATGTAGCCGGCGAGGAACGCGCCGAGCAGCGTGG